>JACPMB010000008.1 GCA_016186175.1 Candidatus Peregrinibacteria bacterium
GGCGCATATCTGCATCGCCTTCGTGGCCTACGCCGTCTGGAAGGAGCTGGAGCGGCAACTGCAACGGAACGGGGTGCGCATGAGCGCCCGGCGCGCCGCGGAATTAACACACACCATGTACGAGCTGGAGTACACGCTGCCACACGCGAAACGGATGGAGAAGCACATCCTCAAGCTGGATGCTGAGCAGCAGCTACTCCACGATGCCGTTCATAGGTGAGGGTGCTGCAATGTTGAAGTCAGGAAAAAGCTGCGTAATTTTGCTAATCTACTCACAAAATGGGTCATCATCCGATGGCCCGTTTTGTTATGCTTCCGACTTCGTGGATCTTTGAACGATGCCAAATCGCTCACGAAGAAGGTTGATAAGGAAAGTGATTCTCTTCTCTCCCTGATCATGGATATCGACCGATATGATGCCTCGCGATCTGGTTGTGTCGCAGCCGGTGATGTCCTGAATAAGACGTGCGTTTTTCCCGACATGAGCGCCCTCTGGAAGCTGGATGTGCAGCATAGGGAGAGTAAGGAAGAAAATGGCGGGGTGCATGGTGAGGATTTTCCACAAATAGGTCAATCAGGCGCCTACTGCATGCTTTACGAAGGAATGACCCTTCGAATCTTCTCGGCCAGCTCTGGGATTCGAGACAGGGGCACACCCGCAATATTGATTCGCCCATCATCAAGAAGAAATACCTTCTGCTCATGTCTCAATCGTTCAATTTCCTGCTGACTAATCGGTAAACGCGCAAATAATCCGTTGCCTTGTAATGCAGCGACAAAACGATCCATGCCAAGAAGCTCTTTGAGCAGTTGCCGTTTCGCTGTAAGCAGAGAGCGTATATTGCGAAGTTCCGACCGCCATTCTGCCTGCAATCTCTGTTGCACTATCGCGACCAATGCCTGTCCGGGGGTAGGTGCGGCAGATTGCAACTCACTGCTGATGTCCGAGTAGTGACCTTCAATAATGTGTCGTGTGGATTCGTCCGGTGCAATTGCCGCTGCAAGCCCTGTTCTATAACCGTAAATACTGTGATTTTTGGATGCAGACCACGCAATGAACGCCTCCACATTTTTTTGGCTGAACAGTTCCACGGGAAAAGCATCCTGTTCGGGCTCGGAAACGAATCCTTGGTACGCAAAATCCAAGAAAGCGATTGCGTTGTATTCCTCCAGCAAACTGGCCATTTCCTCCCATTGCTGACGCGTAAAATCCAGACCGGTCGGATTTTGTCCTCCGACTTGCAACAGCACCGCAGCTTGCCCACGTGTTTTCTGCAATGCGTCATGAATATGCTCCAGAGTCGGCGTGCCGTTTAGAATGTACTCCGTGCTCCGTAACTCCACTTCCGCACCCCTGCACAGATCAACGTGATTCCCCCATGCTGGAGTCGGCAAGATCATGATGGGCTTTGAAACTAGCCTTTTAAGAAGCTGTAGATTCGTATGCAGTGCACCCTGTCCTCCAGCGGTAGAAAAGCTCGCCAATCGATTCTGATCGGAGGGGAGAAGAAGAGCGTGTATAGATTGCCGGTAATCCTCCCGACCCAAGATGGGGGGATAGGAAAAATCTCTTGGCTGCAATTCACTTACGCGCAATTGTTCGGCACGCTGAGTCGAATCGAGCAATAAAGGCGATCCTTCCTCGTCCATGCAAACACCAATTGTTGCATCGATGGCGTTAGTCCCCGATGCTCTTGCCAGCTTTGAGGCAGCAAAAATGGGATCGGGTTTGGGCACTGGAAGTGATGACAGGCGATTGTTCATGATTGATAATATCGCAATAAAAATGATCTTGTGCAAGTAATCCTCGTATAGTAAAGTTCGCGTTCGAGCTGGAATCAATTCCTTTTTATTTAATTCTAGATTTTGAATATGGAGAAACACGACTCAGAAAAAATTGGTGAAGGAGAAAAGATGGAAGGACAGGTAGCCACCAGGCACGATCAAAAAGTCGTGACTCATGGTGTCGGTGAAGTTCACGAAGAAGCCACCGAGGTGATTGGCAATGCCCTGCTTGCACGCAACAGACAACTCGGCGCACAGGTGCTCGAAACTCTTGCTCAGCGTAAAAGTGAAACAGTGGAGAGACATCTGCCTCCTCTTTCGCAATACGCATTACCCCAACTGGAAGCACAACTGCAGGCGTTATTGGTAACAAAAGGATACGAGGGAGCACAACTTAGCTTGACCGTTCCCCCTTCGTCGGCACCTGGAGCGGCAGAAACCGACCTTTGTTGTAACGTTGCTCAAACAGCACGCCGTTTGAAGCGAAATCCAATCGAATTCGCAGCAGAGGTGGCTGAATTGTTCAGAGAAAATGCGCGGATTGCATCGGTCACAACTGCTGGGCCTTTCGTAAATATTCAACTGAATCATTCGGAATTTGCGCCAGCCGTGCTAGGTCAGATTCAAGAGAACGGTGAGGGATACGGCTCATACAACGAAGGGAATGGCGATGTCGTGCTTGTAGATTACTCGGCACCAAACGTAGCCAAGAACATGACGGTCGCTCATTTGCGATCAACAATCATTGGTCATTCTCTTTCAAATTTACATGCGGCAGCAGGGTACACACCTCTGCGTATTAATCACTTAGGTGATTGGGGTACACAGTTCGGAAAGATTATCTATCAGTACAGGAAAGAGATTGCTCAAGAGGGGGACGTCTTCCTTCAGCGTCTTGAGGCAAACCCGACTACGGTCCTCCTGGAAATTTATCGGAAATTTGTAGCTGCCGAAAAGGAGGATCATCAGGCAGTTGAAGATGCCCGTGGGATATTCTTACAGCTCGAACAGGGCGATCCTGAGCTTACTGCATTGTGGCAGAAATTTTTGGCATGGAGCATCAAGGATTTTGAAGAAGTCTATAAAAGATTGGATATAGAGTTCGACGCAGTGCAGGGAGAAAGTTTTTATGAGGATCGCATGGCTGCTGCCGTGGAAGAAGGATTGCAAAAAGGAGCGCTTCGCAGGAATGAAGAAGGTGCTGTCGTCTTCCCAGGACAACCCCTGTACGATCCGTCGAGCAAAAAAATCAATGAGAAAATTATGAAAGGCAAGGACGAGCAATACAGAGATGAGGTCATCCTTAAGCCCACAGGAGGCACTGTCTATCTCACCCGTGATTTGGCAGCCATTCGTTATCGAACGCAAGAATTGGGAGCAAAAAAGATTCTCTATGTCATTGGCAAAGAGCAGCAAAAGCACTGCCTAATGTTGTTTGCGATGGCTGAGCAACTCGGTTACATCAAGCGCGGTCAGGCCGAACATATTTCGTTTGGCCACCTCAACGTTGATGGGAGAAAAATGAAATCACGAGGTGGAAAAATGGCATTGCTTACCGATGTATTGAATGAGTCGATTGAGGCAGCTGGTGCAGTGATTGCCAAAAAAAACACCGGCGAGGGAAGCGAATCGGAAGCTGTACCTTTGGCGACTGATGCTCAACAGGAAACGGCGCGGCAAGTTGGAATCAGCGCGGTCATCTTCAATGATTTGCGCCAAGATAGAACGCGGGACATCGAATTCGTTCCCGATGCTGCTCAGCACGTTGAATCGGGCCAGAGCCCTTACCTGCAATACACGTATTGTCGTCTGAAGGCTATTATGGAGAAGGTCGGAGATGTGGGTAACGTGGATCGAACGCCCGAGCAACTTTCGGCCATGGAGAGGGAAATTCTTGTCGAGCTTTCCATGTTCCCAAGCGTGATTCAGGAAGCGGTTACCAATAATGCTCCTCATCGCATCGCAACGTATATGACGGATTTGTGCCAACTGATCAATAACTTCTATACAACCCATCCGGTAGCCAAAGCTGAGGGTGACAGTCAATCATTCCGATTGGCTCTCGTCACGGCATGCCAGCGTGTGCTTCAAAATGCAGCACATCTCCTGCACATCGATTTGCCTGATCGAATGTAATCCTCAATTCTCATGAGCAAAGCAGCACCCCACCTTTCGCATCCCGAATATTCAGTCGCACGCGAACTGATGTCGACGATGGTAGAAAACAGCCAACGTCCAGGCGAAGGCAATGAGGCATTTATGCAGGCGATGTCGGCGATATTGAAGAAGTACCCATTGCCATTTACTCAGCACCAAGACCCTGCCTACAACAATCGCTCTATCATGGCGGTTGATGTAGGTGATCCCGAGGGTGAACAGGTTTTGGCGACAGTCAGTCATAGTGATGTCGTCGGTGTTGATGGTCAGCATTGGTCCAGCATGCCTTGGAAGTTGCGTGAAACCGATGAGATGTGGTTTGGACGCGGAACGTGCGATACCCATGGAACAGGAGTCAGTATGTTGCTCGCTGGGTTGCGACCAGAAGTACAAAGAAAGCTTCTACAAGCACGCAAGAAAGTCACAATCATTTTTAGCTATGACGAAGAGGCAGCGTCGGCGGAATTTTCCATGAGAGGCGCACGAATGGCTGCCGGACTTCTTGGTACCGAATCAGTCATCAAAACGAAGAATTTCGTCGCAGGTGAACCCACTGAGCTGGACGGCATAATCACACCCATGCGCGCGCACAAAGGAAGGCTTCTCGCACATTTTAGAGTGAAAGCCCCGCATGCTGGCCATGTGTCGAACACCTCTCAGAATGCTTTTATGGCTGGATCGAGTATCGTTCATGAAATCGGGGAATATGGGCGCATGCTTCATTATGGAAGCAGACGTGACGCCGAGGCCCAAATCTTCGATCCTCCCTATTCTACGGTCCAAGTTTCTGCAGGGGAGGTGAAGACAGGCGATTATTCAACGGCCCCACAGAATGCTCGTTTCACGTTGGATATGAGAACGCTCCCCTTCGTACATCGATTGCGTGTGGATGAAATGATCGATTTGATTACCTCTCAAAAACTGCATGGCGGCGAAGAAGCCACGATAGAGATTGTGAAAGATGGAGAGGGATCAATGACTCCTGCTGATGCGCTGATTGTGAGGATTGCGGAGGCAGTGACCGGCCAAACTGCGCGGGGATTCAACGGCGGGGACGAAGGCCGCATTTTCAGAAACAGCGCGAACATGGAAGGTGTTACAATGGGGCCGGGTGATCTGGTTTACGCTCATCAACCTGACGAGCGCATCCGCATCGCTTCAATTTTTACTGGTGCTGATGTCTACAGCAAATTATTCCTGCGATCCGCAGGCTTACCCCTCGAATGATATGGCCATCGAAAGCAAACCTGATGAAACAGCATCAGTCACCAATGGCAACGGTGCCGAAATGCCGATTCTTACGCGATTCAATCAGCAATTCTTTCTGAAACGAGTGAATCACGTTGTCCTCCAAGCCAATCATTACAACGGAGCTCTTTCCACCGTCTGGGAAAAGATTGAGCAAGAAAATGCAGGCCGCGTTCCCGAAGAGCCAATCAAATCAGATATCATTGAACACGACAGCGAATCAGCCATGCATATCGATCAGTTGCAACAGCGCATCAGAAATGCAGGAATTCTTAATGTTGTTTTAGAAGCAGCACATGCCTATGCCTATCAAAGCATGGATGATGACGATTTTGTACGCTCTATGGAATTCCAATATGAGGAAACCAACAAACTCGCCGCTCTTCTCATGCAGCAAAGGGTACGAATGACCCGCGTCTTATTCATCGACAATTACAACCATAATCCTGCTTCGGGCATTCGGGAGGATAATCTGGATATTGAAAAATACCTCACGTTTGCGAAGGATCACGGTTTCCCTCCTGATTATCTAATCTGGGAAGCAGATATGGCACCTCTGGCCAAAGCAATGATCGAATATATGCAGAAATAT
Organism: Candidatus Peregrinibacteria bacterium; assembly: GCA_016186175.1. Classification (GTDB taxonomy): domain Bacteria; phylum Patescibacteriota; class Gracilibacteria; order Peribacterales; family Peribacteraceae; genus JABFSS01. The sequence goes on from JACPMB010000008.1 coordinate 5,783, forward strand.
CAGTCGCTCGTGGTTGAAAAGGAGAACGGAGACAACGGGAACGAAAGGAAACTTCATCTCGATCACAGAGGCATTGAATTGTTTTCTCCCGAAAAGGATAAAGTAAGCTGCGCTGCCTTGGATACAGCTCTTTCCCTCGTCAAATATCAATATCTTGGACAGGGCATCGCAAACATCCTCCCAAAGCGGCAGGTTGGAAATGAATTTAGTTTTCGTGGCCAACAGAAGAAAGTCCGCCAGATTTTGATGGATCACTTGGGAGTCCGTGTCATGCCCTTCTTCAATATTTTCACTTCCGAAACTGAAGACGATCCCCATTCTTCTGGCGCACACAATGCCTTCCGCAAAAAGCCTCGTTGAATACGAGGAATTGACCACCGGCTCACGCGCATTTGATATGCGGTCGCTTCCTATCGCAAGAAAGGGCTATGACTCGTGCATCGCCCACATGCCAAAACCCGAACGATTATTCGATGTGGGCAAGCATGGTATTTCTCGGTATTTATCAGTATTGCCAGTGGGAGAAATTCTAATCTCACTGGGGGAGGGAGAAACACCGCTTATCCAATCGAAGGTGTTTTCAAATCTTCTCATTAAAAACGAAGGCATGAATCCGACGGGAAGCTTCAAGGATCGCGAGAGCGCCCTGACCCTTGCGTATGCACAGGAACAGGGCTGGAAAGAGCTTGCCATTGCCTCATCGGGAAATGCCGCCCTTTCTGGAGCGTTGTATGCGCGCCTCTATGGAATACACATGACGTGCTACATTCCGAAGAACACATCGAAGGGAAAATTGCAGATGATTGAATTGTTTGGCGGACGTTCTCACGAAGTAGGGCAGGATTACGAGGAGTCGTATCACTATCTTTTGGATAATCTCCCTACTGGCTCGATTAATATCACTTCTGGTGCATTCTCACTACGTTCCGAGGGAGCCAAGACTATTGCCTACGAAATTTGGGAAGATATGGGTTCAGTGCCTGATGCAGTGATCTGCTGTGCGGGAAACGGCTCGGCACTGGCCTCTATTTACCATGGATTTGCCGAATTGAAAGAATGGGGATTCACCGACAAAGTGCCCGCGATGATTTGCGTGCAGATCAAAGGAGCAGATCCAATCAATCAGGCATGGAAACGCGATGAATGGATAAGAGTTTTGGATGATATTCCTGCCTCAGAATGTGAGGCTATCGTGGCGAAAGAATCGTTTTGTTGTGCCAAAGCCGTCCATGCCCTGCGTGAGAGTGGCGGTTTCGGGATCTCCGTGACCGACGATCAGGTGATCAGCGGTTTACAGCACGCTGTTGAACGAGAAGGTATTTTGCCTGAATTCTCTTCCGCCAGTGTCTTTGCGGCATTTTTGGAGAATACCGAGAGAATCGCTAAGCTCGGCGAGAAGATCGTCATCATTAACACAGGCAATGGACTCAAAGAAATTGATCTATTAAGCAAGTTTTTGAATAGCAGTGGATTGTAATATTTCCTCAAATGGATTTTTCTTGCTGCGTCAGGTAAATAGAGCCATTTTTCAGCAATATTTTGCTTGTGAAAGACGCAAGCAGCTCCCGTTTCTCCGTCATCGTCCCGTTTGTGAGAAGATATTCCACGTACTTTCTCTGATTAATCTTCTGTGCCTTCTGCTGGTCGGTGACGCCTAGAACGTCCAACGCGAAGCGGGAGAACCGCTTGAATTCATCGTCGATTTTCCGCTTCACTGCCGAGGCATTCAGGGAGAGGCCGTCGAGAATGTCGATAAGTTGTTTGATCAACTCTTCCTCTCGGATACCCGGTGCATGACACGCAATATTCCTTGAGTGGGTGCATCGATAGTAGACGTAGCTCTTCATGGAACCGTTCTTCATCTGCCTACGCTTCTCATCGGCAGTCACTCCTGATTTACAGTGTCCGCACGTCATGAGTCGCGTGAAGGCGAATTCCGTCACACCCATTCCCGCTCCTGCCCGGTGGAGAGGAAGTGCTGCACATCATCGAAGAGTTGCTGACTGATGAGCGGCTCGTGCGTTCCCTGATACCAATTGCCTCCACCTTTCGGATACTCGAACATGCCGTAGTAGAAGGGGTTGTTGAGAATCCTGTACACACCCGAGAGTGTTATCCGCTTGTCGCCTCGCGTCTTGAAATTCGCTTCCGTGTTCAGCCATTTGAGGAGCGTTCTGCCGCTTGCGCCTCGTTCCGCGACGAAACGGAAGAGCTGCTTGATCGTCGGAGCGCGGATTGGATCGATGACGATCTTGCCTTTGTTTCGGTCGAGACTCCGCTCATTCAAGTAGCCCAGAGGTGCAACACCCGGACGGACGTCCAGCTCGCATTTGTTCTTCAGTCCACGTTTCACATTGATCCCTCGGTTATCATTCTCCAATTTTGCCTGTGAGCAGAGAATCATGAGGAGGAATTTCTCGTTCGGAGAGTTTGTGAATTTCTGTCCGGTCGTTCGGATCTCCTTCAAGACTCCTTGGTCCATCAAATCAACCAATGATCCCAGATCACCAGCGTTTCTGCTCAGCCGATCCGGTGCCCACGTCACGATTCCCGTGAACACTCCACTTCGGATATCTGTCAGGAGCTGGCTGAAGACCGGACGTTGCCCGGAATCCTTTGCTGAATGGCTCTCACGCCGGATCTCGACGATGTCCAATCCGTCTCTTTTTGCGACCGCCATCATCTCTTTGACTTGGGAGTCGATGCTGAGCGCTTGCCGTTCATCGTCCTCGGAGGATTTTCTCGCGTAAAGGCAGTAGCGAATCGGCTCAGTCTCGCTGCTTGTTTTCTGTTGTTGTTCTTCCAATATTGCCGAAGGGTTCATAGGGAAAGGGGTAAGAATGGACACGTCAAGCAATGCCGCTACACGCTCAAGAAGGCCAGGCAAAATCAACACAAGCAGCTCAATTTTCTCTGCAGTTAAACGCCTCAAAACATCGCCAATTGCCCTTCGGGGATAGATCGTTTTGCTTTACCCATTCTTTCCTGTCGGATTTCAATCTGAAGTGCTCGATAGGTACGAAGGCGCTGGAAATGCATCCCTTTAAGCATGGGTACATCGAAATCCACGTAATCATAGACATGCGCATGTGACTTTCCCGGAACTGTTCTTTGTACTCGCCCGATGTACTGTACGAGCTTCCCCTTCCAAGAGAAAGGAGGAAGCTCTTGCCGATACCGGCTGCGCCGGTGAGGAAGACGTTCCCTTGGCGCTCAAGCACGTCGAGTCCTTTTGTTTGGCAACTCGTGAGCGCAGCCTGATTTGGAGAAGTTTTGTCCATAGAATGGAGCGAATTTTAGCAGAATGTGAGATGGTTTTGTGCTATAATCATTCCATGACATTCGGTGCAGGCACCAGACTCCGGCAAATCTCTCCCATCCTCAAGAATGAGGATGCACGTCATCAGATGATTCTGCGGTGTGTCGAAAATAACAGCGTTATCGAGGGGTTACCTGCTTTCAGCAAAACAACGAAACAAGATTGCTTGCAGGAACTTAGGGAGATCGCCTCGAAGCACTGAGCGCCGAAGCGATGATTGCGATCATAGGTTCGTAGTTCTGTAGCATCGCAGCTTTTGCGGCCTCGATATAGCGATCTCGACCAGCATCTGATGGATCGTAGACGAGAGCGAGACGGCCTGTCTGCACGGCCAGCAAATCCGTGACGAGCTTGATTGTTCTGGCATTGCCTTCGCGGAAGGGATGAATGGCGAGAAACTCCCCCTGAATATGACCGACTGCTTTGCAGAAGAGATCGTCCGGCGTAAGTGATTTTGCGGGGAACTTTGAAAGTACACCCTGTTCAAATGCGATCATTGCCTCGCTAAGGTAATCCGGAGGCGGCCATGCGGTTCCTTCTTTACTGATCGATACGGTTCTCCATCGACCGGCCCACTCATACAGGTCGCTGAAAATGCGGCCATGAACATGTTTGATCAAGTCCGATGAAATGGGAGTGTCTGATCTCATCTCGTCGAGAAGCAATTCGTATGCTCTGGCCAGAGCCTTTTCTTCTTCGATAAAGAGCGCGTGCAAATCAGCGATGCCCTTCTTGTTTTTCAGGATTGTCTGCTCCAAATCCATGTACTCGTTCTCACTGCGGCCGACCGAATATCGAGATACTGTCATACAAGCACTATACTGCCAGAATTATCTGATTGCTCGTGATTTTTACCATTTGAGACACACCCCTATTGAACTGTCTTATTTGTCTCGTTTGCTCCTGCAATCTGACCATCCAAAGGTTGTCTGGGAAGCCCCAAAGTACTGTAACATTTGTCACATTCAGCTCCCGAAGTAGTGTTCCATTTGTTCCATTCAGACCCTCCTAAGTATTGTTCGGTTATGTTCGGATTACCCCCTCAAAGTACTGTCCAATTCACCCCCTCCTAAACCTTCTGAATCCCTTCGAATTGGCATCCGACCCACCCTCCTCAGCCTATCCGTTTCGACCCCCCGAAAGGGCTCCGAAAATCCTCGCTGAATTGGGCTCTGGACTCACCCTCTCCGCCATCCGGCTTCGTGCTGCGGCACTACGCCGCGATGTGCCTTCAAAGGCGCGGCGTAGCCCGAAGGCGGAGCCGGCTGGGCCTAATTCCGGCCACGATGATTTTTCGTCGGGTGCTCACTTCGGAGATGCCTGCGCGCCTTCTTTGAGCATCTCACGCGCCTGATCAGCCATGTTCTTGGCGATTGTCTGCACGCGCGTTGCAAGGTCTTGCAGTTCGGGACTGATCTGCTTGGCCTTCTCCGCAAGCGCCCAGGCTTCTTTGGCAAGCGAGAGCGCGTCATCAAACTGGCCATCCGATCCAGCCATGTACGCGCGCACCAGGGCACGGAACGATTCGCTGATCTTCACGGCGGATTGCACTATCGGGACAGAAGGCTTGCTGGCGTGAGCCCCGCGCGCGGCGAGCAGGGCGCGGGCAGACGCCATTTCGGCCTGTGCGACGTTTTTTACCTCGAGCATCTTAAGAATGTTGACGAGTTCGCTTTCTTCTTCAGATAAAAGAGCCTGGGTTCGCTTGCCTGCCTTGTACATCGCCAAACGATAAACGAGTTCAGCAGCGTTCGCCCGTGTCAATTCCTTATCCGGACTTAATTTCCCGTCTTGCTGTACTTGTATCAGAGCATTAGCGATTCCAAGGCGCATCCATGTGTAAAACCATGTGTCCGGATCGCTTGCATCGGTTGCCAGTGGCAATCGAATCTCACTGAAGGCGCCGGGATCAAATCCCTGGGATGAGAGCAGCATCTTTAGGAACTCCGCTTGTTTCACGGTTCTGTCGCCGTTGAAGGAAGGCGCCGAACCCACAATGCCGGTGATGCGGGCAGCTTCGGCGTATACCCTGTACCATGCGTCATCTGGGATATCGCCGAACGTGCGCTCGCTGACTGCTTTCACCTGCGCGTCGGACATCTTTGTAAGCACGAGGACTTTGGCCGCCGCGGCACGGGTGAACGGACTCCCGGGCTTGAAGGTTCCATCTGGATTTCCCGTCATGATGCCTTGGGACCTGACAAATTCTATGGCGGCGGATTCCGGAATCTTTTCCGAAACATCCGAAAAAGAAGATGCCGCGAAGCACGGCCCCGAGAGCGCCGCGATGGCAAATGGAATGATGATGTAACGAAGCAGAAGGCGCATACAGAAGCGTCCCAATGGTAGAAAATTCCCATGCAATAGGGCAAAGGATTATGATTGCGCATTGCTGGAATCCAAGTCCCGCGTGATATAGACATAAATATAAAAATATGCTATAATAACATGAAAACTCATCAAAACCACATTGAAGAATCAGTCAATTTTCTTCCGGTTTCTAATGTTACTCGGCGGAGTACAGATAATTTTGTTTACCGCCGGACGAGCGAACGCGATGGAAAGTCCGTCGTACCGCCTGATTCGAGATGACCGGCATGCACGAAACACGCCGATGATCGGCCAGAATTTTCGCATAACATTCGAACTCCCTGAGTTGCCTGCGCCGCAGGAGGAGGAACCTCTTGTTTTTGGATATGCGCGCCCGTACAGCTTTTTCCCTCCAGCGACGCCTGGTTCCGACGTTTCGGCCCCGGTGCTTGTTTTGCCGCCTTTGCCAGTAATTGCTCCATCCGAAGTGTTGCCTGTCGGCAAGCCGCGTGCTGCGATAAATCCGTATGCGCCAATCGGTTCCAGAAATGCTCCGGTAATGATCAATGGCGTTCCGCAAAGACGGCTGATCCACCAGCAAGCGCCGCAGACGACTGTTACACCGATCCCAGCGAAAGCAACGCTGTTTCCGTCGGCCAAACCGGATATGTATCCTGCGCCGCGGTCCTTCCCAAGCCCGGCGCTGACGATCCCGCGCGGTCAATTTTCCAAGGCGTCCCCGTCCAAACCGGCGACCGCCCGCGGGTCGTATCTGCAAAAGCATCCTGCATCCATCCCCGCGCCGGCAATTACGCCCAGCATCCGGCAAGTTCCAACCAAAGAATCCGATGCGCCGCTACTGATGAAAAAGGTGGGCGATCGCATGCGCAAGCGGCAGCAGGCTGGAGGGCTGCAATTCGCTGCATCGCTGTTCATGGATGGGAACCATGATCTTGACCCCGTTCGCACGGGCCTTCTGGCCATTTCTGTGTTCCTCTCGATTTGCCTGCTGCACGCCCGGTGGCGCCTGCGGCTTTTATCCGCGCCGCGCCCGCGACGGCGTTTTGCCAATACTGCATTTCGCCGCTTGTGCCGATCCAGATCATCATGAATAACCGGTTCGCGATCATCGGCTGGACGACGATCTGCCTGCTTGCAGGAAGCCTTCCTATCCTGCGCGGCTCCGTTCTTGCCGCTTCGTCCGTGCCGCCCATCTATCTTTATTCCGGGTATCTGATGACTGCATCCGGAAATCCACTTAGCGGTCCGTACCGCATGCGATTCAGTTATTGGAACAATCCAGATGCGCTTGCAGGCGATCTTCTGACATCCGGCGAAATCAATCCCGCCGCCGCGGGCTACCTTGGATGGCAGGAAGCCGACACGGTGATTCCGGGCAACAAGGGAGCATTTACGGTGTATCTGGGAAGCCAGAACCCGCTGCCGTCTTTCGGAATGTTTTCATCGGGTGATCTAAGCACCCTACACCTTCAAGTCGAGGTGAGGCCGGAAAACGCGCCAGATACATCCTATGAACTAATGGATCCAGACGTACAAAACCAGGCATTGGATCGTTCCCCGGTGCCTGCCGCGCCATTTGCGACAAATGCGCTCTTGCTCGACCGCCGCGGCATAGGAACTGGGAGCGGGTCCGTGCCGTTGCTCCTTAGCGGAGGCATGCTTCCGGTCTCCGCCATTCCAGGGAAGACGAACGCTGACAGTTTTACGATTGATGCGGATGCATCTTCCACGCAGGACGTTTCGCTAAAGTTCGGCGAGACACTCGGGAAAACTCTGGCTTACGATGTCCTCGGCAGCCGCTTCGTCTTTAACGCAGATCTTCACATTCAGGGGAATCTCACAGTCACCGGACTGGTGAACGGAGTTAACTTGTCCGCTATCGCCAGCGGGACAGGGTCTGTTCTCGCGGTTCTCCACCCGGAATTTGCTGCGGCGTACCAGGGAGACGGAGAGAACAATGTCGGCCAACTCTCCGTACGGCACGATGGCGGCCCGCGGACCAACTACTACGCATGGACTAGCAGTCGCTCCAGTCTTCAGGATTACGACGTGATCGTTCGATTGACGCTGCCGCAACGCTTCGAACGATGGAGCAGTACGCCGATTGTTATGAATCATCGTACGCAGTCTGCTTCGGCAGGAGATGGCAAGCTCGATCTATTGTTGTTCGATACGGCCGGCAACGCGGTCGGCGTCAACGGCGGCAGCGGACTCGCGTCGGCGTCCTGGGCAGCCGCAGGAATCACCTTCTCGGGCTCGCCAACGTGGACGCCGGGACAATCGTTCCTCCTTAAGGTGAAGTTTTCATCAAAGAACGGAATTGAAGCTGCGCTCGGAGACATAGAATTTCGCTATGTGGAGCGCGTGCACTGAGACGCGCAAGCATAACACAGTTATGCAATTTGTTCTTTATGACATATTTTGTGATGTAGTCCATATTATATTGAAGAATATAAAAGAAAAGTTTGCTATACTGCTGCGATACCCCAAACACATATGATCATCTTCTCTAATATTTGTATCCGCTGCAGACGTTTTCTCGGGTTTGCGCCGGGAATCGTAATGCTATTCCTCATGGCGTCGAATACGGCGCATGCCGCGTCATCCTGGAACCCCACGCTGCTCGTGAATACGGAATCCTTCGAGATGCTTGACGAAGGAGACAGCACGACAAATATAGAGATCCGGTTCGGACAAACGCTCAACGAGAAGCTGATCTACGACAGGACAAACAACCGGTTCGTCTTCACTCGCGGACTCCTGGTCGGAGGCAATCTTACCGCCACCGGTTCGCTAAGCGTAAAGAAAAGCATCTCGGGCGCCACGCTTCGAATTGACGGCAATGCTGATATCTGGGGCGCGCTCTCGGCGACGGGGTCGCTCAAGACGAAGTCCGATCTAACGATCAACAGCGATGCGGACGCCAGCGATGCCACTGCCACATTCGGCAACGTGTCCGGGAACCAGACGTTGAAGTTCCTAAACGGCGCGCAGGAATTTGAACTCAGTAAAGGCACACGAGTCAACGGCGCCATTTCCGGTTCCGGCACTTTGAACATACAGAACAACATCAATACCAGAGCAGACATCAAATTGAACGCGGATGGCGGCGCCGCGGACGCCACGCTGACGTTCGGCAACGCCACGTCGGACCAGACTTTGAAGTTCAGCAATGCCAATCAGAGATTCGAATTCAGCAAGGACGTGAAAGTCACAGGCGGCGTGCGTGCGAGCGGCAACCTCTCCGGTTCCACTCTCACAGTTGACGGCAACGTAAACATACGCGGTCAAAATCTCGCGTTCCCGAACTCCGCCGGCGCCGCCAATCAGTTCCTTAAGACGGACGGCGCCGGAGGACTGTCGTGGTCCGCTCCAGTTGTTGGCAACAGCAGCGGCAAAATACTATCCCTGCACCCCGAATACCCGAACGCGATCTACACGCAATCTGGTTCCGCAGCGGTCGGAACGCTCACGTACGGATACGATTCGACCAACGCGGAGAACTTCTACCGGTGGACAACCAGCAAGGCCGCCATTCAGGACTACTGGACAGCCGTCCGCGTCCAAGTGCCGAAGAACTTCGCCTCCTGGGATCCGTTCAAGCCGCTGCAGCTGCGTCTGCGCACGACATCCACGTCGTCTGCGAGCAACCACATCAATTCCTGAATGTCAACTGGTCAACAACGACTCCGTAATCGTCAGGATCTCGCGCCTGTAACGACGAACAGCGGCTCTACAGAGCCGCTGTTTTTGTACAGGGCAATAGACATTGTAAATCTGGATACTACTTTTATCGGCTGCTCAATGTCCCGAACGGGCCGTAGTGCCAGTTTTCTGTTATACTGCAAGGATTTTATGACACATTTTCCATGTCATGATCGAGGGATTGGCGGCGCACTTAGAGTCGTGCTCTCGCTGATGCTCGCAGTCTGCATGATGTTGCCAGTGAGCGCCACAGGCAGCTCGTGGAATCCCACATTTCTGGTGAGTACGGAAGCATTTCAAACGATTGATGATATTGATACCGCCGCAAATGTCCAATTGCGGTTCGGACAGACTTTGAATGAAAAACTTCTCTACGATCGCGCCAATGTTCGATTCAAGTTCACCCGTGGGCTGTTCATCAGCGGCGGTCTTACCGTCACCGGCGCGACGATTCTCAACGTCGGCAATTCCACGGCCGCGCCGGATGCGGGGATCGCTCTGGAAGTCATCGGTACCGCATCGGGAGACGTTCTCCACGCGCAGCGACGACTTGAATCGTCCGGCTCTCTCGCGGTCTTCGGCTACGGCAAGTTCGACGGCGGCACGCTATTCATCGATTCGCTTAATAACAAAGTCGGCGTGAACAACTTGGTTCCGAAGACCGACCTCGAAGTCATCGGCACGATGTCGGGTGGGAACCTGACCGTGACCGGTCTCAAGAGCTGCGATACCATTGATACGAACGGCAACGGCGTTCTCGCTTGCGGAACGGATGCGGGAGGGGGCGCAGGGTTGACGCAAACCGATGCGGATGCGCGGTACGTGAATATCGCGGGTGACACGATGACCGGCGGCCTGATGATCAGGAATGGCGGAGGTTTCAACGCCTCAGGGGCGCTCCTCACGAACAGCGATGCGACGATCAACAGCGATCGTGGCGCCGCCGATGCTGTGCTGACCTTCGGCAATGCCACGCTCAATCAGACGATCAAGTTCCTGAATACCTCGCAACGCTTCCAGTTCAGCAGCAATGTGAGTGTTCTCGGCAACCTATCGGGTGCGACGCTCAACGTCAACAGCCTCCAGAACTGCGACACCATCGACACGGATGCGGCCGGACGCCTCGCGTGCGGAACGGATGCGGGAGGGGGCGTGGGCATGACCATAGCAGACGGCGACGCGCGGTACGTTCGCACCGCCGGCGGCACGATGACTGGCTCGCTCATCGTGAACGGCACAACGGCAAATCTCGTGAAAACGACCACCGGCACGGCGAATTCCACAGACTTCTCCCTTGCCGGATCCACACTCACGAACGTCACCTCGACGAATGATCTCGTCACGATCAACGACGGCACGGTGCCAGCATCCGGTGCGGGAACGATGTCCACCTCAACTGTCACCACGAGCGTCGCAGTCGGCGCGGGCGGACACACGATCCTCCGTGAGGATGGCAAATACATCATCATCCACGGCGGGGCCGCGCTGACAGGGTCGGTCTGGGACGGTTCTACGACAGGCGCAATGAGCGCGTCACCGACCGCGCCGAGCACGTCCGCAATCGGCGCAGGCGCGATTTCGCTCAAGCGTCCCGACGGGCGGTATCTCGTGATCAATGCGGGAGGGAGCCTTGGGACGACGTCGCTCTTCGATCCGCGCGGCATCACGGCAACGGCCGCTGGTCCGGCGGTCTGTGGAGCAGGCGCGACGACGACGGGCACGAACGCGTTCCTTCGTAACGACGGGAAATATGTCATCCTCTGCGGAGGACTCACAGCGTGGGGAGTTTACGACCCTACGGCGAATACCTACACGGCTGGCACGGCCGTCGGTGTGGCGTTCAACGCCGGCGCGCACGCCATTATGCGCGACAACGGAACCTTCCTCGTGTTTGCAGGGGGCAACGTCACGACGCACTGGCTCTACAACCCCTTCACGAACACGATGACCTTGAACCCGATCACAACGAGCCCGCCTACGATTACGACGGGTGCGTTCTCCCTGCGTCGCAAGGATGGCAAATTCCTTGTTATTGGCGGGGCCATCAATACGTCATCCATCTACGATCCGACTGAGGGGGCGACGAACGGCGGCGCCGGCACGATGACAGCGCAATCCGGCGTCGGATTCGGTCCCACGGTCGCGCTCGCGGACGGTGCGCAGGCCGTCTGGCGTCAGGACGGGAAAATGCTCCTGATCATCGGCGCCGGTTCTACTGTCACCAACATCGTCGATCCGTCCGTTACAACGAGTTCACAGTTCATGGCCGGTCCGACTCTTGCCGGCGCCATAGGCGCCGGATTTCACATGTTCCTGCGTCCCAACGGCCAGTACCAACTGATCCGCGGCGGGGCGACCACGACAACCGATACGTATGACATGGGATTCATCATCGGCGGCAATACATCTGGCACGCAGCTAGCGAGTTACGAAACGGAATGTATGACGGCGACGTCGCTCAACGCGTCTTCGCGTCTGTTCTGGAATATCAACCAGGAAGGCTATGTCACGTTCCAGGCGAAGACAGGCAACGGCGCATGCAGCGGCAATTACAAAGATATTCTCAACAGCGGCGACCTGATCGGTGCGGCGAACGGCGATAACCGCGTCCAAGTGAAAGTCTTCTTCAAGCGGCAGTTCCCGAACTTCGCCGACCAGGAGTGGAAGCTCCGGCGCGGACTCGGGCAGACGCTCTACCGCCGCGTCAATCCCGATCCGTCGCTCTACGATTTCACGGTGGATAACTCGACGATGGTGCATCGGACGCAGTTCGAATTCGGCAACAATGCCAATCCTTCCGGTCCGATTGCGATCAACATCGTCAACGACAAGGACAAACAGATTGCTATTTCCCTCGCCGCGGGCGTCGGCTACGGGACAACGATCAACGCGGCGAACCCGCAGCTCTACAATGGAGCGTGGGGCACACACACGGTCCTCACGACTTCAGCGACAGCCGGGACAGTCGTGATGCGCAGGCCGGATGGGAAGTTCATTGTAATTTCCGGCAACACCGCGACCGCGAACGCCCAAGTATACGATCCTGTCGCACAAACCTTCACAGCGCTCGGCACGACGCCCGCCGCGGGAACCGGTCTCGGTGCTCTTGCGTTCAAGCGTCCGGATGGGAAATTCCTGATCGTCCTCGGGAACGCGACGACCACGACCAGCATCTTCGATCCAATCGCGAACACATTCACCGCCGGGCCGGCACTAACCGCCGCAGCCGGGCGTGGCGCGCTGGTCATCCCCTTGCCGTCCGGACGCGTGCTGATTCTGCACGGGAACTTCACGAACACATCGTCAATATACGATCCGTTCCAGAACACCATGGTTGCTGGCCCAACCCCATCCGCGGTCATAGGCGGCGGCGCGATGGCGATTCCCCGTCCGAACGGGACATACTTCGTCGTCTTGGGGATCGCGACGGAAGCCTGCACCGCTCTCAACACGACGACGAACAACTTCGATCCCTACACGATGCAGTTCGTCGCGACGGGCTCTCCTGCGATCACGACAGGCGTCGGACCGGGGGCGTTCGCCTTCCAGCGCGGCGACGGTCAGTGGGTGATCGTCCACGGCGGCGGCACTGTCACGACGTGCGCGGGCGTCACCCGAACGCAGATCTATAATCCCTTCACGAACAAATCCGTCGTCGGCCCCGTGCTTTCGGCGGCAGCGCAGCACGGAGCGCACGCGATCCCGCGTCCAGACGGCACATGGCTTGTGGTGCATGGCGGCGCTCTGGCCACCACTTCCATTTACATGGAGAAAGCGGGAGCATTCACGGCGGATGGCGCCAGTAACATCGGCGTCTTTGTCGCCGGTCCGGCTCTGGTGACGGCGGCGAGCGCCGGGGCGATTTCGTTCCAGCGCGACGACGGAAAGTTCGTCACACTCATTGGCAATGCGACAACCACCACCCATCAATATGACGCCGGCTGGGTAGACCGGGGTATGTATAAGTCGGAGCAGTTGAATTTGACCGATCTCGACAGTGCGTCAACGCTCAGTTGGAGTGGATCACCGGATCTCACCGGCATCTCCGCCGAAGTGCGCACCGCGACGTCACAACTTGGTCTGCAAACAGTATCGTCTCGTGACGTCCCGTACCCCGGAGCTCGCATCAATCCGGGCGCCAGCGAAACGTGGATCAGAGTGCACTTCAACTTCAAGCGCACGTTCCCGAGCTACTCCGGCATCTTCACCGATGTTTGGTACAACGGCGGATCGTCGAACCTCTGCACACAACGGACAGTGCCGACTCCTACGCTCACGGAATTCAGCATCAATAAAGATAAAGATCTCGTCAGCCTCAAATCCGATTCCCGCAGCGTTTTTCGCGTCAATTCCAACGGTGATATCTACACGGGACCGACCAGTTCCATCCTCACCGGTGGAGCCGACGTGGCTGAGCGGTACAGTTCGGACCAGGAACTGAACCCCGGGGAACTCGTCGCCATCGACCGGGCGAATGACCATGGCGTCATCCGCTCGGCGACCCCCTATCAAGATGATGTACTCGGCGTCGTCTCCGGCAATCCGGGCGTCGTTACCGGTGCCGATACGGCGAATTCGCACCCGATCGCTCTCATTGGCCGCGTGCCTGCGAACGTCACGACGGAGAACGGCGCCATCCGCGCGGGTGATCGCTTGACCGCCTCCGGTATTCCAGGGTACGCAATGAAGGCGACTAAGGCCGCGCGCGTCGTCGGAATGGCGCTTCAAACTCTCGATCCTGAATCGCTCAGGCCGTGTACTGCGAATCCGCGATTCCAGTGCGGGGTTGTGATGATGTTCGTAGACCTCAGTGATTGGCCTGGTGAAGCTCAATAATTTGATCACTTTTATTATTCATCTATAAATGAATGGACGCGATGACTATGTAATCCGTTTCCTCAATTCCTCGCTGGTCGGCAGCTTCAAAGGATCAATCCCGCGCTTTTTCCACTTCTCCCGCAGGGCTTCCATGTAGCCTTTTTCGGAGGACAGACGTTCGATGAACGGGAGGACACTCTTGTGGAAGCGACTCTTCTTCGCGTTGTCGCTCACGGCGTACACCGCGGTCACGAAGGCATCCTCGCCCCCGCGGATTTCCGTCCGGACTTCATCGAGCGCCGCCTGAGCGATGCTTTCGCTGTCCAGTCCGGCCATGAACTTCAACTCCTCGTCGGTTCCGGATGGGAAGTAGTGGTTCACGCCGAGCCGCCGGAGGGAGCAGGGGAGCTGGAAGTCGGCGACGGCGTCGGCCACCTGGGATGCGAGCCCGCCCTCGGAGCAGTGATCTTCCGCGACTATCAGGTGTCCGGTTTCCAGAGCAGCCTGGACGATGGCGGCTGCATCAATGGGGCGGACGCACGAGACGTTCAGGACGCGGACGCGGATAGGTCGCAGGTTGCCGGTTGCAGGTTGCAGGAGCATGTCTGCGGCGGCGACCGCGTCATGGACTGGAATCCCAGTCGCGATGATCGTCGCGTCGTCGCTCATGTCACCCGCGCCGCGGACGATATCAATGTTGCCGTCGAAGACGTAATCCTTTCCGTAGATTACCTCGCCTTTCGGGGTTTTGAGCTGCTCGTGGGAACTTCTCGGGAAGAAAACGTACACGCTCTGACTACCGTCCGCGATGATCTCCATTCCCCGCTCAGCCGCCGCCGCCGCCTGATTGCTGTCCGCCGGCATCCAAATCTGCGTGTGATCGAATGGGATGTTCAAATAATTGCGTTCCTGGTGCGTTTCTCCGTCTTCGCCGACGGAGAGCCCGGCGTGAGTGCAGTCGTGGAGCACGCCGCAGCGGGTGTGGCCGCAGTTGATGTCAATCAGTCGCGCATTGGCGCGCGCCTCGTTCGTTCCGAACGCCGCGAAGGTGTAGGTCACGGGGAGGAGCCCCGCCTGCCGCATCCCCGCCGCCATCATGTACATGTTCGCCTCCGCAACGCCGACGTTGATAATTCGTCGAGCAATCTGTTCGTCAGAGAATTCCGCTTGCCCTGAGACCGGCGCTTTGCGCCACGTAGAAGGGTCGAAGCCGCCCGATCCGGCGAGATCGGCGTGCAGAACGACGATGCGCGGGTCGGCCTTCATCAGCGTCTTGAGGTGGACCGCGCCGAAGTCCTGGCGCGCGGCGGATTTCCCGGCGGTGATGGCGCGCCCGTAGTCCTTGAGGTTCTTGATCGAGAAGGGGAGGGGAGGTGGTAGTGGGTGGGGAGTAAGGGGTAGTTTCTTTCTGAATGTTTCGTATTTTTTTGTGAGTTCATCCAGCGGCGGGAGTTCCTTCAACGCTGCGGCGGCGATTTCATCTTTGAGCGGGCTGCCGTGATAGTTCGCGGAGCCGGTGTTCGAGCCCTCTTCCATGATTTTCACGCCGTGGCCCATGGTCGTGTAGTAACAAACGAATATCGGTTTGCCTTTCCCCAGGAATCCGTCGGCCAGATCCAAAGCCGCGACGACCTGCCCGGGGTCATTGCCGTTCTGAACCTCGATCACGTTCCACCCGGCAGCCGCAACGATCGTCGCCATGTCCGCGGCGACGATCCTGCTTGGCATGTCGCCGAGCTGTATGTCGTTGAAATCACCGTGAACCATCAGGTTATCGGCTTTCAGGCGGGACGCGAGACGCACGGCCTCCATCACCTGTCCTTCCTGGCAGTCGCCGTCGCCCAGGAGAACGTCAACGATCCCCGGCAGACGGAGGTACGTGAGGCCGAAGGCCACGCCGAGGGCGTTGCTCAATCCCTTGCCGAGCGGCCCGGCGCCGAACGGGATGTCGCCGATGCCCGCCTCCACGTGTCCGGGGAGCCCGCCGGGCACGCGGAAGGCGCCGATGATCGCCTGCGGGGACGCAAGGCGCGGGTCGTTGCCCTCGCGGTGCATGATCCACTGCATTCCGTATGCGAGCAGGCTCAAGTGCCCCGCGCTCATGCGAAAGGCGGGATCAACTTCGGAATTTCTCCTCTTATGAACGAAGTACGTGAATGTAAACGCGGAGAGCGGGCCGCCGGGATGTCCGGATTTATGTTTGGTCGGCGCCTGGATGCACAGGTGCGCCATAATCTGCCGTGCGAGCGCGTAAGCCTCAAGTTCGTCCTCTGGCAGTTTCTTCGCGTCCTTCGGGCCGATCCAATGGCGTTCGCCGGGCGACGAAGACGCCGCGATGCGTTGCAGGGACATGGGAACCTCATCAGGATCCTTGCCGATAAGATTCTTTAGATCAGGACGCGTCATTTCTCCAAGATTACCATGGCTTTCCCGCCGCTACGAATCTCCTCTTTCAACCCCGTCCAGTCGTGAATCGCTTGCAGAAGCGTCTCGGCGCGGTACGCGTAACTCTCCCCGCGCTTCGTGCCCGGATCGTTGGTGATGAACCGGTCGCCAGTCCATCTCTCCCTGTACCCGATGATGACCAGCGCGTGGTACCACGGCCCTTCACCGCTGAAGTACGGATTCCCCAGGTCGCGTCCCGCCGCGGGAATTATCACCGGGTTTCCCGCTGCGAGTTCCTCTATGATTGTATCCGCAGTCACGTCCGTTCTGACGCGCGCATGTAATCCGAATTTCTTCTCTGCCACCTCGGCCATCTGCGCGGCGGTGACGTCTTGCGAGTAGCCGTTCTCCGTTTCCCATGCGACGAGATCGAGAATGTCCCGGTTGGCAATCTCCGGCGTGAACGGCGTTCCGTTCAAAAAATGCACGACCATGAGGATTGCCGCCTCTTCGCAGGCTTCTTCGTGCAGAGCGTCCCAATTCGCAAATGGGGCTTGTGGAGTGAAAGGCACGTCCAGTGCGCCGACCGAAGGAACGGATGGGGCGGAAGAGTCTGGAGAGGCGACAGAGACGGCAGAGACGATAGAAGCGATAGAGGCACTTGATGCCGATGGTGAAAAATTGTTCCCAGTGTCATCGCGTTGCATAGTCGTGCAGGAGGCGCCGACGAGCGCGCCGATGAATAAGATGAATGTCCTGCGCATGGAGCAGGAGTTTGCGCTCCTTGTGTCGGCGAAGCAAAAGGGAGAGAATCCTCGCATGAAGCTCTTTCTGGATACGGCGAACGTGCGGCACGTCGCGGAAATTGCGGCATGGGGCGTACTGGACGGCGTGACGACCAATCCTTCACTTGTTGCGAAGGAGGGCAAAGCATTCAAAGCGACGGTGCTCGAGATGTGCAAGCACGTCCCATGCGTCAGCGCGCAGGTTACGGAAACGGACGCCAATGGAATGATCAAGCAAGGTGAGGAATACAGCTCGTGGAACAAGCATGTCGTCGTGAAAGTCCCGATGACGACCGAAGGCCTCAAGGCTCTCAAGCGCTTCCGTTCCAAGGGCATCAAGACGAACACGACGCTGGTGTTCTCCGTTTCGCAGGCGATCCTGGCGGCGAAGGCCGGAGCGAATATCATAAGCCCCTTCATAGGGCGGCTGGACGATGCGTCGGAAGACGGGATGGGATTGATCGCGGATATCATGGAAGTGTGGCATCGGTACGATTTCGACTGCGAAGTCCTTGTGGCATCCACGCGGCACCCGCGGCATATCGTTGAAGCGGCGCTCCTGGGGGCGCACATCTGCACGGTTCCATACGAGGTTTTTGCCAAACTCCCGATGCATCCGCTCACGGACGTCGGGCTCAAGAAGTTTTTGGAGGACTGGAAAAAGACAAATCAATGAGCCTCTTCAGGGTGCGCTCTCGGGTTTGAGGCGGCGGCAGAGTTTTAAGGCTTTTGCCCGGCATAGGGCAAGTCCCAATCGAATCTTCAAACGCAAATGGAGCGGGACGGGTCGCTGCCAGTCTGTCTCATCCACGTCGCCTTCCGGATATGGGATCCCTTTCAGTGCAAAATTGTAGAGCGTGGCGAGTTCGCTGTGGATGTTGGCAATCGCTTGCAACTCTTCTTCTGCGGCAGGCGGGCATTTGGACTCAGTGGTGTCAATGATTCCTGCGGTCTCATCAAATTCACTGCTGAGATCGGCAAAGGTGAGCGCTCCTCCAAGAGAACGTTCGGCGAACTGGACAGATTGCATGCCCATACATCCAGTGTGCCGTGTATGCTGTTTTCGTGCAAATCGGTGTCATCGGTCTCGGCACAATGGGAGCGAACCTCGCTCGCAATGCCGCGCGAAACGGCGCGCAAGTCGTGTTGTTCAATCGTACGACAAAAAAAACAGCGGAATTCATCGAGCGGTACGGCACGGAAGGGAACTTGATTCCTGCGATGACACTGAAGGAATTTATGAAGGCGCTAAAACCGCCGCGCATCGTTCTATTGATGGTGAAAGCCGGCAATGCGGTGGACAGCATAGTCACCGAATTGCTGCAATCCGCAAACTGCAAGCTACAACCTCGCGACACTCTGATAGACGCCGGCAACAGCCACTATCGCGATACGGAACGCCGCGGGCTGTGCCTTGAGAGGAAGGGAATCCGATTCATCGGCATGGGCGTAAGCGGGGGTGAATATGGCGCACTAATGGGGCCGAGCATGATGCCGGGAGGAGACAAAAATGCGGTCATGAAAATTATGCCGTTCCTGAAGAAAATGACCGCCGGGGATGGTTCTGGCGGCCGGTGCGTCACGTACATCGGGCCGGGCGGCGCAGGTCATTTTGTGAAAATGGTTCATAACGGCATCGAATACGGAATAATGCAGTTGATCGCCGAATGTTACGATTTGCTCAAGAGCATAGGGAAAATGAAGAACAAAAATATTGCGCAATTATTCGCCCAATGGAGCAGAAGCGCCGAACTTGGATCGTTTTTGACTGAGATCACCGCGAAAATTTTTACAGTTAGGGATTCTGAGACCGGAAATGACATGATTGACGTCATCGGCGACGCGGCTGGTCAAAAAGGAACCGGAAAGTGGATGACGGAAGCTGCGATGAACCTGGGAATTGCGATTCCGACGATCAACGCTTCGGTGGACGCCCGCATGCTCTCCGGCGAAACCGAGCGCCGCGGCAGGCTTCGTCGCGAATTGCCGGCAGCGCTCATTGCATCCGATGCGGTTTCCGCCAACACATTCGCCGCCTCAGTCCGATCGGCGCTGGAACTTTCCGTCATCTGCACGTACGCGCAGGGTTTCGAGTTGATGGAAAAGGCGTCTTCTGTAGAAGGCTGGAATCTGCATCTGGGAGAAGTGGCCCGCATCTGGCGCGGGGGATGCATAATACGGTCCGCGTTCCTCGAGAAATTGCAGCGGGCCTACGGAAAAAACACCGCGACTGCCGCAGCGGCATCAAAGGAAATATTTTCACGCTTCGCCGGATCGCGCCAGAAGCAGTGGAGGCGGCTCATCGGCCTGGCGACTGATCGCGGCGTGCCGACCCCGGCGCTATCTGCTTCGCTGTGGTTCTACGACAGCCTTCGCCGCGAGCGGCTGCCGCAAAATTTGATTCAGGCGCAGAGAGATTACTTCGGATCTCACGGATTCCACAGAACGGACCGTCCCGGGACGTTTCATGCAGATTGGAACAGTTGATGGTTGAAAGATGTATGATTCCCATGTGCCGCGCTTGAAGACTTCCCCCGGCGTCCGCTCGCGTAATATTTTCGATCCTGCGTCGCCGGATCCGTTCAAGCTCAGCCGCAGCAAGCTGGAGCTGTTCCTGCGCTGCCCGCGGTGCTTTTACCTGGATCGCCGTTGCGGCGTCGGACAGCCGTCGCAGCCGCCGTATACTCTAAATAACGCGGTGGACCAGCTGCTCAAGCGCGAGTTTGATTATCATCGCGCGCGTGGGGAGCCGCATGAGCTCATGAAGGAATACGATGTCGCCGCGGTGCCGTTCAGGCATCCCAGCCTCGATGAATGGCGCGAGAATTTCCGCGGCGTCCAGGCACTGCACGAGCCGAGCAATTTCCTGTTTACCGGCGCCGTGGACGACATATGGCAGGATCCGGACGGCAACCTGATCGTTGTTGATTACAAGGCGACGAGCACGCCAAAAGTCATATCGCTAGATGACGAATGGAAGCAGGCGTACAAGCGGCAGATGGAGATGTATCAGTGGCTGCTGCGCAAGAACGGCTTTTCCGTCGGCGACGTCGGATATTTCGTTTTCGTGAACGGGGACGCGACGAAGGGGCATTTCGGCGGAGTGCTCAGCTTCACGCCGACCATCATCCCGTACAGCGGGGACGATTCCTGGGTAGGAGACGCACTGACGGAGGCCCGTGCATGCCTGTGCCGCGCCAGTCCGCCTTTGGCGGCGCCGGATTGTGAATGGTGTGCGTATAGAAAAGCGGCGTCTTGCATCGAGTAGATGGCAGAACCACGGCATCCCCTATGTATGTGGGTCCATTAGGCCCAAAACGTCATAGGCCCTTCGACTTCGCGCTGCGGCGCTCCGATCAGGGTCATTCGTCTCGGCCAAACTATATGGGAAGAATGGCCCGAGCCCGCAGGCGAGGACCACCCTTCGACAAGCTCAGGGTCATTCGTTACGAAGGACCATGAGGAGCGAAGCGATCGAATGGTGAGCGAGGCCTCGCAAGGCCGAGTCGAATGGCGGAGAGGGAGGGATTTGAACCCTCGATACGGTTTTAACACCGTATACCGCATTAGCAGTGCGGCCCTTTCGACCACTCAGGCACCTCTCCGCGGTGATCGCAGTATACGAGAAAAGCAAGCGGTCGCTACGAGTTTTCAACTCCTCCCGTCATCGCCGGATACGTAGAGCAGGCTTTCCAGCGCGGCCTGCGCGTCATTGGTAGTGATCACCTTCATGTTGCCCCCGTTTGCGTCGAACGTTCGTTCGATTACGTCCATCATCTTCTCGGTTACGACGATGCATCCCATTGAGAAGTAACGCTCGTCTTCCTGCATCCAGTCCGCGACCTTGAAATAGCTGTGTATTCCGTAAGGGGAACTTTCCCCGTTGCGAAACAGACGAATGAATCTGCCGCTCACCCCGAAGGTGCGGCGGTCGCCCTTGATCTGCTTCTGCCGAGCTGTCCACGAACGGATCGGCGTATCGGCTTTGTAATATCGCCCGATGTACGAAACGTATTCCCTGCGGCCCGTCGCGACAGGGAACTGCAGAGCGCGTCCGTCCTCGTGGACCAGGTATCCCGTACTTTGTCCCACGTCCACCAACAAAATATCTCTGGCCCGGGGTTCCCATAAGGTTGCGTCTGTCTCGGCGAGGCTCCGCAGAAATTCAGACGACGTCGCATCGGCGGCATCCGCGGGCAATGCGGAGAATATGAGGAGCGACAGCGCAGCGATGCCGAAGAAGGACAGAAATCTTCGGTACAAAGTATGCTATTTTATTATAAGTCATTATTTAGTCAATAGTCTCGAATATGGCTGTATACAGGCTTGATCGGCAATTTTAATGTCAATGGAAATATAAAGCGTGAATATATTTTGTATACAAGAATATCCCGCCTGTTCCGCAAGTCCGTTCGATTGCCGAAATATAAAAAATCCATAGAATTTCCCAATGCTTAAACATACCCCGGTCCTTAACACTGAAGTCCTGGAAGTTATTTCTCCGCGATCCGGCGAAAGCGTTCTTGATTGCACGATAGGCTTGGGAGGACATGCAGCTTCGTTTCTTAAGGCAACATCTCCGGACGGAAGATTAATCGGCATTGACGCGGATCGGAAAAATCTTGAGGTTGCCGAAAGGAATCTTAAGCAATTCGGCGGCAGGATAAAGCTGCATTGCATGAATTTCCGCGACGCAGACGCTTTAAGCGGGCTCCCTGTGGATATCGTGTTTGCCGATTTGGGACTGAGTTCCCCGCATGTGGACGACCCCGAAAGGGGATTCACTTTTCGCGCATCCGGCCCGCTGGATCTCCGATACGACAGATCGTCCGGGCGCTCGGCGGCGGAGTTTCTGCAATCTGCTTCCGAGGATGAAGTAGCAGGGATTCTTAAAGAATTCGGCGAGCTGCCGAGGAGCAGGGCGATGGCCAAGGCGCTCCGCGTCTGCTTTAAGTCGGAGAGCTCCGATGCTGGCGGATGTACGACCGATGACGTGGTTCGATGCGCGGAAAATGTCTTCACGTACAGAACTTCGAAAATGTTGCCACAAGTTTTCCAGGCGCTTCGCATAGCGGTGAACGACGAGCTCGGCGCTCTCAGGGCTCTGCTTGACGCGGCGAACTCGCTCCTTAAGCCCGGAGGACGGTTCGGGATCATCAGCTTCCATTCACTGGAAGATCGTATGGTGAAGCGGGCGTTCCGGGCTCTTGCGGCTCCAACGATCAATGAGCTCACAGGGCAGGTCAAGACGGACGCAGCATGGGAGCTCCTCACGCGCAAAGGAATCACTGCATCTGCCGGCGAACTCTTATGCAACCCGCGTTCCCGAAGCGCGCGCTTGCGTGCGATAAGAAAGCGTATGTAATCGGCTGCCTGGCCGCGCCGGAGATTGAAATCCGCCGCCGCTGAGTTCATACTCCCATTTACGATTCAAAGCATGTTAGTGTTTTCATTTCTCCGGCCGGAGTCCGAAATGCCGCGCCGAGCTTCGCTCGGCCGGATGGTGACGCAAAGCACGGCGCTGCTGATGGTCTGCATAGGCACGCTTATTCTTGGGCTCGCTCTGCTGATACTTTTTCACGAGAACGCGAACGCGACGAAGGGTTACAACCTGCGCAAGCTTGAGAATCAGCGCTCGATGCTTCTGCTGGAACAGGAAGTGCTCAATATGCAGATTGCAGAGGCTCAGGCTCTTGAACATCTGCAGCAGGACGCCTTGATACAAGCTATGATTCCGATGAACAAATTGAAGTACATCGAACAGAGCCAGGAAGTGGCACTCATTACCGAATGAATGACACGGCAGACGAAGCTAGGCGATTTTCCGAATTTGAATCGTGCTCACATATTTGTCATGCGCCTTGGCATCCGATACAAGGGCGATCTCGGAACCCTTTCGCAGCAATCCGGCCTTCCTGGCCAGTGCGACGCCGGCGGACAGAGTGGCTTCGGGATCGCTTTTGAATGGCGTAACAAGCGGGATGACGCCGAAGGAAAGCTGAAGCGCCCTCTGCACGCGCCGGTTTGGCGCAAAAGCGATAATCGGCATGTGCGGACGGAACCGCGCGATCTCGCGCGCCGTCCTGCCTGTTCTGGTTACGACTGCAATCGCAGATGCACTCGACGCGATTGCGTCCGTCACGACTGCTTTTGCCTGGGCGTCCCGATTGTTCCGTATGGTCGCGTCCAGCATCCTGAAGCCGGCTGCCAAATGAGCTTCTGTTTCACGTAGAACGCGATCCATCGCGTCGAGGGCGAGCAGCGGATGCGCGCCGCTCGCTGTTTCCCCGGAAAGCATCGTCATGTCGGACGATGTCATGGCTGCATGCGCGATGTCGGTGACTTCCGCGCGCGTCGGGATCGGATTTTCCACCATGCTCTCGAGCATGTGCGTCGCAATAATCACCGGCTTGCCCGCCGCGCGGGAACGCAGCACTATCTCGTTCTGAGCCACTGGCAGTTGTTCGAATGGAATTTCGGCTCCCAGATCGCCGCGCGCCACCATGACGGCATCCGAAACTTCGATGATCTCCTGCAGATTCTGCAGACCCTGTCGTGTTTCGATTTTTGCGATCAAACAGATGGACTTTTTCCTCCTGGCAAGCCACGCGCGCACATCCTCGATTTCCGATGCCTTCCGTATGAATGATAATCCCAGGAAATCCACTCCTTCATTTGCCGCATTGGCGATGCTTTCCCAGTCATCTTTAGTGAGGGATGGCATGTCGAGATTGGCGCCAGGCAGATTGACGTGACGGCGCGAACCCACGACGCCCTTCTGCCTCGCCCGGGCGACAACCGAGCCGTCGGCGCGCGCCGCGACGAGTTCAAAGGACATCTTTCCGTTATCGAGCAGTATCTGTTCGGCTTGTCTTGCGTCTTTTGCGAATGTCTTGTGATTGACAATGATCACCCGGCGTTTTTCCTTCGGCAGCGCGTGCGGCGAAAAGATGACTAATTCGCCTTTCCGGATGCTAATGACTTCGCTTACTATTCCTGTTCTGACTTCGGCTCCTCTAGTGTCCAGAAGAATGCCGACGCATGACGGCAATTTTCCGCTGGCGGCAAGCTTCCGGTTCAATGTTTTGACTATGCGGATTGTCTTGCGGTGTTCAGGCCATGTTCCGTGTGCCAGGTTGATGCGCGCGATATTCATCCCTCCACGCGCCAGCGCCGCGACCTGCGCGGGAGTGCAAGAAGTCGGCCCCAATGTGCAGATGATTTTTGTCAGGCGGAGCACGAGGTCAATGGTACCCGCGCTTCAGAGGTTTTCCAACGCCCGTTTGATTTCCGGATCATCCCGGATCAGTTGAGGAGCCAGCTCGAACGCCCGGCGGTATTCCATCAGCCCTTCTTTATACAGCCCTTTTCGTCCCAGCGCCGCGGCGAGATTGATATGCGCTTGAGCGAATCGTTCGTTGAGAGAAATTGATTTCCCGAATTCCTCCATTGCTCCGTCCACATCGCCCTGATCCATCAGAATGCTGCCGATGGTGTTGTGCGGTTCTGGCGCTCCAGGATCGCTTTCAATCGCAAGACGCAACATCTCCAGTGCGTTTTCGGTTTGACCTTCTTCCTTGAAATACACGCCGAGATTGCCCAGGGCTTTTGAATGTTTCGGGTCAATCGCGAGCGTTTTGCGGTATTCCTCGAACGCGTAAACGCGATTTCCGCGCCGATGTTCGAGCACTGCCAGATTATAGTGCATGACAGCGCTTCCGTCGTTCTTTTTAAGCGCGTCGCGATATAGAGTTTCGCTGTCTTTCCAAAGCAGGCTCTGCGAACGCGCAGACCAAGCCAGCAGAAAAATCGGCGCTGACGCGACTATCATGCCTGCGGTCGCCATAGCTCCGTTCAGTGCGCGACGTCTGAGAAAATCAACGGCGCAGCCGATCATGAACAGCAGGCCAATCTGCGAGATGTAGATATATCTGTCCGAGAAGAAGTAAATATCGTCTTTCGCGAAATTCGAGAACGACGGCATCAGAAATAACATATAAAACAGCGTCGAGAACATCACTATTCTGGTTTTACGCAGCGACTGCCATGCCAACAGTCCGGCCGCCGCCAGGACGATCGCCGGAACAAAAAACTGCGCCAACGATATGTCGATCGGACCGGTTTGGAGATAAATCGGCGATAAACCACCCGGCCAGATGAATTTCTGCACCGAAAAAACCGTGCTCTTTACGGCAAGCAACATGGTTTCCGTCGCGGTGATAGCGAAGACATTCCTGCTTTTTCCGTAGAGTCCTATTAAAAGGAAAATTCCTCCGAGCATGAAAAAAGGCATTGTTGCGGCGGCGGCGCGCAGAGGCGAGCTCCGGCGCTCCTTCCAGTCCAACAGAAGAAACGCCAATGGCAGGGAAACAGCGACGGGCTTGCTGAGAAGCGCGAGCAGCATGCACGCGCCTACGACCCAGAACCATTTCTTCGATCCATTAGACAGCCATTGCAGGTAAGAAAGCATCGCGCCCAAAGAGAACGACGCCGCAAGAAGATCTTTGCGCGCGCTCACCCAGGCCACTGCTTCCGCGTTGATCGGGTGAACGGCGAAAACGAGCGCCATGATGAATGCAGACCGTCGTCTCAATCCGAGACGAACAAATAACAACAGCGCCAGCGCCGTATTCGCCGCGTGCAGCAAAAGATTATCGAGGTGGAAGAAGAACGGCACGAACCCGAACAATGCGCGTTCCGCCTGAAAACTCACGATGGTGAGCGGAACGTAGAGTTCCGGGTCGTACGAAGAAAATGCGCCTATGAAATTTTTCCAAGTCAGGCTCTGCGTCAGTGGATTCAGGTATACAAGAGAATCGTCATCCCAGATGACGAAGTCGTTCCAGAGCGAGCTCGCGTAGACGATCAGCGCCGTCGCGATAAGCAGCGCGAAAGACAGGGAATGCGACCGAAGAATCCTCTTCCACTGCATGCGGCGATTTTATCATCTGTCCATTGATATATGTACCTATATCACCTATAATGCAGAACGTTTTCTGCAATTTTATGGCCAAGATCATCACCACTTCACAACTTCAAAAGACCATCGGCCGGCTTCTCGCCTATGTAACGCAATCTTGGTTGGTCGTCACCAAAAAAGGGAGACCAACAGCCATCATGCTTCCATACTTCGACGACAACGAAGGCGCTGTTGCGGAGTATCTGGAGGAATACGAGATGCACATGAACAGAGGAGCGTTGGTTGCCCGATACAACAAATCCGCAGAAAGCGGCAAGTCCGCACTCGCGATATAAAAATGCAGATTTCGTTCGTTTTCACATCCTTCGCCGAAAGCAAGTTTCGGAAACTCGACAGGATGTTGCGGGAACGAGTGCGGTCGAAATTGCGAGAACTAAAAAAGCATGATGATATCGGTTCGGTTCTTAAATCGCTGACGAATTTCCATCCGGCCACCCATCGTCTTCGCATAGGCCAGTATCGCGTGATTCTTCAAAGAGTGTCCGAGCATGAGTTTCTTATTCTCGATATTGGGAATCGGAGCAACATTTATAGATGATGTATTATTGAAAATGCGCCCCCGTAGCTCAGCGGATAGAGCAGTGGGTTTCTAACCCATTGGCCGCAGGTTCGATTCCTGCCGGGGGTACCATTTTCGCGATTGCGCTGTATACTGAGCCGGATGAATCAGTCGGGAACTCCGCCATCGGATGATCCGCAACGGCAAATGGGCGCGGACACGGCCGGCAGTCCGGACAAAACCGACATAGAACAGAACAAAGATATCGCGGCATTCAGTTATCTGTGGATCATGTCCGTTGTGGTCTATTTTCTGCGTCGCAAATCGCCATTCGTGCGGTTCCATGCCAGGCAGGCGATGGCGCTGTTCATTCTGTCGGTAGCGGTGTTTTTCGTGCCTGTAATCAGCAAGCTGCTTGAACTCGGCGTGCTGGCGCTGATGGTGCTCGGCTTCATAAATGCCGCGCAGGGGCAACGTAAGGACGTTCCGATAGTCGGCCCGCTCTCGCGCCGCGAAATCACAATCCGTCAGGCCTGGCAGCAGATCGTCGGCGCGCTTGCGAGGTTGATGAAATCTTGCCGGTTCAATCAGCAACCCGCCACAACGCCCGATCCACACTGGCAACAGGCGCCGTCCAAGCCGGAATCTCCTGCGCCGCAGCCTGCTTCATATCCTCCGTCTGAACCACCGCCTTCTGCGCCGGCGTCGTAATTCTGCATTCAAATGTGCAATTTCCCATCCGGTCTATGTCCTACAAACGAATAATGCTGAAACTTTCCGGCGAAGTCTTTTCAGCGAAAAACCGCGATGGCATTGACCATGAGTCGCTGATGCACGTCGCCAGGCAGATCATTCCGCTCGCGAGGATCGCGCAGATCGTGATAGTTGTCGGCGGCGGCAATATATGGCGATATCGCGACACCAAAGACAGCGGAATAGAGCGCACGGTAAGCGACGCGATGGGCATGCTGGCGACAATCATGAATAGCGTCGCACTGCAATCGGCGCTCGAGGCATTTGACATTCAGACCCGCGTGCTCTCGGCGATTGACGTGCCGCAACTCGCAGAGGCCTTCATTAAAAGGCGCGCGATACGGCATCTGGAAAAGGGGAGAGTTGTAATTTGCGCGGGGGGCACCGGAAACCCGTACTTTACCACTGATTCCGCCGCGGCGCTCAGGGCGCTGGAACTGGGCTGCGACGTGTTCCTTAAGGCCACGAATGTGGACGGTGTATACGATAAAGACCCGAAGAAATACAGGAACGCAAAGCTTTATTCGAAAGTAACCTACCAAGATGCGCTGGAACAGCATCTAAATGTAATGGATCAAGCGGCGTTCAGTTTGTGCAGCGACCAGAAGCTCCCGATTGTAGTTTTCAATTTCTTCAGTAAAGGAGCTCTTCTAAAAGCAGCGAAGGGTGAGAAAGTCGGGACAGTGGTGCGCGAATAAACGCCGGTTTGCGCGCGAATGTTTTCTGCTACGATCTTCGAGTTTCCATAATTTCTTATGATTGACCAGCGTATCGCAGCTTTTGTCGCCGAAGCAGACAAGGTTCTGGCCCACCTGAAAATCTCGTACGGCAGGCTCCAGACAGGCAGGGCCAACGCCGCGCTAGTCGAACACATAATTGTTGATGCCTACGGGCAGAAGCAGAATCTGCGCTCGGTTGCCGGAATAAGCGTTGACCAGCGCAGCATCGTAATCCAGCCATGGGACAGGTCTCTGTTGGGCGTCGTCGAGAAGGCGGTGCAGCTTGCAGATTTTGGAGCCTCTCCGATCAATGACGGCGTTGCGATACGCATCACACTCCCCCCCATGACGGAAGAGCGTCGCAAGCATCTGCAGAAAGCCGTTCATCAGCTGTCTGAAGACGCGAGGGTATCGCTTCGCAAGCACCGGCAGGTCGCGCACGACGCAATCAAGCCGGAGAAAGACGAGGACGTAAAAGAGACTCTGAATCAATCGCTGCAAAAAGGAGTTGACGAATACAATGGAAAAATCAATGAGATGGCGAAGAAAAAGGATGAAGAGGTGATGAGAGTGTAGATGACAGCAATTTGGCCGTTGCCCGGAGTTTCCTTAGAATGAGGACATGAGAAAGCCGATCGTCGCCGTTGTATCGTTTCCAGGAAGCAACGGAGAAGTGGAGTCAATGCGCATCGTCCGGAAAACCGGAATGGAGGCGATGTTTTTTCGCTGGAACGACGATCGCGGCAAACTTAAAGACGTTGACGGATATTTTGTGCCTGGCGGCTTTTCCTACGAGGACCGGGGGCGGAGCGGAATGGTGGCAGCGCGCGACAATTTGATGGAATTCATCGATTCGGAGGCGGAATCCGGCAAGGTCGTGATCGGAATCTGCAACGGGGCGCAAATTCTCGTGGAGAGCGGCCTGATTCCGAACGGCGATGGACTCCGGATGTCTCTCGCGCGAAATGCTGTCAGGACTCCGGACCGGGCGAAAGAACCTCCTTTTTTGAGCGAGTGGATATGGATCACGCGCAGTTGCGCGAAGGACCGGTGCGCTACAAGCTGGTGGGATGGCGTGATGAAAATTCCGATTGCGCACGGAGAAGGACGATTCACCACGCGAGACGCCGAACTCATCAACGAGCTGAAGAAAAACGACCAGATAGCTTTCTCGTACTGCAACGGCAACGGCGACGTAAGCGACGATCCTGAAGTCACGCCGAACGGATCTCTGCACGCCATTGCCGGAATATGCAATCCTGCGGGGAACGTGATCGCGCTGATGCCGCATCCTGAGCGCGCGCAGGGCGGAGGAGACATGTATTTTGAGTCCATGAGGCGATGGATGGAAAAGAGAAAAAGTGGAAAAAGGGGACAGAAGAGGCAAATGGCACAAAAGGAATACGCGAATGTAGTTTTGCGGGATCGCGTGCATCTGCCAATTGGTTCAACGGCAAATGTGGAGATTTTTATCGAGACGCTCATCGTTAATAATGAAGAACGCACGGTGGAGAAGGCGGCCCGGCGCATCATTCCTGCGCTTGCGCTGAAGCAGTGGAAATACCTTTCTGTGGAAGAAGGCGCTGTCGGGAATATCATGTCTGATCTCACTGTTTTTAATTCAAATAAAGAACGGGCGTTTCTACGTAGGGGAAAGCTGTTTTCCCAGTGGGATCACGACAGCAAATCAGAAGCGGCCATATCATCCTTTTTTGCGGGAACAGTGCTAATTCGTCGTGATATTCCTGATGCTTTTTGTTCCGCATTTATGAATGGTGCTGAAACCGGAACAGCCTATGGGATAGAAAATATTTCCGAGCAAGAATTGTGTTCAAACAGGCTGCTTGAGATCTTTGCCAATCCGCACGCCAGCACTCTGGAGCGCCTGATTCTGAAATGAAACGTCGTATCTGCCTGCTGGCCCATAATGTGCGTTCCCTATGGAATGTCGGCTCGTTTTTTCGCACATGCGACGCATTTGCGGTGGAAAAAATCTATCTTACCGGTTACACAGGGCATCCGCCTCGCAAAGAAATCGCGAAAACCGCGCTCGGCGCCGAAGAATCGGTTCCTTGGGAGTATTTGCAGGATCCTGTCACGATCGTGAACGCTTTGCGCAGCGATGGATGGTCAGTCGTCGCTCTCGAACTAATCGAGACGGCAGTTGAACTTCGCACATATTCTCCTCCCGAACAAATATGCCTAGTGGTCGGCCACGAGCTTTCCGGCGTGCCGCAGGAAATTCTCGGCCTTGCAGAAGCCACTATCAAAATCTCCATGCTCGGGACGAAGGAGTCATTGAATGTCGCGGTTGCCGCGGGGATAGCGCTGCATCACCTGAGGAATGCTAAGCCTTGCCTTCCAGCGACACTCTCGCCCAGGCGCCGCCGACGGCTCCCACGACCGGACCGAGAATTTCCATCGGGCCGAACGCGTTGATCGAAAGGGCGACGGCGGGATTGAGTATTCCGTTGCTGAATACGGAGGCGATATATGCGCCTACCATCAGTGAGCCGCCTACAACGAGTCCGCTGGCGGCCGGAGGCACTTTTTGCAATGCTGCAGACAAGACGCCGAAGGCCAAAACGGAGGCTCCGATCGCTTCGGCGACGCCGGCCTGGACAGTGGTCGCGTATGCGACGGAGGCCTGCCCGCCAAGCAATCGTCCGACAGTCATCGCCACGGCGGCGCCTGCAAGCTGGCAAACTATATACATAACCGCGTCGTTCGTCTTGATTTTTCTGACGCTTAGCATGCCGATCGTCACAGCAGGGTTCAGATGGGCCCCGCTGATTCCGCCAACCGTGTAAACGAAAAGGCCAAGCGTGGCGCCTGCTGCGACAGGGACGATCAGAAAATGCACTTGCAGCGCCATTGACGCCCAAACGGCGAACGCAAGCGCGAACGTGCCAAGGAACTCCGCAGCGTACTTGTGATAATGCATAGATGATGAGTAATTGAGGAACACGCTACCACTCCTTGAGCGTACTTCTATCGTCTCAGCTTGTAGATCGAACGCAATTGTGATGTGTTATGGAACCTCTGAAAAATGCCTCCTGCTTCGTCAGCTGCGCCAAAATTTCGCTCAACGTATGCCGATACGCCTCGCGAAATTTTGGCTTGCTTCCTCGCATGAGGCGATTTTTGAGAGGTTCCTTCCCATCGTGATGTTTTGGTTCCCATCGTGATGTTTTGGTGGTGCGTATCATTTTGCAGGGGTTCCTTAGATTGTTTCCACCGGGTCAATGTCAACAACGATTCCTTTCATGTCGAATCGCAAGAGCAGCTCGCGAGGATCCGCTCCACGCAGCAGAACCTGCCATTCCCGGCCTCCGCCGAAGATCGTGGGGCCGACTGAGATTTTGATTGCGCCGCCTTGCCTGAAATTCGCCCCCATTATGCTGACATAAAGGCGATTTGCCTTCTCAGACGCGCCGGGCCCGCGAATCAAGAGACGGATCATGGAAGCCGCAGGGGGATATCCGGCATGGAGACGAACCTTTATCTCATCGTCCAGGTAGCGCTCCGTGTCGTGCGTGGCGGCGGCGACCACTTCGGCGGCGGCCGGACGGAAAGTCTGGATAATGACTGCCCCGGGTTTTGATCGTCCACTGCGTCCGGTCAGCTGCGTGAGTAGCTGCATGATCCGCTCGCCGGCGCGGAAGTGGGGGAGTGAGAGGCCGACATCGGCGATCAATACCGCAGCGAGCGTCACGTTCGGAAGATCGAGCCCCTTAACCACGCTCTGAGTCCCAATCAGAATGTCTGCCTCGTTTTTTTTCATTTTCTGCAGAAGCGAGCGCATCTGATCCGTCGTCGCGAGCGTGTCGCTGTCCGCGCGCAAGATGCGCGCGTCGGGAAAGATATTCTTCAAAATCGCCTCGATTCGCTGCGTGCCGGCGCCGATTTCGCGTAGCGCCGCGCTGCCGCAATGCGGACAGAGAGCGGGAACAGGGGCACGGACGCCGGTCGCATGATCCATCAGATATGGCACGCCGGATTTATCGTGATGGACTGTGAACGGCAGTTGCGACTCCGGAGAAATCACTCTGCGACGGCATTGGAGGCACAAGAGCGCGGAAGCCGCGCCGCGGCGGTTTAAAAACAGAACAGACTGCTCCTTCCGTTTCAATTGCACGGCGATCGCGGAGATCAGTTGGGCGGTGAAAGGATAATTACCTCCGAATTCAGCTCCTGCGAGATCAATAATCGTCACATGAGGAAGCGGATTGCCGCCATACCTGTCAGGAAGCCGCACAAGGCTGTAATTGCCGCTTTTGGCTCTTGACCACGATTCCAGCGAAGGAGTCGCGCTGCCGAGCAGCAATTTTGCTCCGGCGTTGCGGCACAATTCTTCCGCAGTTTCCCGCGCGTGATATCGCGGCGACTGCTCGTTCTTGTACGTCCACTCGTGTTCCTCGTCCATGATCACCAATCCAAGATTCCGTAGCGGAGCGAATAGAGCGCTGCGCGAACCAATCACCAGACTCACTTCTTCGCGATGAATCCGCCTCCATTCCTCTTTTCGTTGCCGGTACTTGAGGCGGCTGTGCAAAATCGAGATGCGATCACGCGGCATCATCTCCGCGAATCTGTCAATGACGTTTTCCGCCAGGAAAATTTCCGGGACGAGAAGAATAGCCTGTTTGCCGTCACGGACCGCGTCGGCGATCAGCGCAGCGTATATTTCCGTTTTTCCGCTGCCTGTGACGCCGAAGAGCAGAGATGGGCGGCGTTCATTTTTGATGTTCCTGTATGCCGAGCTTTGCGCCGGGGTCAGAGATGTTCGCAAGAAGGTGCTTGTTTCCGGCAGCGGGTTCCGCATTACAGGATTTATATGGCGCCGCTCATTCAAAAACCCTTGCCTGGCCAGTCTTTTGATTACTGCAGCGCTTCCCTCAATTTCGCGGATGATCTCTTCGCGCGGGACGTTGTTTTTTCCCATGAGGAATTCCATTACGGCACGCGCTTTCTTCCCGCGCGGCGGGTCATTTTTCGCACTGGTGAACGTCACGATCTCCGACGGCAACAGCCGCGACCACGGCGGAGGCGGAAGCCAGGCTTGGAGCGCCTGACGCAGCGTGCAGAAGTAATAGTCCGCCATCCACCGGACGGTTTTCATCTGCGCTTCGGTGAGCAGCGGCGATCCGCCGAGGACGTTCTTTATTGTTCGGAGGTCAAACTCAGTCTTCATCTTCTTTTCCATTACCTCTATCACGATGCCCTCGACGATTCGCTTGCGCAGCGGCACCCTGACCGCCGATCCGGGCACGATGTCGCGTCGAGCCTGCGAAGCGTCATCGGCCTCGTAAGTCAGGCCAGAGCCGATTGCCCCGGAGCGCGACGCTGTGACTACCGTAAGGAGCATGGGGGAGCATCGTACACCGAAAGCGGATGATAATCGGCTGACTGCCGGCGTTTCAGAATCTGTTGCGCCTTTGCGAATTTTGATTGCGGCTGTAGTTTCGTTTGCTAGGGTATGAAGAATCATCCTCATTTCTCCCCCCTCATCCACTATGGGTTCTCTAGTTTCTCCGCTCACGCGACTTCTCGGAGTAGTCCTGGTCGCCGCCGGCCTGCTCGGATTTTTCATGGCGAGCCCGCTGTTCGGCATTTTTGAAGTTGATACGCTTCATAATATCGTGCACCTCGCCTCTGGCGCCGTGGCGCTTGTTCTCGGCGGCAATCAGGCGATGTCCAGAATGCTGCTTGTCGTTTTCGGCGTCGGCTACGCCGCGATAGCCATTGCAGGCTACATGCAGGGCGGTGTTTTCGGACTCTTCGCGGTCAATGCCGCGGATAACGTGCTGCACGCGGCGATAGGCGCGGCGTGCCTGGTCGTCGGGTTCGGGAGCAAGTCCTGATCCGCTGCTTGTTGTCTATAGAGGTTCCTTCCAATCGTGATGTTTTGGTGATGCGTATCATTTTGCAGAGGTTCCATTGCTATATCATCGCCATATCGGGACGTAGCTCAGTTGGCTAGAGCGCCTGGTTTGGGACCAGGAGGCCGTGGGTTCGAGTCCCTCCGTCCCGACCATCCGGCTTCGTCCTCCTGAAAATATCTCAAAAATTTGGTCT
This sequence comes from Candidatus Peregrinibacteria bacterium, assembly GCA_016186175.1. GTDB lineage: Bacteria > Patescibacteriota > Gracilibacteria > Peribacterales > Peribacteraceae > JABFSS01. The sequence continues at coordinate 40,155 of JACPMB010000008.1, forward strand.
GGTTTGGTGTCATGATGCCTTGCGCCAGATTCGTTATTGCGGCGTCCGTGCGCGGCTGTACAATCGGCTTCCGTGGCGAAACGCAGGAATATCTACGGCTCATTCCCGGTCGGGACCGGCTACGACCTCGCCCGCATGCTAAAGGGCGGCGTGATCATGGACGTCGTGACGCCGGCTCAGGCGGTCATTGCGGAAAAGGCCGGCGCGTGCGCGGTGATGGCGCTGGAGCGCGTTCCCTCCGATATCCGCTCGCAGGGCGGAGTTGCGCGCATGAGCGACCCCAAGCTCATCAAAGCGATCCAGAGAGCCGTCAGCATCCCCGTGATGGCCAAAATCCGCATCGGGCACACTGCCGAGGCGAGAATTCTCGAAGCGCTCGAGATAGACTTTATAGACGAGTCCGAAGTCCTGACTCCCGCCGATCCGTTCGCTCACGTCAACAAGCGCCTGTTCAGGATTCCCTTTGTCTGCGGCGCGGTCAATTTGGGCGAAGCACTGAGGCGCATTAACGAGGGCGCGGCGATGATACGCACGAAAGGGGAAGCGGGGACGGGGAACGTGATTGAGGCGGTCCGGCATCTGAAATTGATAAGGAAGGAGATCGCCAGCCTTAAGGAGATGTCATCCGCTCAGCTCGGGAAGTGGGCCGAAAATGAACGCGTGCCGATTGAGATCGCAGGCATGGTGAAAAAAGATCAGCGGCTCCCAGTTGTTACGTTCGTCGCCGGCGGCGTCGCGACGCCGGCGGACGCCGCCCTGCTGATGGAACTCGGTGCGGAGGGCGTCTTCGTCGGATCGGGCATCTTTAAGTCCGCCGATCCGCGGCGAACCGCCAAAGCGCTCGTGCAGGCCACTGTGCACTACAGGGATGCAAAGAAGCTCGCGGAAATCTCCACCGGGCTCCCGCAGCCGATGGCGGGGCTGGAGATAGGCACTCTGGAGACAAGAATGCAGGGTAGAGGATGGTAATCATTCCTGTATTGTGTCTACATGACTGTCGGTGTTTTGGCATTCCACGGCGACTTCGCCGAACATCTGGAGGTTCTGAGGAACCTGAAGGTGAAGTGTATCGAAGTCCTATCACTGGATGATCTGAAGAAGGTCAGTCACCTCATCATCCCCGGCGGCGAGAGCACTGTGATCGGCAAGTTCCTGGAGTCCACCGGCGTCGGCGCTGCCATCAAGAAGCGCGTGAATAAGAGGAGTCTGGCGATCTACGGCACCTGCGCGGGAGCGATCCTTCTGGCCCGAACGGTGAAGGGCAAGAACCCCCCGAAAAGTTTGAAACTCATGAATATCACGATCGAGCGCAACGCGTACGGATCGCAGATGCAAAGTTTCCAAGCGGATATCGGCGTCAAAGGCTTGGCAAAGCCGCTGCCTGCGACATTCATCCGCGCGCCGATCATCCTTGATCATGGCAGCGCTGAAATTCTGGCGGAATACGGCGGCCATCCAGTGCTAGTAAGAGAGGGGAGAATCCTCGCTGGCACGTTCCATCCCGAAGTGCGCGGTCAGGAGCAGATCCACCGAATATTCCTCACGATGTGATTTCACTCAGAATGAGGTCTCGAAGCAGTGGGAATTGCCTGTAGCCCGCCGCAGTGTTCAGATGGCCTCCACGGGGAATCTCGACGAGATCGATTCCCAGATGCACGGCCAGGGCCGCGGACTTCTCATGCCGAATGTACGGATCATCGCCGCCATGGAGCACGGTGAAGCGATCGCAATATTTGCGAATAACGTTCCAGTCGTAGGGAGCTTCGGTGAAGCCCTTCATCAGCGGGTCGAACTCGTTTCCCATTACCTCCCACACCGGAGAGGCGAGGTAGCAGGCATAGATGTGTTGATGCATGCGACCAATCAGGCGTAGCGCGAATGCCGCGCCTAGGCTGTGGCCGACGAAGGTCGTTTCACTATCGACATCCTTCTCATACTTCTCTATGTGCCGCATCCACTCGTCGAGTATGGGGCGGTCGAAGTTCGGGAATGCCGGGACGATCACCCGGTGACCGCTTTTCTCAAGTTCGCCTTTCATCCACGGGAACCAGTTCTCTTGTGGCGTGCCGTAGATGCCGTGGAAGATGAAGACAGTGGACACTGGACGAGTGTATCACCGACATGTTTCGACAAGCTCAGCATGACATTGCTACAATTTCGGCATGGAGACCAGAAATTCCTGCCCGGCTTCGCCTGCGGGCTTCGCCACGGCCAGCACCACCAGCTAATTATGGAGATAAGAAATTTCTGCATCATTGCCCACATTGATCACGGCAAATCCACCCTGAGCGACCGGATGATCGAGATGACGGGGACGCTCGAAAAGCGCGAGATGAAGGAGCAGACGCTGGATATGATGGACCTGGAGCGCGAGCGCGGGATCACGATCAAGCTCACGCCGGTGCGCATGCGGTGGTATAAAGGAAACGACCCTTCGCTCCGCTCAGGGGCGACTGGCTCTGCGGAGCCGGTCGAGCTAAATTTGATAGACACCCCCGGGCACACGGATTTCCGCTACGAAGTCAGCCGCTCCCTCGCGGCCTGCGAGGGCGCGATCCTCCTCGTGGATGCCTCGCAGGGCATTCAGGCCCAGACGATCGCGGTTCTCACGATGGCGATGGAGCACGACCTAGCGATCATACCCGTCCTCAACAAGATTGATCTGCCGGCGGCGGATCCGGAGCGGGTGGGTGAAGAAGTGGTGAAGCTCCTGGGGTGCAAAAAAGAGGACATTCTTCTCATTTCGGCGAAGGAGGGTAGGGGAGTGCCGGAAGTTCTGGACGCCATTATCGAGAGGCTCCCTTCCCCTGATCTCATTCCCGACTCCTCTTCCGCAACCCCTCTTCGCGCCCCGCGCTCCGAAGGCGGGAGAGAGGAGGCCAGGGCACTTATTTTTGATGCGATTATGGACTCCTACCGCGGGGCTGTAGGGTACATCCGCGTGATTGAAGGTGAGTTCAGGCGCGGACAGAATGTCCATCTCCTTGGCACGAAGACTCCGTTTGAAGTGTTGGAAGTCGGGCATTTCTCTCCGAAATATGTTTCCGATGACGTCATCGGTGCCGGTCAGATCGGCTACATCGTTTCGGGTCTGCGGGACGTGAAGCATCTGCGCGTCGGAGACACGGTCGCTTCATCTCCTAAGCTCGCTGCCCTTCCCGGGTACAAGCAAGTTCAGCCGATGGTCTTCGCGGGACTCTACCCGTCCGAAGCAGATGACTATGCGGATTTGCGTGAGGGTCTGGAAAAGCTCTCGCTCAATGATGCGGCGCTCCAGTGGGAGCATGAGCGGAATTCGGCTCTGGGAAACGGCTTCCGCTGCGGCTTTCTCGGGCTGCTCCACCTCGATATCGTCCAGGAGCGTCTGGAGCGCGAGCACGGCTGCAATCTGGTGATCACGGCGCCAAGCGTGCTCTACGAGGTCAAATTAACGGCTAAGAACCCGGGAGAAGTAGTGCGTACGAGCCTCCTTAAGCTTGATGAACCGGACGTCGCGCGCATCTCAAATCCTGCGGACATGCCCGATCCCACCTACATCGAGGAGATCCGCGAGCCATGGGTGAAGCTCGAGATCGTCTGCCGTGAGCAGGACATCGGCGCGTGCATGAAGCTGGTCCAGGATCGGCGGGGCATGAACAAGGCCATGCAGTTCCTGGACGCCGACCGTGCGCTCCTGGAGTTCGAGGTGCCCCTCCAGGGCATAGTCCTGGATTTCTTCGATCACCTCAAGTCCGCGTCCTCAGGCTACGCGTCCATGGGCTACGACCACCTGGGATACCGAAAGGGGGACCTCGTTAAACTGGACATCCTCCTCATGGGCGAACCGGCGGACGCCCTCAGCACGGTCGTGCACCGCTCGGAGGCCCATGACGTCGGCAGCATCATCTGCAAGCAACTCAAGGACGTCCTCCCCAAGGCGCAGTTTCCGATTGCGGTCCAGGCAGCGATCAGCGGCAAGATCGTAGCGCGCGAAACTGTTTCCGCCCTCAGGAAAGACGTCACCGGCTACCTGTACGGCGGCGACGTAACGCGGAAGAACAAGCTCCTCCAGAAGCAAAAGAAAGGGAAGAAGCGGCTGAAGATGATGGGGAAGGTGACTCTTACACAGGACGCATTTTTAGCGGTTTTGAAACGCTGAGAAGCATGCATGATGATCAATAATGAGACGACTATGAACATGCATTTTCCTCTTCACTCCGTATTCCTCGCAATTCCGCTTGAAGGTCCGGCGAAGAACGCCTTTCGGGAACTCCAGCGCCGCTTGGAACAGCACGGCGACATCTTGCTGTTTCAGAATCATGAGACGCCCCATCTGACGCTTCAATTTTGGAAAGAAGTGATGGAGATCGAGTACTTCCAGATCACTACGCAAGCGAAGAAAATTGCAGATGCATCGGCGCCGTTCATGCTGAAAACGCAGGGAATCTCTATGTTCGGTTCGCGCGGCGAGGATCGCATCCTCTATCTCGATGTTCCGTTCAGCGAAGAGCTCGCGCGGCTCAAGAAGCGGTGTCCGTGGACTTCGGGTGAGCAATTTGCTCCGCATGTCACGCTTGCGCGTATCAGGCATCCGCAGAAGTTCGCCGTGCGAAAGAAGAAGATCATGAAACTCATCGGAGATGCGGCGTTTGAGGTGACAGTGGATCGTTTAAGGCTGTACGCTGCAGTCGGTGGGGCGAATCAAACGATGATTGATGAGTTTCTTTTCTGAATGACATTTTCTTTGTTACCCTTCGACAAAGCGCGGCTGCTTGCAGCCGCGTCATGAATGATGTTGTCCTTCAGGGGCGAGCTCTCTTCGAGTCTGAGCCTGAGGGCTCAGCCCTCAGAGTCGAAGACAGGGTGAAGCGCGGGGGCTTGTTTACACTGAGCACAGTCGAAGTGCCCCCGCGTGCTTCACGCGGCGAAGAAAATGGCAGGATATGCCGTCACGATTGATCCTCGTCGGAAAGCTTTTCGTTATTGCCGGGTTCTTTTTTGTTTGCGGGAAGCTCAACAAGATTCAGGAACGGTTCAAAAATCGTTTGCAGGATACTGATTGTCAGGCCCTGCAGCTGCTCAAACTGCGCGCTGCGGCCTCCGCCGTCTTTGGATTTAAAGAATTCCTGCAAAATAAACGTCGCGAGCTGCAAGACAGTGCCGTCAATGCTGTGCGGATCAACCATGAGCTTGCCCAGAATCCTGCGTGCGTCGCGCGACATGACCATCTGCATCCTGGTGATCCATGCGATGAGAATCCGGTTCGCACGCGCGTCCAGAGCTTTGCCGGACCCGGCGTCGTCGGATTTTCCAGCGACGACCTGCATGTCGTCGCCAATGATGTCTGATGCGGCCGCTTCCATGTCGTGCTGCACTTCCTCAAGATATTCCTTCACCACAGTCCTGCAGTCCTCGTTGATCAGCGAAAGTATCACGAGAATGAAGACTGAAGGACAATCGCGCGCGACGAGCCGCGAGATGAGTATGAAGAGATGCGCGTATCGGTCGTCGTTCAAAAACTGGAGGATCGTCCGAGCGACGCGGGTGTCGCGTTTCTTGCTGCGCTTCTCCTCACGCCGAATCTGAATCATCGCGGCCGCCGACGCCGCGAAGCGCTGCTTGGCTTCCTCGCTCAGGCTCTCGGATACTGCTCCGGCGCCTTCCCCCGGGCCGAGGATTTCCGCACCGGCGAATTCGGACATGACGGAATACTACAGGATTCGGGAAACGCCGTGGAAGTTCCCAAGGAGTGAACATGACGGGCAGGCTGATCAGTTCTTCACTTGAGTTTGCGCTCAATTTCCGCACGGAGTTTAGTGATTAAGCTCTCAATGTCCGTCACGTTCGCCAGACTGTTCTGCAGATGTATCGTATCCTCAGGAGATGTGTCTCGCATGTCTTGCAGAGCCTGCATCGCATCAGAGAGTGAAAAGCTGGCAACGCCGGTTTTCAGACGGACGATGGTGCTATCTGGAATATCGCGTGCACTCACAGAAATCATTCTGTCATAGGACCATGGACAGGGCAACCATGATCTGATCACCGTGCCGCAACCGGCTCCACCGAAACGACCGTGCAGCGGTCGCGGGAGCCGTCGAACTTAATTCTGCGCTTGTGCGCGAAGGCCACTTTTCCGGCGACGTTTGCGTGGATCGTCCAATCCTTGCCAACGTGCGTGTTGGCTCCAGGGCAATACCAATAGCCTTTCTGCCGTATCAAAACCTCGCCCGCGTTTACGAGCTGGCCGCCGAAACGTTTTACGCCTCGGCGCTTGGCTACGCTGTCTCTGCCGTTCGCGGTGGATCCGCCTGCCTTCTTATGCGCCATTGCATCGCATTGTAATGAGGTTTTTCTTGCTTGCAAGGGCAAAACTCATGCTTCAAAATCAAACCGTCCGGCGCGGGGTGGAGCAGCCTGGTAGCTCGCGAGGCTCATAACCTCGAGGTCGTGGGTTCAAATCCCACCCCCGCAACCATGAAAGAATCGCTCGCAGCGAAGCGAGAAGCGATTATTTCATGTCCCGAGCGAGCGAACAGGGTGAGCGAGACGAGGGACATGGCACGCCATGCAGCGAAGCGAGAAGCGATTATTTCATGTCCCGAGCGAGCGAACAGGGTGAGCGAGACGAGGGACATGGCACACCATGCAGCGAAGCGAGAAGCGATTATTTCATGCTTTGTCGCTACGCGCCGTACTGCGCCGCGAACGAATCGAGGAGCTTCACAATCCTCTCTTCAGTTCCTCAATCTTCTCTCTCTCAAACAAAAACATCTTCCAATGCTGATAGACGGGAGTTTCGCGCAATATCTCTTCGTAAGCAGCCTGCTGCCGTTCCGTTGGAGTGAATTCCAGAGAGGCGTTAAGGTCCGGAGATTCCGCGCGTTGCGTGATAATCAGCGCCTTTTCCCCGGGATTCAGGCGGCCAAGAATTTCTTTGGCATATTTGTCCTTGTATTGAGCGGAGCGGTAGTAATCCAGGTCTTCCTGTTCCGCCTGTATTTGCAAAGCGAGTTCTTCATTCCGCCGGGCGATCTCACCGAGATACTCGTCGAATAATATGTTTCGATAATACGAAAGCGCCAGGCCGAACGCCATAAAGCCCACTACAGTCAGGCCCACCACGATCGTGATCTGCTTGCTGATCGGCTCAAGGCTCCTGTAAGGCATCCCCGGCAGGATACTATGAATGACTGATCTTCATAATTCCACGGCCCGACCTGTTCCGGTCTTGTCCGGCAGTGCATACTTCTCTTCCATGAAAATATACTGCTCCGGAATCGGAGGAATCGGCTTGAGCGCGTATGCATCGCTGCAAAGGGCGGCGGGCAACGATGTTTCCGGCAGCGACAGAAACGACAGCGCTTTGCTGGAAAATCTGCGTTCTCAGGGCATTGCCGTGAGTTTTAACCAGTCCGGAGACGATATTCCGGAGGATTGCGATTTGTTCGTCTACTCCGAGGCCATTCCACGCGATGCACCGGAACGAATGCGCGCGTCCGGACTTGGCATCCGCCAGCAATCATATCCGCAAGCGCTCGGCGACCTCTCCCGAGGGTATTCTCCGGTGATCGCCGTATGCGGCACGCACGGCAAGTCGTCAACGACCGGCATGGCCGCGAGGCTGCTATTGCACAGCGGGAGGGATCCGACTGTAGTTGTGGGAACCAAGCTGCGCGAGCTTTGCCCGCCTTCGCCGGAACTGCGAGATACAATCGGCCGGAACTGGAGAAAAGGAAGGTCGGGCGGAACGTTCCTGCTCGAAGCCTGCGAGTACCGCAACTCATTTTTTGCGTACGATCCGACCATCATTCTGCTTACAAACTGCGACGGCGATCACTTCGATTTTTTCCGGTCTGTGGAAGACTACCGCGCGGCCTTCGCTGCGTTCGTCGCAAAATTGCCGGACGGCGGCGCACTCATCACGCATCTCTCGGATCCAGACTGCGCAGCAGTCGCGGACGCCGCCGGAGAAAAGGTCATTGACGCGGACATGTTTCCGCTCATAACTCTGAAAACGCCCGGCAAACACATGCAGAAGAATGCGCAGCTGGCCCTGGCACTCGCAGATGCACTCGACATTCCGCCAATGCAGGCGCAAGCCGCAGTCTCGGGGTACGCCGGCAGCTGGCGCCGGATGGAGCTTAAGGGTATTCTCATCCTCCCGCCCGGTCCGGTTTCGCATGGCTCCACGGAACAAGCAGCACAGAATGACAATGGCGACATTCCAGTCATAGACGATTATGGGCACCATCCGCGCGAAATCCGCGCGACGCTTGAGGCGATGGCAGGCGAATATCCGGGGAGGCGCATCATCTGCGTCTTCCAGCCTCATACGCACGATAGGACGCTTAAACTGTACGCAGATTTCACGTCCGCCTTTCGCGGCGCCGGCGCGGTCGTGATTCCGAACATCTACGAGGCGCGCAAGGATATCGAAAACGCGCGCGTGGACCTGCCGCGATTCGTCCGCGATATTGCTGAGAACAGCGGGACGAAATGCCTGGATGGAAAGTCGCTCGCGGAAACCGAGAATATGCTGCGGGAGGAAATTCTGCGGCCGGGAGACGTACTGGTATGCATGGGAGCTGGCGATATAACAAATTTTGCGGAGCGCATTGTCAGGACACAATGAATGATTTGTCATTTGTCATCATCGCCGCTCACCTGATATTTCTCCCTGATTATGATGAGAATCTTCGCGATCTCCGCGCGCGCGATCGGGTCAGTGGGATGAAACAAGCCTGTTGGCGTTCCATTTTCATCGGAGCTGCCCGACACGATACCCTCCGCTGCCGCTGTTTCGATCTCGCTCGCATACGGGGTCTTGCGCAGGACATCCGTAAATCTGTCTCCCCTTGCCCATTTCACCGGAATATCCAGCACTTGCAGCAGCGTCGCGACGACCTCGCCGCGAGTCGCGGGGCGGTTCGGGTCAACTGTGCCTCCAATAAACACAGACCATCCGCGCTCTTCCGCAGACGCGAAATATCCGGCGAACCACTTCCCTAATGCGAGAGGATTAAGCGGGATCGCAGTCGCCTCATTATCGTTGATCTTCATGGACGTATGAGCGATTTTCGCAAGTTGCGCGATTGTCACAGGATCGCCGGGCCCGAATCTGCCGCTAAAGCCGCCGTCCGCGTTGACGTAGCCGGACATGACGCCGCGGCTGACGATCGTTGTGATGTACGGGGCGAACCACGATTCCGGATGAACGTCGCTAAAGACCATGGTTTTTCCTCCTAATTCGACGGTGACGGCTTTTGGCTTGGTCGCCTGCTCAACAGGGCGGAAATTCTTGCAGATTATTTTGATCATGAAGTTGATGCGCCCGTTATGATCGAGCACTCCTGATTGCTGCGGCGGACGCGGACAGCCGTCCGGTTTGAAAGTGACGCTGTAGTTGCCGATTGGCATGGGGGAAAATTCCACCGGCGTAACGCCTTGCCTGAGCATCCCGTTCGGTCCGACCATTTCGAACGGCACTCCAATCGGATCACTCCCCACTCCGATCTTGCCGAAAATAGTCAACGAATAAGTTATGACCAGTTTAAGCGTCATTGTGTCTTTGATTTCAAAACTTATCTGAGGGGTATCGGATGAATATGTCACGTCGTCGCCAAGGAATATGTCAATGTGGGCGGTCGTGCCGTCCGGCGGGACGGCAAAAAATGAATACTGGCCTGGAGCGAGATCGGGCACGGAAAGCGACGCGTCCGTTCTGTGGAACGACTCGTGATTGGGACGCAGCAGCGTCCATTTCCCGACGGCGTCAACTTCGCTTTTTTGCTCCACGATCAGCGTGCCGGACGGAACGGCAATCGTCTGCTCGTCCTGGGCGTGCATGGAGAACGGCGACAACAGAAACAGCAGCAATGCGGCTGCGGCAAACCGGGTGAAGTCGCTCATAACGGCGGGATTCTACTCCTGGTCTAAGCGGGCGGCGAGAGCCGAATCCCATTTTTTGCGCGCTTCCGGATGATCTTCGTCCAGAACGGCATTAGAGCCGTTCCTGACGACCATCCGTCCGCTTCCGTCGGTAAATCCGATATCACTGGCATGGACGCCGAGGCGTCTGGACAATTTCATGAGCGTTGCTACGGAATCGGGATTTATCTCAATCAGGAACCCCGGCGTCTGCGAGAATAACAGGCGATCCGGCGGCAGCGAACTCTCCATTGCGTCAAGACCCACTTGGATGCCGAGCTTGCTGTCTTCCCTTCTGTGCGGACACAGAATTTCGAAGAGCCCCAGCATAAGCCCCCCGTCGCTGATATCGTGACACGAAAGAACAAGGCCTTTTCCAATGGCGTCAATTATGAATCGCATCTGCCGCGCGGCTTCGGCAAAGTCAGGCTGCGGCAGATTCGATCCGATCAGAGAATCGCGATCCGCTCCAATTAGATCCTCCAAAATTTCGTAATACGCCGATCCGCCGCATTCGTCTTTACGGTCCCCGACCAATATCAAACGCGATCCGGATTTCTTAAGCTGCATGGTTATGGCCTTAGTCGCGTCCGGAATTACGCCTATGCAGCAGACGATCGCAGATGGAGGAATGGCACTGAGCGCATGCGAGGTATCTGGAAGAGAGTTATAGAGGCTGACATTCCCTGAGATGACGGGCACGCACTCGCCGTCGAAGGTGATCGCCCGCGCGGCGTCACTTATGCCTTTCACTCCTTGCTCGAGCGCGGCCAGGTGCCCGGGGACTTCCGGGTTGCCGTAGTTAAGGCAGTCGGTGAGCGCGCGCGGCGTCGCCCCGATGGCGGCCACGTTCATCATCGCCTCGAGCGCCGCAAGCGAGCCCTGCCAGTACGCCGAAATCCTGCCGTATCTCGGGTTGCCATCGGCGGCGAACGCCGCCCCGACCTTTTCATCCGCTGCGTCGAGTTTCCAGTCTGGATGTGAGCCTCCCGGCAAATAGGACGCCAAATCGCGCAACGGCATTATCAGCGACGCATCCGCTTCGCCGGCCTCCACAATCGTGTTTCCGATAACCGTTTTGTCGTAGTGTCGAAAAACGCGGGATTTGGAGGCGTAATTTGGGTGTGAAAGCATCGCGTGGAATACTTCGGGGATGGTCGTCCGAAAGGTCCCCGCCCGGACGACCGTTCGGTTTTGCTGGCGTCCCTCTCCACCATCACACGCTCCGCTTGGGAAAGGGGAGGGGATGGCGATCGCTATATTTCCGCGTTCGTCGCATGATATATCCGGTTCCGTTCGCTTTCTTTCCGCCAGATTGGTTGGGCGGTTGTAGAGCAGGCCACTCGTGATGTCCCGCGAGCGCGCTTCGCAGACCGTCACGCGATTATGCGTGAGCCGGTACAGCCCGCTGCCGTTCACTTTTCCTATCACGCTGGCGCGCGCGTTTTCGGCGACTCCAGGGAGATCCCAGTCCTCGTTGTAGTGCCTGACGATATGTTGCGTGAGCGACGGATGGCACATCCAGCAAAACCGCTCCTGCGTTTCGGCGCATGCGATCACTTCCGGCGGCAGGTTTGGGATCGAGACGTGCACCCGCGAGAGCTCCATGTCGGCGCCGTAGTTCCTCCCCGTCACTTGCTCCACCGTCGCGCACACCACTCCGCCGGCGCCAAGGTCTTTGAAGCTGACCCTGTGCATATTATTGGTTTCGGCGAGCCAGTCGAATAAAGCATAGGAGGATATCAGGAGATGGCGTCCGAGAAACGGATTGGGTTCCTGCACGGCGCCTGTATTCTGTTCTTTCTTCTCTTTTTCCATTGAGGCGCTGGCGAAAGCCGCGCCGCCAAAGCCGCTAAAGTCCGTCGGCTTTCCCACTATTATGATGTCGTAGGCCTCCTCCGCCGCCTCCTCCGGAACCTCGCTGTGAATCACTTCGTCTTCGCGGACGATGCCGATGGCGACTGCATTAACCAGACAGTTGCCATTGAATCCTGCGTCGAAAACTGTGTCTCCTCCAAGATTCGGCACGCCAAGCGGATTACCGTAGCCTCCCACGCCGCGCATCACCTCTTTGGAGATCCCGCGGGATTCAGGCGTTTTAAGATCGCCCAGCCTGAGCATGTCCATACAACCGATCACGCGCGCGCCCATGCACGCGACGTCGCGCACCGTTCCGCCGACGCCCGTAGCGGCTCCCTCGAATGGCACGACCTGCGACGGATGATTGTGCGATTCGTGCGATACGACGATTCCCCATCTGCGTCCTGGCGGCCCGTCAGTCAACGCCACGATTCCGCTGTCTTCCTTTGGTCCGAGAATGACGTGCTTTCCTGTTACAGGCAGCATCTTCAAAAATCTTCGCGATGATTTGTAACTGGAATGCTCGCTGCCCTGGATTCCCCAAATTACTGCTTCAACCACCGTCGGCGGGCGTCCTAGCAGAGATTCCACCTTTCTTGCTTCATCCACGGTCAGTCCTATCGAGTATTTATCCAAAGACTCCTTCACCAGAACGTCGCTCATTGCCGAAAATCGCAGAATCGGGGCTTCTATGTTTAAAAGATACGCAAAGAAGACGATCAAGGCAAAGCGTGGGCATTGCGGTATTCTGTCACGGATGCGCCTTCCGCACTTCCTACATCAACACCGCCTGCTCGGAGGCGCGATGGCTCTTGCTATCACGCAATTCGGAGCCTCGTTCGCCGGATTGATCCGGGACAATCTTCTGGCGCGGACATTCCCTGGTCTCGGCATCGTGGACGTTTATATAGCGTCATTTCATCCGAGCGATCTGCTCTTACAAATATGCATCATGTCAGCGCTCGGAACAGTTTTTGTGCCGATTCTCGCTGCGCATAGGGCGCATGGACGAAAGGAGGAGATGTCGCAGGTGCTGTTCGGCACGATGGCGATAGGAGGGCTCCTCTTCGGTGCGATAGCCCTCGTCACGACAATCGCCATGCCGTGGCTGGCTCCGCATCTCGTGCGCTTTGAAGGCGGGCAGCTCTCGCTCTACATCCATTTCGCCCAGTTCACGCTTCTCACCAATCTCCTGTTCGTGTTCGGGAATGCTTTTGGTCAGGCGCTCATTACGGAGCAGCGGTACTGGATTTACGGACTTACGCCGATTATCTATACCGCAGGCACAATTTTCGGGACGCTGTTCCTGACGCCCGTCGTTGGCGTCTACGGCCCGATGGTGGGAACCGTCCTCGGAGCACTCCTCTTTGTCATCTGGCGGGCCGCCGGAGTGTTCCGCGCCGGCTACCGCCTCCCGAGGCAATTCTGGCATCCCGATCTCCACGAAATGGGCATCCTCATGCTCCCACGCATGTTCGCGTTCGGGGCGGTGCAGATGCAATTGTTGCTGTTCGACACCATTGCCTCGGGGCTCGATCGCGGCTCGATAACGATCAACGCATACGCGAGGAACTTCCAGAGCGTTCTTGTCGGCGTTGCCGGCATAGCGCTTGCCCAGTCGGCTTATTCACTGATGTGCCAGGCGGCCGCCAAAGGCGAATCACGGCGGTTCCGAATCTACGTTGAAAAAGGCCTATTGACGATGGCGCTGCTGATAGTGCCGGCCAGCACGATCCTGATTTTTGCCGCTCCTCTTGCGGCGCGGCTGGTACATCTGAATTCGGAGACATGGTATCCCGCCTTCCGCATCGCACTCATGCTGTATGTCGTGAGCGCAACCTTCGAGAGCGCGTCGCATTTGCTCCTTCGAGGATTCTACGCGTACAAAGACACGCTGGTGCCGGCGATTCTGATTGTTGGATCCGCATTCCTTTCAATTGGCGTTGCGTGGCGCTTTACGGACCGTGTCGGGGTCTACGCGTTGCCGATCGGATATTCGCTTGGACAAGTTGTCCAGGCGGTTGGCCTTGGAATCCTTCTCATGAGGAAAGTCAACGCAGGATCTCGAATGACGTCAGATGTTTCTCCGGATCCTCCGTGACTGCGACCGCGGAAAAACACACTTTGCACTTTTCCAGCGATTAAGAGGCGCACGGCCGACACAATCACATGGTAAAGCCATTGTCCCATTTTGTACCTCGCCATAACATCTGTCACTTCTTTTTCACCTGCGTGAAATCCAGCTCGACCGGAGTCTCCCGATCGAAGATCAGAACAAGTACATTGAGCTTGCCTTTGTTCACGTCAACGCTCTGCACTGATCCGTCGTAGTTTTTGAACGGCCCGTCTATGATCACGACAAGGTCGCCGACCTGGAAGTCGCTGCGGAACTTGGCTTGCTCCTCGCCGATGCGGCGCTCGATGACGCCGAATTCCTCGGGGCTGACAGGCACCGGAATGTTCCCCGAGCCGACGAAGCCGGTGACGTTGGGGGTGTTGCGGACGGCGTACCATGATTCGTCGGTCACTATCATGTTCACGAGCACGTAGCCCGGAAAGAGCTTGCGTTCCTCCTCAACGGGTTCGCCCCTCTTGAAAACCAGTTGCTTCTCCTTTGGCACCATCACGGTGAAGATGTAATCCTGCATGCCGAGCGATTCAATGCGCTGCTCGAGCGCCTGTTTGACGCTGTCCTCGTAGCCTGAATACGTGTGAAGCACGTACCAGTTGCGACCGGCGCGCGGATCCTGCTTGCCCATGGTCAGAAGGCGAGAGAAAGGAGAAAGCGGACGACTGAGCTCAGGATAAAATCAACGACTCCGAATGCGGCGGAACTGACAAGAGTGAAAGCGAGTACGACGGCGGAAAGTCGCACTGCCTGCTGGCGTGTCGGCCATCTGACCAGCTCCAGTTCCTGAATTGCCTCGTCGATGTAAGCGAATGTCGCGTTGAGCATGGTTAACGGCGATATGAAAAAAGCCCCGAGGGGACTGCCTTCATGCTACATGGATGGCTGGATGACGCAAGGCAATCGGCAGTAGCAATCATAATCCGTATTCCGGCGCTTCCAACGCGTGAATTTTAGTAATTGGAAGGGCGATAAACCAGACTCTTCCCTTTATATCGCCTTCCTTGACGAATGGCGTTGGCTCCCCGTCGGATCCAATGAAGCTGCGCGAATCCAGGCTGCCCTGACGATTGTCGCCCAGCAGGAAGTATTCGCCCTCCGGCACTTTGTAACTGACCGCCGCGCGGTCGCCGCTGCCGGGAGGATGGCGGTACGTGTGCCCGAGATTCTTCTGATTCAAATAGCCGGATTCGTCCAGCAGTCGTTCCTCCTGATCCTCCTGCGTCTTAACTTTCACGAAGCCGTCATCAATCACTATAGTATCGCCCGGCGTTCCGATCACCCGTTTGACGTAGTATTTGCCGGGGTCGTTCGGCGGGCGGAATACAACGACGTCTCCGCGGGACGGATTGCCGACAAGAAAGGCGAACTTGTTTATTATGATGTATTCCTTGTCTGACAGAGTGTCTATCATCGAGCCGCCTTCGACTTGAAAAGGCGAAACCAGGAACGTTCTGACGCCGGCCACAATCGCCACTATCACGACGATATTGAAAGCTACGTCCAGGAGGTGATACCGGAATCCGTGTTTCTGCAAGCGCATGCCGGAACATTGTACGATCCGGCGCCCTCGGTGTACAGAGTATTACGGCAGGGGATACACTGCCATGCATGATGGACGGGTATCTGTTCAGAAAACATCTGGAAAACGATGAAGAAATCAGAATGGTGGTGCACAAGCACTGGCTGATCGGAATGCGTTATCTGATACTGCCGACCATTTCGTTCCTTCTTTCCGCTGCGCTGCTCACGCCAATGTCTTCTCAGGCGGCCGCGATTCTTGGAGCGATTTGGGCGATCGCGTCGCTCGTCTGGTGGCTGCGTAATTTCTCTGATTACTATTTGGATGCCTGGATCATAACTAATCACGGCATCATAGATCTGGAATGGCTCGGCTGGTTCCATAGGCAGTCCGCGCGCATTCTGTACAGCGATATTCAGGGCGTGAGCACGGAAATACAGGGAGTCGCCGCGACGCTCTTGCGTTACGGCAAGGTTGCCGTGGAAAAGATATCTACCGGATCCGCCATTTCCATCGCCCATGTTCCACGCCCGCGCAGAATCGAATCGGCGATATTGATGAACATGGAGGCCTATCTGCACGCCAAGAATCTTAAAAACGCGAAGCACGTCGAGGAGCTGATCTCGCAATTCGTCTCGCAGCGCGTGCAGGAAGGCGATCTGCGGCAAAATTCCAACTCAGCGTCCTCCTCCGTAAATCAGACGCGCCGCCGGTCAGGCAGGGCGTCGTTCACATCGTCCAGGATCGGATCGCCATGAAGCCGCACCTCGTTATAATCGGTCTGGGCAATCCTGGAATGGAGCATAAGAACTCAAGGCACAACGCCGGTTTCCGCGCTTTGGACCTGCTATCGGAGAAATTCGGGGAGGGGGAGTGGCTCTGCAGCCAAAAGTTCCTGTGCCGGATGCAGGAAGCAAGGATCATCACCGTCCCCGTTCTGTTGGTGCAGCCAACCACGTACATGAATCGTTCAGGAGAGTGCGTGCGCAAGATGGTCGAGTTTTACAAACTGAACCCGCGTCAGCAAATTCTCGTCCTATGCGACGACATTGACCTGCAGGCGGGCGAAATGAGGCTTCGCATGACCGGCGGGCCAGGGACGCATAACGGACTGCGTTCGATAGTCGTTGTTCTCGGCGAGGAATTCCCGCGAATAAGAATCGGCATAGGAGGATCGCAGCCAAGCGGTGATGACCTGTCGGCGTGGGTCCTAAGCGCGCCATCCGAACATGAACAGAAAGCAATAGCCGGCGCCATATCCGGGCTGCCGGAAAAAATAAAGAAATTCATTATGGATCGCGCGGATGACGCGTAGGGCAAATTATAGAAACTTCTATATTTCGTCGGGCATGAATTTTCTGCCCGCGACCACGCCACCGGCCAGTCCGGCGGCAATTACGGCGATCCAGATGAACGCCGGCACACCGTCTCCGCGCGCGGCTGCGGCGACCGGCCTAAGAAACCGTCTTGTGTTCTCCGTTGCGCCGAAAAAGTCTCCGATTCCTGTTTGCGGCAGATATGGATAATCGCCGTCATTGCCGTAATCGCCGTCGGTGTTGGACGAATCGCTGATATCCACGGTGGAGTCTGCAGTAGGAAGGTAATCAACATCCGAACTGAAGGCGCGCGCCGTATTTCGCACTTCGTGGCCTGCGCTGAGCGAGTCGGACAGCCTGCCGCTGTAACTGAAGACGCGATTCTCGCCAGGCCGGAGGTGATCTATGTGCCAGGCTATCCTGTCTCCGCGAACGTCGCCGGAACCGGCGTCCGTCACCGTGAATTCGGACGTGCTGTACGCGTCGTAGACGCCGATATTGCGAATCTCGCGGTCATGTGTGTTGCGTACGCTGATCGTGTACGAGACGGAGCTCCCCGCAGTAGCGGTCAGGCGGTCGCTTGATTTTTCGACTTCCAGCGGTCCGGCGTAAAGACGATCGGCGCGGTAGCTGCTCAAGCCGCCGGCAACATGCGTCACATCGCTTGTCACGTCCCCCTGCACCATGGCGGTCGCGCGGATCATGGCGCCATCAGGGGCGTCGCTGCGGACCCTGACGGTGAATGTAAGATCGCGACTGCCGTCCGGCGCGACGGTCATATCCAGCCACCTGACATTTCCCCTCTCGCGGACGCCGCCCTCGGTTGCCGAGACGAATTCGGAGTACATCGGAATGGCTGCGTCAATATTGGCGTTGGAGTAGAGCCTGCCGGACGAATTTTCAATGTGGATGACGTATGTGAGCAAATCGCCCCTGCCGGCCTCGTCGCGGTTGTCGCTTATTGACGATGACAAAGCATACGGCTCGCCGCCAGTCGCCGTTCTGTCGTATGCGACCACGTTTCCGGCTCGCGCCGTCACCTGAATGAGGTAACCGCTTGGCACTCGGTCGTCCAAGACGGCGCTGAACGCGAATATCCGCTCGGCGCCAGGATTAAGCGTCACGTCCCTCCATACAAGCTCGTTGTCCATTATCGCCGCGCCAGGAGCGTCAATTTGGCGCAGTGCTACTGGTAGCTTAACCCGCACGTGCGTCACGACGCCGTTCGGCTCCGGATTGCGGACAGCCACGACGTAATCCAGCGTGTCACCGGGGCCGGTGCGGTCGCGGTGATCGGTGACGCTCACATTCAGCTGGTTCTGCGGATACGGTATCGGCATGCCGCTTACCATTGTCGTGTCGGTTGCCTCGCTGCCATCAGCGATCACGCGGGCGATGAGCATGTGATTTGCAGGCGCGTTCGGGCTCACGGCTACATGTACCGACAGCCGCCTCGTTTCGCCCCTGAATACGGCGACCTTGTTCCATCTTATGCCGCCGTCCTGACGGACGCCGTCGTCGCTGACTGATACGATCGAATTTTGCGCCGGCACGTGAAGCGACACATCCACTAGTTTTACCGCCTCCCGCTGCTGCTTAAGAGTAATGACGTATATGAGCGCGCCGCCGGCGGAGACAGTCTCCCGGTTGTCGGTAACCATCACAAAGACGCCTTCGTTCGCGGCTTCGTTGTTGTCATCCAGAGAATCGCATTCGTTGTCGGCTGGATAATCCGTGCGCCCGTCCGAATCGTCGTCGCTGCCGTTGCTGCACTGCGAATGGCTCGCGTATGCCGTGTCTGCAATGAACGTCCCGCCCGACGAAAGCAGCAGGCTTAGCGCGACCATTGAATTTAAGACACGAAACAGTGCGGAGGTACGCATATGGCTGAAAGAAGGAAAAAGGCCATTTTATAACATGTAATATTTATTTTGTCCAGCACCGATTATAATTTTGTCGTAAACCGGCAAAATCAGCGTCAAACAGGGAAATGTCAGCTATTCCTGTTCATTGAACTTCGCATATGTTTTCTCCTTTTCCTCATCCAGGCCACTGCTCCGGATGCTGCTCCGGCAATCATGATCGCGAGCATTCCCGGGCCTGTTTTTCCTGCTGGAGCGCGCCCTGATGTTGCGGATCTTCCGGTTTGCGCGTTGTACGGAGTAACTTGCGAATCAATCGCGATCGCCCGTGTTCCCATTCGGCCAGACTGATCGCAATCGCCGCCATAGCAGGTTCCGTCAGGTTCAAGGAGACCGGCGAACATTCTGCTCGCGGCGCCGTAGAGAACTTTAGTTTCTGGAATCGCGATGTCCGGCGGATGCAAGCTGGCGCTTCGCAGGCGGCAGTCAATATCCGAGTCGCACACGCCAGTGCCGGGGCCGGGCATAGCGACGCACGAGCCGAACCGGCACTCTCCGTGAGTTTTGGCGCAATCAGCGTCTTTGCCGCAAAGATTCGAGCCCGCGCCGGGGCGCATGACGCAGGAGTTGCGGAAGCACTCGAGGTGCCGGCCCCTGGCGCACTCAGCGTCGGTCGAGCACTGATTGAAGCCGGCTCCGGCGCCCGCCGCGCAAATATCTCCGAGGCACACCGTGTGAACGGCACTGCAATCGCCGTCCTGACCGCACAGATCGCGGCCGGGGCCGCTGAGAAGGCGGCAGGCGCTCATTATGCATTCCAGATGACGGTTTTTTGAGCAGTCCGAGTTGCTGTTGCA
The DNA here is from genome assembly GCA_016186175.1 of Candidatus Peregrinibacteria bacterium. GTDB lineage: Bacteria > Patescibacteriota > Gracilibacteria > Peribacterales > Peribacteraceae > JABFSS01. The sequence continues at coordinate 59,606 of JACPMB010000008.1, forward strand.
TTGATTCGCGCCAGGACCGGCTTTAATTCTGCATTGCCTGTCCGAGTCGCATTCCGCGTGGGTTGCCGGCGGCGGGAAAATCAGCGGAGAACCGGCGGATGAATCCGAGAAGTTTATATTCGGAACGGAATAGGATTGTGACTGGCGAGAAATAGAACTTACAGATGCTCCAACACCACCACCTTTTCCTCTTCTTCTTCCTCCTCCTCCACTTCCTCC
>JACPMB010000012.1 GCA_016186175.1 Candidatus Peregrinibacteria bacterium
CCGATCCGCTGCGGTTCCTGTTCTTCCGGACGAACATGCAGGGATTCTACGGTTGCAGCACCCATTTTCACGAGCGAACGGCCTGAAACGGCAATGTCGCGCGGATTCTTGGGGATGAATGCCGGAGTGTTGAAGTCAGGAAGTATAGTGCAACGAACGCGCGCCAGGCCACGGAGCCCGTCCTGAGTTTAGCGAAGGACGACCTCTCCAAAATACGACAAAGCATAGCATTCTTCTTCCGTTGCGCAGAACGTAACTCAACCGCGACTATTTCTTGCCGCTGGCTCCGCACGCCTCGCATCCGCTCATGCAGGCCTTAAAGGACTTTGCCCAGAACGTGACGGTGACTGCGAAGGCAATGAGCGAGAGTGAACCGGCGCTGGTGCCGAAGAGAATTGTCGCCTCGCGCGCGCCTTTCAGAATGACATAGTGGGACGCCAGAATTTCCATGAACGCCGCCAGGGTTGCGACAAACAGGAGAACCATAACGACCAGGTGGCAGACGAAACACCCGGGGTCGTGAGGATTTTTCTTCTTGTAGAAGAACATCATATAAAATGGAGGAGGTAACGGTGGGGAACGGTAGCAGAAGCTCAGACAGGCTCAAGGAAAGGGAGTGGTGGGTGTCGCCGATTGATGAGATTGCAGTATTTGGATGGCTTCCTCAGTCTTTAAGGCTTCCTTATACTCTCCGGCATGAGGCTTTCCATTAATTGGTTGCGGGACTTCGTGAAGCTGGCAGTCACCGATCCACAGGAAATCGCGCGTCTGGTAACCGCATGCGTCGCCGAGGTGGAAAATGTCGAGATACTTGGCGGGCTTCTCGACCGCTGCGTCGTTGGGAAAATCCTTTCCGTCAAAAAACATCCTAATGCGGACCGTCTCTCGTTGTGCGATGTGCTGACTGACGCTGGCGTCAAGAAAATCGTATGCGGCGGAATCAATCTGCGCGATGGCATGCGCGTCGCTTTTGCACACACCGGCGCGTGCGTGAAGTGGCATGGAACGGAAATGATGACGCTCGAAAAAACTAATATACGCGGCGAAGAGAGCGAGGGAATGATCTGCACCGCGGCGGAACTCGATCTAATCGGCAGATTTACGCAAAAGGACGACCGCGAGGTGATTGACCTGGGCGATGGAGATGAAGGAGTGGGCGAACCGCTCAAAGAATATCTCAATTTGGATGACGTCGTGTTGCACATAGACAATCATGCGATCACGCACAGAGCCGATCTGTTTTCCCATTTGGGGTTTGCCAGAGAGTTTGTTGCTCTCGGGTTGGCGACGTGGAAAGGAGGCAAAAAAGGCAGAGGAGGCAAGAGAGAGTTGCCGTTTCCGAAGACGCCGCTGCCTTTTCGCTGTGTCGTGGAATCGAAGCGGTTCGTGCCGCGATGCGCATCATGCCTCTTGGAGGTTGACGCTATCGGTACGACACCTTTATGGATGAAAAAACGTCTTGAGGCGACGGGCTGGAGATCGGTCAGCTTGCCCGTTGACATTACAAACTATGTGCTCATGGAAATGGGCATGCCGCTCCACTGCTTCGATGCCGATGACATCCGCGGTGATATGAACATTCGCCTCTCAAAAAACGGGGAGTACGTTACAACGCTCGATGGACAGAAGCGCAGGCTTGCGGAAGGATGTCTCGTTATCAACGACGACGAAGGCATTTTTGATTTGCTCGGCATCATGGGCGGATTACGGAGTTCCACGAAGGAACGCACGAAGCGCATGTATCTCCAGGCGGCGATTCTCGATTCCGCTTCCATCCGCAGAGGTATTCTGTCCACAGGACACCGCACGGACGGGGCAACTGTCTATGAAAAGGGCGTTCCGAGATGCGCGGCTCTTCCGGTACTGCTGCGCGCAGTGGAATTGTTTCTGCAGCTCGTCCCCGGAGCGCGTCTGGTTTCCAGGCTGGAAGAATGGGGAGATGACGGGAAAGCGACCCCGATCACACTGTCGCTCGATCGCGCGGCGTCGCTCCTTGGGGTGGAAATTCCTGAGAAGAAAGTCGTGAAAATTCTGGAGGATTTGGAGTTCGCGGTTAAGCGCAGCAGGGCGAAAAGCGAATCATTCGTCGTCACTCCTCCGCTACATCGCCTGGGAGATATTCGCGGCCAGCACGATCTGATCGAAGAAATCGGCCGAATCACCGGCTACAACGAAATCCCCGCACAGACGCCGGTTGCTTCCATTGCGCCGCCCATCCGCGATATGCGCGCGCACCGCTTTCGCGACGGCCTAAAGGAATGCGGCTACAGCGAGATCGTCCCGATTTCGCTGGTCGGAGAAGCACTTCTCAAAAAATGCGGGTTGGATCCGCTGGCCGCCGTCGAGATCCGCAATCCAATCGGTGAGGAACTGAAACTGCTTCACACGTCGGCGCTCCCCGGGCTCCTGGAGCATGTGCAGCGGAACATCCTTCAGGCAGGAGATCGCATCAAGGCGTTCCATGTGTCGAATGTTTTCCAAAAAGGGCATGCGGAACACATGGAGCTCGGGGTGCTGCTTGCCGATGTGCGTCCGCGGCGCGAATCGCGCGCGATGCTCGAAGAGCCGTTCCTTATGCTCAAGCGCGACATCGGCCGGATATTATGTTCCCTGGGATACAGCATGGAGCTGGCCGTGGCGGGAACGGCGCAACCATTCGTTCATCCAGGGCGATTCGCCGAACTCTCCGCCCGCCCGTCGTCTTGCGCGCATTCCGGAGAGCCGTTCGTCCGCATCGGCACGATTTTCGAGCTTCATCCATCTGTGGCTTCCGCGTTCGATATGCCTCATCGCGCCGCCGCCGTTCTGCTGGCAGTCACAACATTGCTGGAGATTGCTCCATCGGCGATTATTGCCGAGCCCGTGCCGCAATTCCCCGCAGTCACTTACGATTTCACCGAAACAGTCAGACATACGCAGGCTGTCGGCGACATTCTAAAGAGACTGCGCGGAAGCCACGAATATCTTGAGAGCGTATTCGTCAAAGATTTGTACGCAGCTTCCTCGTCGGAAAAAGAATCGTACAATATCACTCTGACCTTCACTTATCGGGCCAAGGACAGAACGCTTGCCGAAGAAGAAGCGAAGACGGCTCATGCGAAGGTTCTGGCGTTGATATAATCAGTATTCCGAGTGCATCGTTTTATCCACCTGCTCTGACCATGTCCATCGTAACCAAATCCGGCGACGGCGGAACGACTGGTCTCTACGGAGGCGAACGTCTTTCCAAAGATCACCCGCGCATATGCGCATACGGCGACGTGGACGAATTGAACGCAGTCGTAGGGATCGCCGCCGCATCAGAAGATATTCCCGCCGACATCCGCAGCCAGCTCACGGAGATTCAGCACCTCATCTTCCGCATGGGCGGCGACCTGGCGACGCCGCTATCGCAGGAGTCGAAGAGGGAGCGCGTTGGCGCGGCGCACGTCTGTAAGATCGAAGAGTGGATCGCTAGGATAGAGAACAAGCTCGCTCCGCAGAGATCATTCATACTTCCCGGCGGCACGCAGCTGGCCGCGCACATTCATCTCGCGCGCACCGTGTGCCGCCGCGCGGAACGCTCCGTGATCGGTCTGCAGCGCAAAGAGTCCGTTAACATCCAGATTCCAGTTCTCCTTAACCGTCTCGGCGATTACTTCTTCCTGCTTGCGCGCAAAACGAACGCGGACGCCGGAACGCCGGAAATTGAAGTGCGATATTGATTCCGGGCGGCTCGACGTCCTTCACGCGCCGGGCCAGAAATTCACCAGCAAAACCAGTCCGAAGACGGCGGCCAGCGGCGTCCAGATCATCCATGGGAGCATTTTTGAATCATTGGATTGCAAACCCAAGTAAAGGCTCAATCCTCCGTATATGACTGCGGAGAATACGAAAGGAAGATCCGCCGTCTGCATCCATATCGCAACGCCTTTCGTCCAAACTTTGTTCCTTAAAAGGATGTATGCGAAAAAGAAAGAACTGCCGAAAAGAAAGAAGAACACCGCCGAAAGTTTGTGAAGGTACGAGAGCATCGGACAAGAATAAACGTCGCAAGCATGTAATTTTTCAGAGATGCTTCTTTTTCTTGTGCTGCACCGTCAAGCAATGCCTTCCCCTCCTGCGCCTGCGCGCGAGCACTTTGCGACCGTCAGCTGTCTTCGATCGCTTGAGGAATCCATGCCTGCGCAGGCGACGGCGCCAGCGATTCTTTCCTAACATAGCCGCGTGAGAATAATGGAGTTTGAAGGCTTCGGCAAGAGCAAACGCAGAAAACGCGCAACCGGCGGAAACAACGATCGTTAATTTCCCTGTTTGCTTCGATTGCCCCGCTTGCCTCACAATCATCCTGTGTTTGCTTTGCAAAAACTCCCATCCGGTCTCCCCGTCCTGACCGCTTCGAGCGATGGCACGGCATCAGTCACAGTGATGGTCTTTGCGGGAGCGGGATCTAGGTACGAAACACACGACCGGCGCGGAATAAGCCATTTTCTCGAGCATATGTTCTTCAAGGGAGGAAAAAAATACAAGACGACGCAGGCAGTAAGCTCGGCGATAGACGGCGTCGGGGGCGATTTTAACGCTTTTACCGGCAAGGAATACGCGGGGTATTACGTGAAGGTGGCGTCGGAAGAAATCGAGCTGGCGTGCGACGTTCTAAGCGACATGCTGCTGCACGCCAGTTTTCCACAGGAGGAGATAGAAAAAGAACGTGGCGTTATCATGGAAGAAGAGCGCATGTACCAGGACACGCCTATGTATCGTGCAGGGTGGGATTTTGAAGAACTGCTGTATGGCGATTGCCCGCTGGGATGGGACACAATCGGAACCGAAAAGGTCATCAAGACGGTTATGACGCGGGATTTCCAACGTCACAAAGACGAGCTGTACACGCCGGATAATCTCGTGCTCACTTTTGCCGGAAAGGTGACCGGGCCACAGGCTATGTCGTTGTCGGAGCAGTTTTTTGAACCGATTACCGGGCAAAAGCGGAAAACATTTCTCCCGCTCAAGAAATACGGCGCAAAAAAGGTTTATCTCCGCACCAAGAACACCGAACAGGCCCACCTCGTGCTCGGTTATCCCGGGCTCTCCGCGCTGGATTCCAATCATTTCGCCATCAAAGTATTATCGGTGATTCTGGGAGGAAACATGAGTTCACGCATGTTCCTGAATATCCGCGAAGCCAAAGGCCTCTGCTACTACATCTCGACGGAACTGGACAATTATCTTGACGGAGGCGCCATTTCCACGCGCGCCGGAGTTGATCAGTCGCGCCTGCACGAAGCCATTACCGCGATCCGCCGCGAATATGAAGCGTGTTCATCCGGTGGCGTCACCGACGCGGAAGTCCGCCGGGCGAAGGATTACCTGAAAGGCAAAATCATGCTCAGTCTGGAAGATAGTGAAGAGCGAGCGCATTTCTACGGCAAGCAGCAGCTTCTGTATCCCAAGACGCGCACAATCGTGGGATACTTCGGTGAAATCGAGAAGGTGACGAAGGCGCAAGTGAATGATCTTGCGAAGCAAATCCTCAAAACCGATGAATTGAGGCTTGTCGTCATTGGGAAGGAGGAGAGCGCTGGGAAGCTGGAAGCTTTGCTCGCGTGAATCTCCGATACACATCCTTCCTCTGTCCGATCGCAACGACCGTGACCGTGACTATGTTCTTGGCGATTGTGTAAATGATGCGATAAAGTCATACGCGCATTACGATTCTTCGCCGTATCACGAACGTGCGCTAAAATCGTCAGGATGAAAAAGCTCCTCTCGTGGGCGTCCGCGTTGTTCGGATTCGCCATGTTCTTCGTGGCTTTGTGGGCGCTGCGGCGGGAGCTGCATGACCGCACGATGGAGGAGATTTTCCAGGCGGTCGCCATGGTGCCATGGCAAGGGATCGTACTTGCTTTTGTTCTTACGGCGGCGTGCTACTTATGCCTGACTGGATATGATTTGCTTGCTGTGCGGTCGCTCGCGGAAAGGCTCGATCCGCTGTCATTATTACCTACGCAAAGGAATTAAGGGCACGGACATAATTCACATAGTCACTTTCTGCTTCGTCACTTTTTGGCTTGGATTCCTCATTCTCGGAGGAACGATATTCCTGTTTCTGCCGCCGGCAGTCCCCGAATTCATACACTTGCCGTTTTCCACGCTTCAGCCGCTTGGCGCGCTGCTGCTGCTCGCGCTCGGGGCGTATTTTTTCATCATACTCATTCACAAGCAGCCGCTATCTGTCCGCGGTTGGGTGATACCCGTGATTCCGGCGCGCGTCACCCTGGCGCAGATGCTTGTTTCCGCATCCGAGTGGCTGATAGGCGCGGCCGTTCTCTTCGTATTGCTGCCGCACCATCCGCAGCTCACCTATTTGCATCTCCTTAGCTTTTACTTCCTGGCTCACGTCTCTGGTCTGATGAGTCAGGTGCCGAGCGGACTGGGTGTCTTTGAAAGCATAGTGCTCGCGTTGGTGCCAGGCGATATGAATCCGCCGACGGTCGTCGGCGCGCTACTTTTATATCGTCTGATTTTCAGTTTGCTTCCTCTGAGCGCGGCGGGATCGCTGCTGTTCATCAGGGAACTGAGATACAGGCGAATGACGGTGTAGTGAGCTGACATGCGGCATGAAGAAGAATTGCCCATCGCGAGTGGGCCGATATAAATAAGCGACGTGATGTCGTGGTATCCTCTTGTCATGAACCTTCTGGTTACCGGAGGGGCCGGCTTCATCGGCTCCCATTTTGTTCTCCGGCACAAAGAGCAGTTTCCGGACGACTTGATCGTCGTTCTGGATAAACTCACTTATGCAGGAAACAAAGCGTTCATCGAGCCGGTTCTGAACCGCATCCGCTTCGTGCAGGGGGATATTGCCGACGTCGAGCTTGTCTCACAGCTCATTCTTCGTTACGAAATCGACAAGATCGTGAACTTTGCTGCCGAGACGCACGTAGATCGTTCAATCAAGAATGCGGTTCCATTCATCCATACGAATATCGTCGGCGTGCAGGCGCTGATCGAAGTCTGCAAAGCCGCGCCAGCCGTCCGCCTGCTGCACATTTCGACGGATGAGGTATACGGTGATATCGGCGATGATGATCCTCCATGTTCCGTTGGCCGCGCACTCTTCCCCAGTTCTCCGTACGCCGCAACAAAAGCCTCTGGCGAAATGCTCCTGCTCGCCGCGATGCGCACGCACAGCCTCAAAATCGCGATCACCCGGTGCACGAATAACTACGGGCCGCACCAGGCGGACGAGAAATTCATTCCCACGATCGTGAGACATGCGATCAAGAACGAGCAGATCCCAGTCTACGGATCAGGCATGAACAAACGCGACTGGCTCTACGTTACCGATCACACGGATGCGCTGGAAGTTATTTTGAAGACCGATTGGGCATTTTGGGACAATGATGTCCCGGGCGTTCACAAGAACCATCCGCAAGGTTCTGGCCGCACGTTCAATATCTCCGCTGATGATGAATGGCAGAACATAGATGTCGCAAAAATGATTCTAAAAATTCTTGGCAAACCGGAAGAACTCATCCACTTCGTCGCCGACCGCCTCGGGCACGACTGGAGATACGCACTCGATTCTTCAAATATCCGGAAACTGGGCTGGAAGCCGAAAATATCGTTCGAAGACGGCCTCAAAGCCACCGTGGAATGGTATCGTAAGAAGGCATGAAGATAGTGCTTGCCACCGGCATTTATCCACCCGACATCGGCGGGCCGGCCACCTATGTCCGGCGGCTCGCGGAGGAACTGAATAAGCGCGGAGAAGACGTCACCGTTGTGACATATGGATCGGAGAATGAAGAATGGAAAATGGAGAATGAATGGAAAATAATCCGTGTTTCCAAATTCGGCGGGCCTCTTCTCCGATGGAGGCGTTATTCCAAAGCCCTGAAAAAACATGGCGGGGATGCGGATATCGTAGAATGTTTTTCTTCCGTGAGCTGCGGCGTGCCTGTAAAAATGGCGAAACTCAAAAAGCCGCGAAAGATTCTAAGGCTTGGAGGCGATTTCGCGTGGGAGCGCTACACGGATCTCGGGCGTCGCCGGACTCTTAGGGACTTCATCGCAAAGCATCCGAAACTGCGATTGCCGACGAAGCGCCTTTTGCGGATATTTGATCATGTCGTATTTTCGACCAGGTTCCAAAAAGAACTCTATGATCTCGCTTACGATGCGCTGCAGCCTCATTCTGTGATCGAAAATGCGTTGCCGCATGCCGCACTGCAAAAGCATCTCAAACACGACATTTTAAGGTTGCTATATTTCGGCCGGTTCGTGAAATTCAAAAACCTCGAAAATCTTCTCCGCGCCGTTGCCGGAGTGCCGCTTGCAACGCTAACACTGGTCGGCGAGGGGCCGGAAGGACCAAGATTGGGCGCGCTCGCCAGATCGTTGCAGCTCCATGGCCGCGTGTCCGTCGTTCCGCCGGTGCACGGCGAACACGCGCGGAAAATTTTCGGCGAACACGATTTACTGGCGCTTCCGTCGCTCACTGAGATCAGCCCGAACTCCGCGCTCGAAGCCCGTGCATCCGGCCTGCCTGTTCTTCTTACGGCAGAGAACGGACTGAGCGAAGAATTGCGGGATGGCATGATCATCCGTCCGCTAATCACCGTCGCCGACATCACAAAAGCGATTCTGGAGGCCGACCAGCGATACGAGGAATTCGCGGAGGCCGCTTCCGCGCCAATCCCACTTGAGCGTGAGTGGAAAAAGGTTGCGGAGGAGCATTTGACCCTTTTCCAATCATTGTTGCAATGAAGCTCTTGATGATTTCGGGCGACAGAGCGATCCTGCAAGGGAAGAAAGGGGCGTTCTGGCACACGTTGGAGGAGATGTCGAGGCATTGGGAACGGATTGATGTCATTTGTCCTCGAGTCGGAGGAGTGGAAAGTGGAAAGTGGAAAGTGGAAAATTATCCGTTCCCAAATGTCTGCTTTCATCCATCGTCGTTCTCTCTATGGAGGCAGTCCAAATGGATTTTTGAAAAGGGGAAAGAGCTGATCGCCGAATATCATCACGACGTGATGACCGTGCACGAGTATCCGCCGTTTTACAACGGGCTCGGCGCGCGATGGCTTCACAGTGCGACGAACATTCCGTATATGACCGAGATCCATCACATTGTGGGATATCCGAATGCGGCGTCGCTATCCGAGCGGATCGGTTACTGGATGTCGAGAATATGGCTGCCGAGGTGGGGGACTGATCTGGCGCAAGCGGTGAGGATCGTCAGCACGGAAGCCGGTGAAGAACTTCGCAAATGGAAGGTCCCGCCTGCGAAAATCATGCTCCAGTCGTCGTTGTATCTCGACCGTTCGGCTCTGGCATCCGATCCGGGGATTGCGAAGAGTCATGACGTGGTTTTCTGCGGCCGTCTTGTCCCGAACAAGCGTCTTTCAGATGTTATTCGCGCGGTTGCACAACTTCCGAATGTCACATTGCTGATAATCGGCGACGGGCCGGAGCGGAGGAAGTGCGAGAAGCTTGCGGAAACGCTTGGAATGGAAAGCCGCATTGCGTTTACCGGGTGGTTGGCGTCGCAGGCTGATGTATATCGCGCGATTCAATCCGCCAGAATCTTCGTAATGAATTCGTCCAGCGAAGGAGGGCCGCGCGTTTTATTTGAAGCGATGGCGCTGGGCATGCCGGTCATCTCGACGCGAGTGGGAGCCGCCCCGCAGTTTATTGACGATGGACATGACGGTCTGTTGACGAAAGGTGATCCGAATGATCTACGAGACAAAATTAAAATGCTTTTGCGGAATGAGCAGGAGAGGCTGCGGCTTGGAGCGGCGGCCAGATATGTATTGGATATTTTTGATCGCGGGATGCTCGTGAAGATATATGCTGATTCACTGAAAAGTCTTGTTTCAGCCAGTAATTCATAATCCCCGAATTGCCGATGCGCCTGCTGATAGTCACCCAAAAAGTGGATCGTCGCGACCCCATTCTCGGTTTTTTCCACCGGTGGATCGAGGAATTCGCGAAGAATTGTTCGAGCGTCATCGTAATCGGGCAGACGGTTGGTGAATATCATCTTCCGGACAACGTCACCGTGCTTTCGCTCGGGAAGGAGATTGGGGCGTGGCGAATCATCCAGATTATTAGTTACAGGTGGTTTTTGTTCAAACATCGCAGGTATTACGACACAATTTTCGTGCACATGACTCCTGTTTGGGCGGTATGCGCGTACAAGTCGCTATCGGGAGCCCCGGTACATGGCAGATTGTATTTGTGGTACGAGGCGCGCGGAGCCCGCTGGCCGCTTAAAATTGCCATACGGCTCGCAAAAAAAGTTTTCAGTGCGTCGCCGGCCGGAATGCCCGTGCCGACTTCCAAAAGCGTGGTCACAGGTCATGGGATTGATACGGAAATGTTCGCGATTGGCGGTGCCCGTGATCCGCACAGAATTATTGCCGTCGGGCGTGTGACTGCGTCCAAGCAATTGCACGTGATCTTCGGCGCGTTCGCGCGTCTCTCGCAGCAGTATCGTCTTTCCGTGTACGGGCACGCCATCACAGCGGCGGACCGCACTCTGCTTCGCGCTCTCGAAAGTGAAGATGCAATGCGTGGGGTTGCCGGGCGAGTGGAAATCGGGTCCGTCACCAACGACGAGATGGCCAGCCGGATGCAGCAAGCCGTGCTGTTTTTGCATGCGTCGCGCACCGGCCTGGATAAGGCTCTGCTGGAGGCAATGGCGTGCGGGTGCCTGGTTGTTTCGTGCTCGGAAGCCGCGCGCGCGGTGCTTCCAAAAGAGTGCATGACTACTCCGGAAGGAATGGCGGACAGGGCGAAGACATTGCTCGGGCTTGCCCCGGACGAACAGGATTCCATGAGACGGAAGCTTCGGGATATCGTAATCCGGAATCACAGCTTGCGGGAATTGATTCGAAGATTGGTAGCGGAGATGCGATAGGATACCCTTGTTATACGGGTCGCAGATCCGCTCCTGATTTGATGAATCCTCCGCGCCTCACGATCGTAGTGCCTGCTTACAACGAAGAGCGAACCGTCGGTGACGTCATCGCAAGGCTGCACGAAGCGTGCTACTTCGCGGAATTGATTTTTGTTGACGACGGATCGACAGACGGGACGCTTCGGATAATGCAGGACAATAAATCGCCGAATGACGTCGTTATTTCCAAGCCGAACGGCGGCAAAGGTTCTGCTGTAAGAATGGGATTTGCGCGCGCGCGGGGCGTATACACAATCGTGCAGGACGCCGATCTGGAATACAGCCCGGAGGAAATTCCGCAGATTCTTCAATATGCCGAACAAAATCAGCTGCCGGCGGTCTTCGGCTCGCGGCGGCTAAAAAAACAGAAGCAGTACGCGCACATCATCATGTTCATCGGCGGCAGCGCGCTAACAATTCTTTGCAACTTCCTTTACCGCATAAGGCTGACAGACCAACCGACGTGTTACAAGATGGTTCGGACCGACTTGCTTAAAACCCTGCCGCTCCGCGAGAACGATTTCCGCTTCGATCCGGAACTGACAGCCATGCTCGCGCGCCGCGGCGTTCCAATCGCGGAATATCCTATTTCATACAATCCACGGACTGTGGCCGAGGGCAAGAAAATAAATTGGAGGGACTGGTTCAGATGGGTTTGGGTGTTCTTGCATATGCGATTCTCAAAAATATGAATCCTACGCGCCTCACGATCATCGTTCCGGCATATAACGAAGAACGCACAATCAGCGATATCGTCGCCCGGCTGCGCGAGACGTGTCCGTTCGCGCAGCTGATCCTCGTGGATGACGGCTCGCACGATCAGACTCTTCGCATGCTCAGGGAGAAAGCCGGCCCGGGTGATATAGTCCTCACGAAACCAAACGAAGGAAAAGGTTCCGCAGTGCGGATGGGCTACGCGCACGCGACCGGGGTTTATACGATCGTTCAGGACGCCGATCTCGAATACAATCCGGAGGAAATTCCGGCTGTGCTGGAAATGGCGGAACGGCAAGAACTGCCGGCAGTCTTCGGTTCCAGAAGAATCCATGACGAGCGCAAATACGCGCACATTAAATACTATCTCGGCGGGCGTCTCCTGACCGGAATTTTCAATCTGCTGTACGGCACGCATCTCACCGACCAGCCCAACTGCTACAAAATGGTTCTAACATGCGTAATCAAAACTCTTCCGCTCCGCGAAAACAGTTTCGCATTCGACGCCGAACTTGCGGCGATGCTGGCGCGACGGAAAATTCCGATTGCGGAATTCCCGACTTCCTACAATCCGAGGACGGTGGAGGAAGGAAAAAAGATCGGATGGAAAGACTGGTTCAGGGCTGTGTGGGTTTTTGTGAGAGTGAAAATAAAAAGGAATTGAAGTCCGCGGCCCCTTCGCCACCCGCGGCGCGCGGATTCCCGCCAGTTTCTGTTGTTCTGTATGCTGTTTGCATGTTTGCGTTCCACAGTCGGCTTTTTCCGCGGATTTTTCTTGCGGCTTGCTGCGCCATCCTCGTTCTGCTTTGGCTGCCAGGCCTAAAGTACCCGGTTGTAAGCGACACGCTAGTTTACGCGCTGCTCGGCAAGAGCTTATGGACGGCGGGAACGTACATCCTCGATGGCGTACCGCACGTCAAATTTCTTCCTGCATACCCGTTTTTTGCGTATCCACTCGTCTGGATTTTCGGCATCACGTCTGGCATGAAGCTGGCTAGTCTCTTTTCGGGAATGGGCGTGCTCATTGCGGCATACGCGCTGCTGCGGCGGATGTTTTCGCGCGGAATCGCCGTATGCAGCGTCGCGCTCCTGCTCTTCCATCACGGTTTCATTGTGATGGCTATACTCGGAGCGTCCGATCTCCTCTGCACGTTATTTTTCCTGCTGTCGCTGCTCTGTTACCTGCGAGCGGAAAAAAATCAGCTCTGGTACATACCATGCGGTTTCTTGCTCGGACTCTCGCTCCTGACGCGCTATAACGCTGTCCCACTTCTTCTCTTTTATCCGGCCTACACATTATTGGCCAGAAGGCATCACATCCATTCAGTCTGGTTCTGGACCGGAATGTTGCTCGGCGGCGGGCTCTTTTTGCTCTGGTTCGTACGCAAGGCGCTCCTGACAGGCTCGCCATTAAGCAACGATTACACCGCGGAGTTCGCCGAGCGTTCAATGGGGACTGTCGAAAATGCCTGGATGAACATCGTCTATTACTCCGACCCGCTCAAAAACATCCTGCCAATCCTCTTCCTATCCTCCTTATACTGGATCATTCGCAGGCGCGGGCGTCCGCTATTCCTCACCGGCGCGATGTCGGCGGTATGGGCGATTTTTCTTGTCTGGCCGGTTCGCAACATCCGCTATCTGATTCCGGGTTACGTGATCTTGATCGGATTCGGCGTCGCCGGCTTGTTTGATCTGATTAAACGCTCAGGACGATTCAAAATTCCCGTCGCGGCTGCGATCGCAGCAGGACTCGTTTCCACTCACGCGCTTGCATCTTGTCTCTATGCGTATGGCGCCTGCAATGCGGCATTCGATAGAACCATCGGAGGCATTCAAAAAAATCTTGGCCTCGCCTCTGAAGGATTCTACGCATGGCATCTAGGCCGCGTTTACATCAATAAGCACGCCGAAGCCGGCGCTACTGTCATAGACGACCCCTCTGTCTTTTCCCCAAGAATGTTCCGTTCTGATCTGCGCGTGACGGACGACCGGACGGCGTGCCCTGCGTATATGATCACGCAACAGGCGGAACTTGGAAAAGCAGTAATTTTCCGGACGGAGGATTGGCCCATAATTTATGTTGTGAGAATGGAATGTGGAGATTGACGATGATGCACATGCGATATTATTGGCACTATAGAACATTCTTTAGTTTCTCCCCTGCCTCATCAATCCACGCGAATGACCGTTCGCCACCAAGGTGCGGCTCGCGTGAACGGCGTATATCCCAAAGGACTTTTTTGGAAGGAAGAGATGGCAGCGGATACGGCCCGCCTTTGAGCCTGGCATAACACTCCTGGATGCATTGGATCGCGAGCAGAGCGGAAAAAGTGCCGTAAAGAACATTGCCCTGCCACTTTTCCAGCGGCTGGGAAAGGAAAAAGTCGGAGGTTTCTTCCGGAGTTTTGAAGCGCCACAAAAGCATCACCGTGCCGCTCATCCCGCTAAAACCTGTTATGTATTTATCCCCGTCCTCCTCCGGCACGATCGCGCAGCGATAGCCTTTTTTAAGAAGGATTTCGTTCGCTTTATCGCCGGTGTCATAACGTGCCGGAAGCCTGCCGCCGTCCGCAGGGTGGGTATTGCCTCCGGCTGGGGCGAGAGAAAGATGTTCCCGATTGACGAAGATTTCCCTGTTGAATGCGATGCAGTAACTTCCGCTCGGAGGGTGAGTCTTGCCGTTAATCTCAAAATGCCACCAGGTGCGCGGACGGAAACTGAGGCTGGCGGTATTCGGTTCCGCGAGCTCGCGTTCAACCAGATCGGCCGCCCCGGGATTGATGATGAAGATGTCGTCGTCGCACAGCCAGCCTATGCGGCGGTTCCTGGCGATTTGATTGAGGAATATGTCGCTCTTCGTAGCCGCGTAAAAATTCAAGAACTTCTGCACGCGGGCGCCCGGAAATTCATCCGGATTCAGCCCGCCAGAGCAGTCGAATATCACGGCATCAACTCGGTCGCCAACATATTTGCGAACGCAATGATGCCAGACTGTCATCATCGGCGGGAGGATATTCATGGTGAACAACGCAGGCTTGCCGGACTGCGGCAATGCCGGCCGGGTCAAGGCGTATTTGAGCGTCGGTAAAAGAGTCAGTCGCGCCGTTGACACGCTGAAACGTTTGAATAGCGTCTGCAGTATTTTGTGCGGCGGGACTGGCATGGGGATGAGAATGTGAAAAACAACCCACGGACGTTCATGTCTTAACCGGCTGCGTGTGCAAGCTCCTGTTATCCTACTACTATTATCATGCATATGCGGTATTCGATCGTCGTCGTTATCACAGCGCTCTTGATCGGGTTATTAATGCAGGCGCCGCAATTGCTGCAAATGCAGAGTCCGCTCTATCGCGGTGTGCCACTGCAGCTCAATTCCGACGAGGACGTATACCTGGCCAGGCTGGAGGAATCTCTCGCCGGCAGGCCGGAGCAGAGCAGCGAAGCTATCGTAGGCGATCCTGAACTGCTTGGATCGCAAGCCGGACTTTTCGAGCGCGTGGAAGGCGCGATATTCCGTCCATTCGGCCTGCGCGCCGCAACGGTCGAGCAGATCATGGATTTCGTCGTGCCACCGGCGATATTCCTCGCGCTGATCATCTTCTTTTCGCTGTGCGGATTCCGGAGATGGCCGGGCTTTTTCGGCGCGTGCGCGTTTGTCCTCATTGAACTCTATTCGCTTAATCGGCCGGTGCAGCCGCGCGGGAGCTTTTTACTTCTCCTGCTGGCATTTTCGGCGATCATAGTGGGCCTGGAGCGCCGCTGGGTAGCGGGATGCATCGGCGGCGCGATCCTCGGAATCCTAATCGGAGTGTACTTTTGGGCGTGGACTTTCGGCTGGCTGTGGCTCGTCCTCCTGTTCCTGTGCGCGGTTATCGAGTGGCTGTGGCGCGGTTCCAGAGACGCGCTCAGACGGGCGCTTCTTTTGTGCCTATTCGGATTCGCCGGCGTCCTGGCTGCCATTCCGGCTCTATTCGAACTCCGGCTGATCATGCGGCATCCGCTTTACGCCGACGCGGTCTTCCGCAGCGGCATGCATGCCGGACGCCTGCCGGAATCATGGCCCTACAGCATCCTCTTTACGGTGATGATGCTTGGCGTTGTTTTCACATGGTGGAACAAACCCTGGCGCGACCGGACCGCGTATGCCGTCGTCACGGTGCTCACGGCGTTCATTGCCATACACCAGCAGATTCTGCACGGCACTGTCTTCAATTTTGTGTCGCACTATCTGTTCGCGCTCGTCGTGGCGGCAATCTGCGTGGTTCTTCTATGGCATGTCGCGGCCAGTCCCTCAGCCATCGCTCAAAAGCCCGCTCTATTTTGTTCTATGATGGCTGCGCTTGTGTATCTTGGCGCCATCGCATACGACGGGCGATACGTATTCAGCCAATGGACGGTGCGCGCGTCGCGTTTCAGCGAACAGCATTTCGCGACGCTGCTGCCGGCGCTCGACGCCATTCCGCGCGTTACGATCCTGTCAGACGGCGCGACTGAGCAATTCA
The DNA here is from genome assembly GCA_016186175.1 of Candidatus Peregrinibacteria bacterium. Classification (GTDB taxonomy): domain Bacteria; phylum Patescibacteriota; class Gracilibacteria; order Peribacterales; family Peribacteraceae; genus JABFSS01. The sequence continues at coordinate 16,168 of JACPMB010000012.1, forward strand.
TCGCGGGCTCGACGAAGCATGACGTCGTCTACACGCTGTACCTCAAGAACGTGCTGATGTCGCACAGGGAAATCGCCGACCGGTACTGCGCTACGGTGCTTCCGGTGGCGGCGGAAGAACGCTTCCTGGAACATGCCAGCCACATCTATCCAGACGCCGTCGGCGCGTTCAAAGACGATCCCGACGTCAGACAACGGGAAATTCAAACAGTGGCGGCCGCGTGCGCCGCGGCCGACCTCGATCCGGCGGCTCTGTTAAAACGCTTCGGGGTGCAGTACGTTCTGTGGGATGAACGCCGCCAGACGGGATGGGATTTGAAGCGGCTTAAAGTCCCTCTCGCAAAGTTCGCCAGCGGCAGCGGGTGGTCGTTGTGGTCTCTTAACGCGGTTTCTCCGCCGTGATCATCCCTCGATACGAAATCGGCTCCGCCGATTTATACTCGGGATGACAGTTAAGGTTTCTTTGCTGTGATGAGATACGTGTATTTCGGGTCATGCATGCCGATGTCCATTGGAATCTTTTTTGCATCGCAGAATCCGATTGCGCGCAGAGCGCCGATCATCTGATTGGCCGTGTACATCCACCTGTGCACATCGTAATCTTCGGTCTGGTCACCTTTGAACTTCCCGAACATATGCTGGTTAAGAACATCCGGATCGCCGCCTTCCAGCACACTTTTGGCAATCGCCTCGATATCGGGAGTCGAAACTCGCAGACGCGCTCCGGGCGAAAGCACGCGGAAAAATTCATTCAGCACGCGGTGCACGCATGGCTTTCGCAGATGTTCGAGCGTCGCGATGGAGATAATTTCTGCGATCACGCCGTCGGCGATCGGGAACCGCCCGGTGATGTCGAAAACGATATCCACCTGCGGCAGGTCAATGATGTCCACATTTAAAAATTCCTTAGGATCGAACGGGTTGCGGCCGCCGCAGATGTCGAGTTTGGCTCCGAAAAATCTCTTTGCGCGCCACTCCTCTGCGCGAAGGTTGCACCGCATCTTGTTCACGCGGTCTTTCGCCCAGCCCCAGAGAAAGCGGTAGGGACGGATGTGCTTATAATAATGGTCGAGGATTTTTTTCATACGCACAGCGTATCATGCGGAATAAATTCCGCATCTCGCACCGGACGTGCTAATACATTCATCGTTCCGCCAACGGGCACGTCATCATCATAAGCTTCCAGCTGTACCAGAACCTTGCCATCTCATACTGCAAAGGGAGGCGCCTCCCGCTTCCCGGAATCAGCCAGATACGGAGCAGTCTCAGCGAGGCGACGGCGCGCCCGCGCAGCGCATGAATCACCCGACGCAGCCACGCCCCCCATCCTTTCCCATTCGCTTCCTCCACCTCGATGCGCAGGTACTGGTTCAGCTTGCTGTAAAAGACGCTTAGCGGCGGCAGCGGCGCCAGACTGCCGTGATCCAGGCGCCCGACGATCGTGTCCGGTTTCAATCGGATGCGTTCATGCACCGGCTTTTCCCACCGCTCGGCGGAATCCTTGCGGAAAAAGTAGAGCCGTTCGTTCGGGTAAGTTGATGCGCGTGCGACTACAGTTCCGTCTGTCATCAGGTATCGGCGTGGAACCAGATATGCTGCCGGCTCCGCCTCCACTAAAGCTGCGACGGACGGGTCGGGTTTTGCAATGATCGTCCGGATTTGCGCCATGCCTTCCGGCGACATCATTTCATCGCTGTCGAGCGCGAGAATCCACGGCTGAGTCGCCCGTTCCATGCCGGCATTCCGCGCGGCCGCGAAATCCATCAGCGGCTTGCCCTGCGCGCCGGGGAATCGCTGCGGAATCACACGCGCTCCCAGGCGTTCCGCCGTCGCGACGGTTGCATCCTGGCTGCCGCCGTCAATCACAAGTATTTCCTCGCACTCATGCACGCTCGAAATCGCGCGCTCGATCGTAAGGCCGGAGTTCCAGGCAAGAATGTGGACGCTGACCGGAAGCTTAGACATACACGAATATTTTGTAGAGGAAGAAATTCCAGGACACTACGATGCCGATGCCCAGAATTTTGGCCACGAACTCGTCCACGCTGAAAAATTCGACGAAGATGTACACGCAACTCACCTGAGCGAAAGCGTTGGCGCCCTGGAGGATCGCGTATCGTATCACGTGCGAGCGGGTGTTCTCCTTCTTCCTGAAGACGAAGTATTTGTGAAAAGCGAATGCGCTCAAAAGCCCTATTCCGGCGCTGATAGAAGCGGCTGCGAGATACCAGACGTTTGCAAAAAGCATCAGTTTGTAACTGCCCAGCTCAAGCGCCGCCGCGGAGCCGCCGCTGATCAGGTAGCGGGTGAATTGGGGCAGATGAGAGCGAATCCGGCGCCACATGCGTCAAGCATACCTGAATCCCCCTTATCATCGGCAGCCGTCCGCAGGAAGCAGAATCGCGTAACCTCCGACGGGCGTCGCCCTCTCCTTGTATTCCACGGTTTCTTCTTCGTTCAACTTTCTCAAACGAGCGAAACAGCGCATGGATTCGTCCGGAGTTTTGAACATCGTCGGCATGGTTGGGGAAACTCCGTCGCGCGGCAGATAAAGCCAGTGGGGATTTTCCGGCAATTGGGCGAAAACTTCCGGCTCCTCCACCAGTAAATCGGTGTCGGCGAACCGTTCCTGCACGATCGTAACTGCTTGCGCCAGAGCGGCGTCTCTTCCCGATCCCTGATGAGTGAATTGCCACGCTGTTTGCGACACGACAATTGCCGACAGAAGAATCGCAGAGGATTTTGTTCGCAAAACCCTAATCATTCCCAGCGGGACGAACGGAATCAGAAGCAGATGAGCAGTCAACAAATGGCGGTACCAGCCGTAGCTGTTCAAAAAAAACAGAAGAAAAAGGACGGTTTCCGCAGTAATAAAAATCCTCACGGTTATCGAAGCTCTGGAGGTCGCCAGCCAGAGCCCGGCCCCTCCAGCAGCCAGAATCACGAAAAACGCCATAAACGGGAGACGGAAGAGAATTTCCCAGTTGTTTCTTAGAACATTCAGGACCGGGAGATTGCCGCCTCCAAGCACGAATGTTTTTATTTCTTCCGACAGGCTTCCAGCGGGAGTATGCGCGATTTCCAGGAGGCGCCACGGCAGATATACGATCACTGCGGTTATTCCGCTCAGCGCCAGCGCCACCTCTTCATCCAATTTCCTCCGGCTTGCAGCCGCAATCCATGCAATCGCCAGTCCGGGCAATATTAGCGCGTTCGTCAATTTGGTGACGATGGAAAGTCCGAAACAGGCGCCGCTTGCAAGCCCGCGCGGAACGGGTTTTTTAGTTCGCGACATCGCAAAAATTCCGAGAATAAGGAAAAAGAATCCGGGAATTTCGCCGAGCAGAGGTTTGCCAGTGTTTATGAATGCGGAAAGCGTCACGAGCAGCGCGGCGCTCCAGCGGGCGGCGGTCCTGTTTGCGATGTGATTCGTGAAAATATACATCATGACCGCGGTCCCCAAGATGTACAAAGTCATAGGCAATCTTGCGGCTGCGACGGAAACTCCGAAGAGCTTAAGCGACAACGCCGCCGGAAAAATCACGGTCGGGCCGACGGCCAGGAAATACGGAAAATACCACAAATGAGTGAGCAGCGGAATCGCATAACCGCGGCCGGACGCGAAATTTTTCGCAGTCATAATAAAGAGTCCTTCGTCAACCCACGAGCGGGGGAAACTCCCGAGCTCGCGGTATGTAAAGTATATGGCGACGACCGCCAGGATCATTTCCGGCAGCCATTGTTTCCATCGGGATGTCATGAATCCAGTATAGAGGACTTCATGGCCGTTTCAGGATCCGCAGGATGGCCGCGGCTATTTCGCCGGCGTCACCGGGCCGCGTCAAATGCACGAGCGGGCAGTTTGCATACCGTTCGCGGATAGCGGGAGTATCGGCTGTCAGTACATGAACGCCGCATGCGATTGCGTCCACGACTTTGTGCGGAATCACGCGCCGGGCTTTTCCTGACGTTCCGAAAATGCCCAGGCAAAGATCGGCGGAACGTATCATATCCGGGAGTTTTTCCATCGGCACAAAAGCGCCCGCGGCAATGTTCTTCCGTCCGGACTCCTCCACCATGCGCTTGAGTTTCTCCGAGCCGACCATTGAGAAATGCACCGGAGCGCTTCGTTCTTCCAGAATACGGGCGGCGTCCAGGATGTATTCGATGCCCTGAAGCGGGATCACAGTTCCGTAGAAGAATACTTCGAACCGGTCGCGGATTTCTGATTTATGATTTCGGATCGGATAAAAAAGATCATTACGGGCTTGCAAATAGACCGCTCTCACGCGCGCGGGGTTAAGATGGAATTTTTCAATTAGAAACCGGCGATGAGCCTCAGTGTCAATCAACACTTCATCGGCGAGATGCATGCTGAGCCAATCGGCGGCCCAGAGAGTCCAAGCCCTCGGGCGCCACCGGGAAAATCTGCGCCGGTCGCCGACATCGGTGTCGTAAAGCGAGACAAAGGCGTCGAAGATCAATTTCTTCCGGGGCCTGCGCGTCATAGCCCATGCAATGGGCATCAGAAAGTGTCCGGGGAAGGGGACAAGCACCGTGTCGGCGTTCGGCGCGAGCGCGCGGAATTTTTTTCGCAGATCGCGGCATTTGTTAAAAAAACCTCTCACATCCGTGTGACATTCCAAAACCGTTCCGCCATCATTCGCAAGCTCTTCGCACACGCTGCGGTGGCGGGGGGATTTTCGGTCGTGGAAGCCGAAGGCGAGGATGGCCGGCATAGATGCGTCCATTGTATGCTGCCATGGTGCGCATCTGCTACATCAATCACGGGCGCTTCCCCACCGAAAAAGCGCACGGCTTCCAGATCGCGCAGGTGTGTGATGCGTTGGTGGAACTGGGGCATGAGGTCACGCTGCTTAATCCGATTTTCCAGAATTCCGTCACTGTTTCCGCGCAGGAGAACTACGGCCTACGGCACCCGGTGCGAATGCAGCCGTTGCGGCATTTCGATGCATTCAGATCGCCCGTCATTCCGGGATTCCTCGGCTTCATTGTCAGCATGATGTCGTATTCGAATGCCGTGCAGGCGTATCTCCGGAGCAGCCGATTCGACGCTCTCTATCTCCGATCTCCGCTCCTGTTGCAGGCGGCATTGCGATCCGGCATGCCAGTGATCATTGAGCTGCACGCTCTCCCGCGGTTCATGCGCGCGCGGTTCGTCCGGCACTGCAATCGCTGCGTGAAGATTGTCTGCCTCACAACGCCGATGCGCGATGAGCTTGTTTCCTGGGGAGTGAATCTGGAGAAAGTGACTGTCGAAGCGGATGGCGTGGATCTTCGTCGTTTTGGAAATCTTCCGGATTCTGCTGAGGCGAAATCGCAGTGGGCAATTCCCGCCGATCGTTCCGTCATCGGATACGTCGGGTCACTTGTAACGCGGGAAATTCTCGAAAAAGGCGTGCGCGAACTCATCCATGCTGCGGCGATCTTAAAAAAACGGGATCGGCCGATTTTCCTCTGGGTGGTCGGCGGCCCGGACCGATTGGTGAAAGATTACAGAAATATCGCGCTGAGTCTCGGGTTAACGGAGCATGATTTTCAATTTGCCGGCTTTAAGTCGGCCCATTTTGTTCCTGCAGCCATCGCTGCATGCGACGTGTGCGTTTATCCCGCCCCGAAAACCGGTCATCCATATTTTCTCAGAGACACGTCGCCGCTCAAGCTGTTTGAATATTTGGCGGCCGCCCGCCCTGTAGTCTGCGCCGATCTTCCCCCAGTGCGGGACGTGGTGGATGAAAAAAGCGTCCGGTTTTTCCGTTCCGGGGATGCATCCGATCTCGCGGAAGCGATTGATTAACGTACCGCCATGATCTCCGTCATCCCAGTCGCAAAAAACGGCGTGTCCTATGCTCTTTTCGTCTGCGGCCGCTCACATTCCGAGCCTCAAACGGCCGCTACCGGGAACGCGGAAAATTCTCAAGTCGGGTCCGGAGCGAATTTCTTCACGCGGCCTTCCGACGAGTTCCAGGTTGGCATAATCGAACGTCCGGCCGGATACGAGGTTAAGGCGCATCAGCATCCCGGTCGCAACGACACAATCCATCATACGACGGAATTCCTGTACGTCGAAATGGGGAAGGCGAAGGTGACGGTCTTCGACGAAGAATGGGCGGCGCTGCACGAGCAGGTGATCGGCGCCGGAGATTTCATGATTGCTTTCCGCGGCGGACATCAGTTCACGATGCTTGAGCCGGTGCGTTTTATAGAGGTCAAGCAGGGGCCGTATCCGGGGGACGGCAAAGCCAAGATGTTCCGCTCATGATCAATATGCAAGTTCCAGTCAACGCCCCTGTCGTCACTCCCGCCGCCAAAAAATACGTGGCGGACGCGATGGAAACAGGATGGGTCTCTTCCGCCGGCCCGTACATCGGGAAGTTTGAGAAGGCTTTCGCCGATTACATCGGAGTCAGGCACGCGGTCAGCGTAACAAGCGGCACGGCGGCGCTGCACACGGCATTGCTCGGGCTCGGAATCGGCCGCGGAGACGAAGTCATCGTGCCGGATTTCACCATGATCGCGTCGGTTTTCGCGGTAATATACACGGGAGCGACGCCGGTATTCGTTGACGCGGAAGCGGATACATATAACATGGATGTGTCTCTGATCGAAAAGAAGATCACGAAAAAAACCAGGGCGATAATGCCTGTTCACATCTACGGACACAGCGTTGACATGGACCCTCTTCTGGCCATCGCGAAACAGCACGATCTCAAGATCATAGAAGACGCCGCCGAGGCGCACGGCGCTCTATATAAGTCGGCAAAATGCGGATCAATCGGCGATGTCGGATGCTTCAGTTTTTACGGCAACAAGATAATCACGACTGGGGAAGGCGGAATGATCGTGACGAACGACGACCGCATCGCGCAGAAAGCCAGGGCATTGAAAGACCTTGCGCATTTGCCAGACCGTAGATTCTGGCACGAAGAAATAGGTTACAACTATCGCATGACGAATCTTCAGGCAGCCTGCGGCCTGGGGCAGCTCGAATCCATAGAAGAATTCCTCGCGCACAAGCGCTGGATGACAGCAGAATATCGCAAGCGTCTTGAGAAGATCAAAGGGCTGCGCCTGCCGATCACCAAAGATTATGCGAAAAATGTGTATTGGATGTACTCGGTGCTCGTCACCGACGATTTTCCGCTCAGCCGAGACGGCCTGCGCGCCGCTTTGAAGAATCAAGGTGTGGACACGCGCGATTTTTTCCATTCCTCCGCGCGCCAGCCGGTCATACAAAAACTATACGGCGTCAAAGAGAGGTTCCCCGTATCTGAACATATTGCCGAACACGGGCTTTATCTCCCGTCCGGTCTCGCTCTCACGCAGGAGCAGCTCGATTACGTGTGCGACGCTATCCTTTCAGCTTCTAGGTCGTGAGCAACCATCCCCCTTATTAGATCCTTGAACTTTACCTTTGGTTCATACCCGAACGTCTTCTTAGCCTTAGAATAATCCGCGGTCAGCGCGCCGGTCTTGCCCGGCCGGAAAAGCTTGGGGTCCGACTCGACGTAATCCTTTGAATCAAGTCCGACCGCCCTGAACGCCTCTTCGGCGAATTCCCTCACTGAATGCGCCTCGCCGGTGCCGATTACGAAATCGTCCGGCTTGTCGAGTTGCATGATGCTCCACGCCGCCTCCATAAATTCCCCGGCGTAACCGAAATCAATTTTGGCTTCCATGTCGCCCAAAAACAGCTTCTTCTGCAATCCAAGCGAGATCCGGGCGGCCGCCTTCGTGATCTTGCGCGTCACATACGAGTCCGTCCGCCGCGGCGATTCGTGATTGAAGAATGTCGCTGTCGCCGCGAAAATTTTGTGCACGTCGCGGTAGTACCGCGTCAGCATGAACGCATAAACCTTGGCGCACGCGTACGGGCTTTGCGGGCGCAGGGGGGTGTTCTCGTTCTGCGTTATGCTGTCCGTCTGCCCGAACATGTTGGAGGTCAGCGGCTGGAAGAACCGGATCGTGGGGTCGAGCTGCCGGATGATTTCCAGTATCCGTCCCGGCGCGGCGCCGGTGATATCGGATGCGTAATCCACCAGGTCGTAACTCCAGCCGGCGTGATCCTGATCGGCTTCGTTGTAGATTTCCAGAGGGCGCGACTTCTGGATTGCACGGTAAAGAGAAGGCGCGTCCGCCAGATCTCCGCGGTGCAGGGTTATCTTATCAGTCAAGTGATCAATGTTCTTCGTGTTCCCCGTCGCCGAGCGGCGGATCAGCGCGTGCACATCGTATCCTTTCTGCAGCAGCAATTCGGCCAGGTAGCTGCCGTCTTGGCCGGTTACGCCGAGGATAAGAGCAGGCTTCTTCATGGAGTCATGCGGGCAACGCAGTACAGATGCGCTCCAAAGATACGCTTGAGTGGTCGTGGCAGAAAACGGAAAATCACGCCGGCGGCTCGGACGGCAGCGATCATCCACCGTGCCTGGACCCATTGGGCAAAACCGGGATTCACGAACGAAAACCCGGTTTCCGTCACCCAAAAGCCCCCGCATTCCAGTTCCGCCACAAGTTCTTTCAGCGAAAAAGGGTGCATGGCCGGCATCTTGGGGTCCACGACGGATCCGAAGAGAGGATTGTGCAGGTTGGGTACGGCCACGACGAAAACTCCGTTCTCCCGCAGCACGGCGCGAATGCTCCGTAGAATCGTGCAGCGGTCTTCTTCCGCAAGAAAGTGCTCGTAGGTTCCGTCACTCACGACAGCATCGAACTTTGCATTCAATTCGGACAGCCGGAAAATATCTCCGACGACTGCGGTGAGGTTGCTGACGTACGGTTCCCCCAATCTGACTTTCAGTTTCTGCAGGTCTCTTACGAGCTTCTCAGAAATATCCAACGCCGTGGCGCAAATCCCGCGTCCGGCGAGTGCGAAGCTCGTCAGTGCCCAGCCGCAGCCCGCTTCCAGCACGGACTGTGAAGCACGCGGGGGCACTTCGGCTGTGCTCAGTGCAAACAAGCCCCCGCGCTTCACCCTGAGCCCGCCCCTGAAGGACAACATCATCCATGACGCGGCTGCCCATTCGAGCCTGAGAGGCCCTCGGGGCCTTCGAACGGCAAGCAGCCGCGCTTCGTCGAAGGGTGACGGTTGCACATGCCGCAGCACTGCGCGGAAAAATGCGTAACCGGACATGCGACCGATGAGCGTCCTGAATGTGCGGGCATCAATGCTGCTGTAGCCCTTCTCTTCATCAATCGTTTTGACCCATTCTTCGCTTGCCTGATGCAGATGGCCGGATGTATTCATGATACGATGCGGAATTCCGGAAGAGGAACGATAAATTTCCCGCCGCGTTTTCTCCACTCCGACTCGCGCCGGTAAAACTCGTCAAAAAAAGCGTACGGGAGCACCAGAAAATAATCCGGATTTCTCTTCCGTGCCTCCTCCTCGGATACTATGGGAATGCCCGTGCCGACCGTGTACTTGCCCCACTTCTCGGGGCTTCGTTCGGATGCCGCTGCGATCAGAGAACTGTCGAGGCCGTAATATTGAAGAATCGTGTTGCCCTTGGTCGAGGCGCCGTAAACCCACACGCTCTTCCCTTTCTTCACCTCCGCCCGGATAAAGTCCACGCAGGCCTTTTTATTCCGCTCCATCCGCGCGAAGAAATCCATGTGGATCCGTTTCTCTTCCAATCCCTTCTCTGTGTCGCGGTATCGCTTCATCCGCTCCCCGGCTCCAGCGATGCGTGGCGACTTGCCATCTTTCAGCCCCGCATACACGCGGTAGCTTCCGCCGTTCACCGTATTATGTTCGATATCAATCATCCGCAGGCCGTTTTTCTCGAAAAGAAATTCCAGCGCGGCGAGAGAGTAATACTCCAAGTGCTCGTGGCAGATGTTGCCGACGTCGTTGGTATCGAGCATGTTTTTCAGGCACATCAGCTGCGCGACGAATACTCCGTCGTCTTCCAGCGCCAGCGCGGCGTCGCGGATGAACTGATTCGGGTCCTCCATGTCGTAGAACATTCCGATGGCCGTGATCACTTTGGCTTTCTTACCCACGACGTTCCAATAGTTATAGTAGGTCCAGAAATCGTTTATGAAGCATTCGAGTCCTTTCCTGCCTTCCTCGGCCAAATTGGATGCAGGCTCGACGCCGACCTTTACGAGTCCTTTCTGCGCATAGGTGCGGAGCATCGTCCCGTCGTTGCTGCCGATATCCAGTACGACGTCGCCTGCCCTAAGCTGGATTCGGCGCTCAATCTCTTCCGTGATATTTCGCAGCGCTTGTTTCATGGTGTCGGTAACACCGGAGCGATACCAATAGAAACGCGTGTACATGAATTCCTGTGGGGCGGTGTGCCTGAGCTGTACGAGCGAGCAATGCCCGCACATCACCATATCGAGCGGCGCTTTAATCCCGTCGTCCGGCTTCCGGACGAAATCCGACACGAATATGTTTCCCAGCGAATACAGGGCCACGATGTCCGACGAACCGCATACGCGGCAACTCGATATCGCCGTTACCTCCGGCCGGGCCTGCATTGTATGGAGCGTGGTCATGTGGTTGCAGAGCGGCGTCCCATTCTCACAGTCAGGACTCTCCATGCGTACTGAATGCTGAGCCGCAGAAAGACGCGCAGACTGCCGTCTGTTTTGGAGACGCCGCTTTTGCGCAGGCCGTAACGATAAGGAACTTCGACCATCCTTAATTTCTTTTTCCGACACCAATACACCCATTCGACGAAGTACTCTCCGAATCCTTCGCTCGTGAGCGGAACCTGCAATAAAGCTTCCTTGCGGGCAGCGGCGAAACCGGAGGTCCAGTCGCGAAAACTCCATCCGAGCAACATCCTGGCGTAGATATTGAAGATGGTGCTCAAAAATGCCCGGAATTTGTTTCGCGTATCCATTCCTCCGGGAAGATACCGCGAGCCGACGGCGACATCGTACTCGTCCATCTTTTCGATGAGTTTCTGTATGTCTTCCGGTGGAATTCCAAGGTCGCAGTCGAGCCATACCACGATGCTGCCATTGGCCGCGCGCGTGCCGTCGGCCAGGGCGGAAGCGAGGCCGCGCTTGTCCATCCGCCGTATCAATCGGCATCGCGGCTCGTTCAAATTTTGCACAATTTCCCATGTGCGATCGGGGCTGTTGTCATCAACGACGATGATTTCCAGCAGGGCGTCGCCAAGCGCGGAGCAAATCCGGCCGACGGCTTCGGCAATATTGTCCTTTTCGTTGTACGAAGGAATTACAACCGAAACGCTGGACGACCTGATCGTCATACAGCGGCCATCATACACGCGTGAGGTCCGGTACGCGCTGCGCCTTTTGCCGCGTTTGGATGCCGGTTTCGGGCAGGTTTACCCCGAGCGCCCTGCAATCTGCTTCCATCATGATGCGCGCCAGCTCTTCCACTCCGGTTTGCGCACGCCAGTTGAGCTTCGATGCCGCTTTGGAAGGGTCTCCCAGGAGATGATCAACTTCTGATGGCCGGTAGTAGTACGGATCAATCGAGACGATCGTCTTTCCGTTGCGCCTGTCAACGTAAATTTCATCCTTCCCCGTTCCGCGAAGGTCGAATGGGATTCCGGCGTATTTCAAGCACATCTCCAGAAATTCGCGCACCGAAGCATCGCGGCCGGTCGCGAGCACATAATCATCGGCCTGCGGCTGCTGCAGCATCAGCCACATGCCTTCCACGTACTCCGGCGCATAACCCCAGTCCCGTCTCGCTTCCATGTTCCCCAGGTAGAGGCACTCTTTCTGCCCGGCGAGCATTTTGGCAAGCGAGATCGTGATCTTCCGCGTTACGAAATTTTCTCCGCGCCGCGGCGATTCATGATTGAAAAGAATGCCGTTCACGGCGTACATGCCGTACGCTTCGCGGTAGTTTCGAGTCATGTAAAACGCATATGCCTTCGCGCAACCGTATGGGCTGCATGGATAAAACGGCGTTTCTTCATTCTGCCTGGACGTGACGGCGCGTCCATAAAGCTCGCTCGAACTCGCCTGGTAGAAGCGAGTGGGAACTCCGCTCGACCGTATGGCTTCCAGAAGGCGCGCAGTCCCGAGACCGGTCACATCGCCGGTGTATTCCGGCGTATCGAAGCTTACGCCGACGTGGCTCTGGGCCGCCAGATTATAAATCTCATCCGGTTTTACAATCTGCAGAACACGCGAAAGCGAACTGCTGTCCCCAAGGTCTCCGTAATGAAGGGCAAGCGGGAGGGTATGGATGTCCTGTTCAGTAAACAGGTGATCTATGCGCCCACGATTGAACGTTGACGCACGCCTTACAAGGCCGTGGACCTCGTAGCCTTTTTTAAGCAGGAATTCTGCCAGGTACGAGCCGTCCTGGCCGGTGACCCCGGTAATTAGAGCTTTTCGCGACATGCGAGCGGCTATCGTACTCCGATTTTTTTTGATTGGAAGGCCGAAATATCCGTTACGGCAGCAATTTCCATTCCTCAAGCGCCGCCTTGATCACTCCAGCCGCCTCTTCCACTGTCTTTGCGCTCGGGTGCACCGTGTCCCAGCTCAGACTTTCCGCCCTGTTTCCGAATACTTCGTAAAGGTTAAGCGCGCGGAAATCCAGCCGCTCGGCGATTTCGCGAAGTTTCTGTGCGCTTTCGATATGGAGGCGCTTCTCCGGCCAGATGACGAAAAGCATGTTCATGCTGCGCGGCAGGGTCCTGACGAACGCCGCAAGCGTCCGTTCATACGTCCGCAACTGCGCGTCCGTAATATCGTCGCCGAACGCGTTCTGCCGGTACTCATCTTCCTGCCGATGAAGGTTGTTCTGTTCGGTTCTGGCGGCGATGACTTTCTTCAGCGTGCGGTACAGAGCGCTATGGAGATCAAGCCAGCATCTGCCGGGAATCAATCCCATCGCGCCGTCTTCAATTGGGTGGCATTGAACCTGGTCCGGCGTCCATCCAGGAGGATGCAGATTCCCCTCGTCGTCCAAAACGGAAGGCTCGGTATCTGTCAGATCGTTCCAATGAAAAACCAGAATCAGGGACGACGGGTGCAGAACCTCGATGCCGTTTTTGTACATCGCAGCTTCCTGACTGAGCCCGTAACCGGGGGCGGCCGCGTTGACGACGTTGAATTTCTTGTCCAGCAATGCGTTAAGTCTCGCCGAGAGAATCTGATCGTTTTCCAGGCCGTACCCGAAGGCTATGGAATCTCCAAGGATGGCGATTGACGGTTTTCCAGGATGAATCTCGTCGGAACGCAGTCCGCGACGGTCAGTCACCACTGTCGATCGGAACGCGACTTCGCGGAGATTCGGTTTCAACTGATAGCTCAACGAGGGGTCGTCGCTCTTTCGATATATCGGGGGCGTCTTGAGGATGCCGCCGACGCCGACCAGCCTCAGTCCGATCTCGATTGCGCCGAAAAAAACAATCACGGTGCCGCAAAGCAGTCCAGCATTGACGAAAAGAGAACGGCCAGCCGTCGCGGCGGCTATGGATGGCAAGCGGCGATGCGCGACGGGAGGCACTTTCGGATTCTACCACGCTTGTCAGGCCTTCCGTCCCGCAAGGACGAACAGCCCTCCTTCGCCGCTGATGGTGAAAATCCATCCGAGCTGCCGCGCGACGTGTTCCATAGCGCCGCCCCGCGGGTGCTTTTGAAACAGACTTATCCCGTTCTCCTCCCCGGCGACGCCGGAGGATATGGCCGGCACGGCGCTCAAAAATTCCACGCCGGCGTCATCGAACCATCGCAGAACCTCGTCCACGGAATGCCAGCTTTCGTGCGGATTGCGATACTGGTCGGCGAACCAGATTTCCTTCTTAGACGCGTCAACGTCTTTTCGGCGCAGATGCGCGTCGAGCCGGTGGAACGCGCGTCCCGTCATCCGGAAAAGCATCTTGCGCCACCCCAGGGGGATTCTGGCATAGCGGTTATACAGTCCTATCAGAATGACGCCGCCGGGCTTAACCAGCTTCAGCAAAGATTCGAATCCGCTGCGCGGATCGGGAGTGTGGTGAAGCACGCCGGAACAAATCAGCACATCCGCCGCCCTTTCCGCTATAGGCATGGCGAAAATATTCCCCTGCAGAAAGTGAACATTGCGCATGCCGAACCTTTCCGCGAATTCGTTCCCCAGCAAAAGCGATGCCGCACTCTGATCCACTCCGATCACGGTTCGCGTCGCCACGAGACCAAGGAAATTGGTCATCTGTCCGGTGCCGCAGCCAGCTTCGAGCACGGTGGCCATCGGCGGGATCGCCCGATCCAGCCACGCGCCGAAGTTGCTGCGCCTGGCCTTGTCCATCAGCACGCCGGGACTGTCTATGCCGTCGTACCCGGGAAACGTATGTCGCTCGTAGAACTCCTGCATCTTCCTGCGAAGCGTTTCCTCCTTTGCCGTTCTGGTCGGCGCGAGCAGGCGCGGGATTCCTTCGAGAATCGGATATCGAACGTAGGATTCCGCGACGAGCGCGTCGCCGGCGATCTTAAGCTGTCGCAGGTCAACGGGATCTCGGAGAAGATGGATAATGGGTTCAAGCACCGCGATATGCTAGCAGTTAGGCTGTTCCGCAAGTTTCGTATCTAATCCAGCCGGAATTTTTTCAAGTAAGTTTCCGTATCCACTTTCGCCGCTCCCATCATCTTTGCCTTCGAAATCAGGCAATTTCCCATCACCAGATAGTCCATCTGCGTATGCAAAAAGCAGTTCACGGCGTCTTTCGGACTTTCGACGATCGGCTCGCCGCGCACGTTGAAGGAGGTATTGATTATGACAGGGCATCCGGTTTTCCTTTCAAATGCCTTGACCAGATCGTAATAGCGCCGGTTCTGGTCGCGACGAATCGTCTGGACCCTGGCGGAGCCGTCCACGTGGGTCACGGCGGGAATCTCGCTTCTTCGGTGCGCAAGAGTATTGGCGACAAGGAGCATGTACGGACTTTCCCTGTCCAATGCGAAGTATTCGCTTACCCTCTCCTCCAGGATTGTCGGCGCGAACGGGCGGAAGCTCTCGCGGAATTTTATTTTCAGGTTCACCTTTCTCCAGTTCTCTTTGTTGCGCGCGTCCGCGAGGATGGAACGGTTCCCGAGCGATCGGGGGCCGTACTCCATTCTGCCCTGGAACCATCCGATGATTCGGCTGCCGGTTTCTTCTTTCGATGTTTCGGGCCCTTGCACCGGGCACTCTCCGGCCAGGAGCCCCGCAACGGTCTCCATCAATGCTTCATCATCCAGTTTTTCGTACGGCAAACCCTGTTCTTTCAGATATGCTTCAATTTCTTCCTGTGTGTAAGCGTTGCCAAGGAACGCGTGTTCCATTTTCGGCAGGCGCGCGCCGCCGTATTCCCGGTGCCAGACCGCCAGAGCCGCGCCCAGCGCGCCTCCGGCGTCGCCGGCCGCAGGCTGAATGAAAATTTCCTTAAAGAGCCCGGAACGGAGAATTTTCCCGTTTGACACGCAATTAAGCGCAACGCCTCCCGCAAGGCAAAGATTGTCCGATGGACAGATTTGCCTGGCATACCCGACGATCTTCAGCATGGCCTCCTCAGTTATTTCCTGCAGCGACCTTGCCACATCCTTGTGAAATTGCAGCAGCGGGCCCTCCGGCTTGCGTGTCGGCTGCCCAAAAAGCCTCTCAATCTCAGGACCGGTCATGCGCAGCCCGTGCTCAAATGAGAAGTAGCGCATATTGAGCCGGAAGCTCCCGTCGTCGCGAATCTCGATCAATTCGCGCATCTCCTTAATATATTTCGGTTCGCCGTAAGGAGCCAGGCCCATCACTTTGTACTCGGCGCTGTTCACTTTGAATCCGAGATAATAAGTCAGGGCGGAATAGAGCAGCCCGAGCGAATGGGGAAAATGTATCTCTTTTACAAGTTTCAGGTCCGTTCCCTTGCCATATCCTATGGCGGCGGTCGCCCACTCACCGACGCCATCGGCAGTCACGACGGTCGAGTCCGGGAATCCCGATGCGTAATAGGCGGAAGCCGCGTGCGATTCGTGATGGCTCGTAAAGAGCACGGGTCCCTCGTAGCCGAGTTCCTTCCTTATGTTCTGCGGAATCCACAGTTTTTTTTGCATCCACTCGTGCATCGCGCTGTGATAACTCAAAAATCCGCGAGGCCAGTGTTCTATGTACGTAGGAACTATCCTGTCGAGGAACTTGAGGAGCGGCTTCTCGTAAAAACAAACGGCGTCAACGTCTCCGATCGCGATTCCGGCGTGCCTCAACGCATGTTCAACCGCGTTCACAGGAAGGGATTCATCGTGTTTCTTGCGGGTATACCGTTCTTCATGCGCGGCGAAAACTATCTCCCCTTCACGCAGAAGACACGTGGCGCTGTCGTGGTAATAGCATGAGACGCCGAGAATATTACGGGGCCTGGAACCTGGAATCATGCGGAATTGAGAATGTAGAATGGGGAATTCTAAAATTGACGATGCAGGTCGCCGGGTTGCGGCGGGGGAACATCAATCCAATAAGTGTCCGGCGCGCGCGACTTCTTTGCAAAAAGCCGCATGATTTTCAGGATGATCGCATACAAGCCGAATCCTGCGATCCATAGAATCGTGAGAATGACTTTGCTCATCGCTTTTCCAACTGCCGCGCCGAATATCTTCCATGCGGACCAGAGCCAATTGAACGGAGGAGGAATTTTCATCTGAACCTAGAATACGGTGTAGATCAGCGGCGCCAGCGCCGATCCCTGTGCGAATACAAGAAGCAGGGAAAGCAGCAGAATGATGATCAGGAGAGGAAGCAGCCACCATCGCTTTCGCATGCGGAGAAACTGCCAAAGCTGGCCGAAGATGGAGAGCCTGCCGATGGCGATTCTGTCGAACATACGACGAACACGGATGGAGTTCACGGGCAGTTTACCAGAAGATGAAGCATGGGAATTGCGCGTCGGGCGCAAAAGTTTAAATACAACAAATGTCGTCGGCTGCAAATTGAAATATCCGGCGGATGGAGGATGATTACGGCTAATTATCCTTTCCGGACGAATCTATGCGCTCCCAAATATTAAAACTTCGCCGAGAGGCGGTGAAAGTTATAAGCGCCTGTACCGTTTTCTTCCTCATGGCGCCGAGCGCTTCCGCTGCCGTCTTCTTTTGGGTAGGCACCGACGGAAATGGCAATAACAACAGCCAGTGGGAGAATGCAACGAACTGGTCCGCGACACGAACGGGAGTCGGCGGAGTCGGCATTCCCGGAGCGGGTGACAAAGCCGTGCTAACGAAAGGAACGGGGTCGCACGTTGTCCGTATCCGCAGCATTCTGAGCGTTGGAGCAATCGAGCTCAACAATCTCTGGACGGGATCCCTCCTTATAGGCACCGGCACCCTGAAGATCGGCACAGGAGGCTTGAGGATCGGCAGCGGTTACTTTGTGGGCGGCACCTCTCCGATCTCGCTCTCGGGGAGCTACACGCAAACGGGAGGCATCGTCCGAGGCCTGCAGGGAACGCTCTCGCTTTCCGGAAGCATGACCATCACCACCCCCGGGGCGACGCCGACGTACTTCACTTCCACCGGCACAATCGTTTTCTCCGGTTTTGGCACGCAGACTTTCACCCCGCTCCAACGCGGGAGGTTTAAGAACATGATCGTTCGCAATAACGGCAGGAACGGCGCGAACTCCATAGTCATCGCGACCAATAATCTGGCGCTCTCCGGCTCCCTCACGATCTCGCAAGGGAGGCTTGATCTAAGCACCAACTCCAAGACGTTGCGAATGAACGGCATAACGATCGCCAATTACGCATCCGGGGCGCTCGTGACCAACAGCGACGTGACCAACTCCGGCAGCGTCACCATTTCCGGCTCGTCGCCGACCGTCACGATTTCCGCCGGCACCTGGACGCAGGTTTCCCAAAGCAACACCACTCTGAATTTCGCGGGCAAGCCCGTGTATAACTTCACGCTCAACAACACCGGCGTCTCAGGGAGCAAAACCGAGACTCTCGGCGGCGCCCTTAACATGTCCGGCGCTCTGACCATCACGAGCGGCGTCCTCGATACGAGCACGACCAATTATGGCATGAGCATCACGGGGGCCATGAATAACTCCGGGACATTCAACGCGAACGGTTCTGCGATAACAGTCGGCGGCAACTGGACGACGCAGGCATCCGGATCGTTCGCCGGAGGAACCAGCACCGTCACCATGAACGGAGCGAACAAAACTCTCAGCGGCTCGACGACGTTCTACAGGTTCGTCAAGAGCCCCTCAGGCAACGACACTTTGAACTTCGCGGTCGGGACAACAACGACAACCACGAACAGGCTGACGCTCGCCAGCGCGGCCGGCACCCTCTCTCTGCGTTCAACGACGAACGGGTCGCGGTACACCGTCGCAGCGGTCGGCAACGTGTACACAATAGGCACGCTTGACGTAAAAGACAGCGACGCGTCGTACACGATTGTCTGCCAGGATTGCACGAACAGCGGCAATAACTCCGACGGATGGGTCTTTACCACGACGTCTGCAAGCACGACGACCACCAGTGGCACGAGTGGAGGCGGCGGCAGTGGAGGCGGCGGAGGCCGTGCGTACCTCAATACAAGCACTCCGGCTCCTGCAACTCCGGCTCCGCGCGCGCCGGTCGTTCCCGTAACGAAAGTAACGCCTCCGAATAAGCAGGTTCCCAGGACGCTCAGCGAGCGCCTGCAGGAGCGTAGGCGGGCACGCGAAGCGGCCCTGACGCGCATCAAAGAGAGGGCTGCGCAGCGGAAAGCGAAGAGCAGGAGGTAAACCCTCACCCCCTCACCCCCTCTGTCATCAGATCAGATACTCATCCTCGGCGCCGGGCCGTCCGGAATGGCGGCGGCAATGGAACTTTCGCGCGCCGGCAAAACGGTGACTGTAGTGGAAAAAGCGCCGCAGGTCGGCGGGCTGGCCAGGACGCTCGTTTTCGAGCGGCCGGAAGGCACATACCGGACGGACATCGGGCCGCATCGCTTTTACAGCAAAAACAAGTACCTTTATGATTTTATCGAAGACCTGCTCGGGGAGCAGTGGAGGGAAGTTCCGCGACTGACGCGTTTTTGCGTTGACGGAAAGTTTTACTTCTACCCGATCCGGTTTCGCAACGTCCTGTCGCAACTGGGAATGCTCCGCGCATTCATGATGATGCGGGATTACGCGTGGGAACGGCTGCGCAAACTTGTCGCGCCGCGATCCATACATTCATTCGAAGACTACGCCGTCTCGCAGTTCGGGCGCACTCTGGCGGAATTCAACATGCTGAATTACACGGAGAAAATATGGGGCCTTCCATGCGGCGAAATAAGTGTTGATTGGGCGAACCAGCGCATCGGCGGGCTCAGCCTGTGGGCGGCTCTAAAAAAAGCGGTGTGGAAAAGCAGCGGCCCGAAGACACTGGTGGATTCCTTTTATTATCCTTCGCTTGGATCCGGCTCGATCTACGAAGCGATACGACGGCGCATCGAGAACAAAGGAAGCGTCATTCACGTCGGTGCGGAACCAGTCAGAATTCGATGGAAAGGACGAAAAATCACCGACGTGGATATTCATTGCGGCGAACTTAAGCAGACGTGCAGGCCTCAGCACGTCGTCTCATCCATTCCGATCACGCGGGCCGTTGAAATCTTCGATCCGGCTCCTCCTTTGTGCGTGACGGAAGCTGCAAGCCATTTGCGGTTTCGGGCGCAGGTATACCTGTTTCTCACTGTTCGTCGCGAGAGGATCGTACCGGATAACTGGGTGTATTTCCCCGATAAGAGCGTGCCTTTCGGGCGGATTTCCGAGATGAAAAATTTCAGCGCGGAGATGTGCCCGCCGGGCCATACTTCGCTCTTCGTCGAATTTTTCTGCTTCGCAGGGGACGAAATCTGGAATGCCGCGAAAGACACACTCTTCTCCATGACCGTCGCCGCTCTCGAGCGGCTGCGAGTTCTGGATCGCACGGACGTCACCAGCGCGCACCTATTTCGGCAGTCGCATGTATATCCGCTTTATGATCTGCATTACTCGGAATATCTCGGCGTCGTTCTCAAATGGCTGGATAATTTCGAAAATTTCCACGCAATCGGCCGGCCAGGGCGTTTTAGATACACTAATCAGGACCACTCGCTGGAAATGGGCGTTCTGGCCGCGCAGAGCGTGCTGGACGGACGCAGGAGGGACGTGGACGAAGTTACGAAAGAGAATGAGTATTTTGAAAGGGGATTTGTTCCGGAAAAGAAATAATGGGCAAAACAGCCCGGCATGGTATCGTTACCGCATGTTTCGCAATAACGCGCGCCTCGCTCTGCTTGCCATTATATTTCTCGGATTCCTTGTCCGCGTGCAGGCGGTCCGGTGGAACTGGTTCATGCACGGAGACGTGATTGACGACGCGTCCGTGGCGGCCTCCTTCCATCGCGACGGACGGCTGCTGGCGTTCACCGGTCCGGACACCGCCGATCCATCCCTTTATCCGGCGCAACCTGCCACGGGCGGCATCCCGCTTAAGATGCACGGGCCGCTTCTGCCGGTTATCGGCGCGGCCGTCACGTTACTCCGCGGAGGGTCGTCCGATATCGCCGACGCATTTCTGTCGCTCAGGCTTGTCTCTCTCCTACTGGGCGTCCTGATCATCTGGCTGGTTTCCATAATTGTGTCGCGCCTGATCGGCAAATGGGCCGGGGTCGCCGCCGCAGCATGGACGGCTGCGTCCTACGTTCTAATTGATTACTCCGGTAACGGCGCGCTCTACACGGCGCAGGCCGCGATATACCTGCTTTGGCTTCTTACGGCGATTTCCAGACCATCCTGGTCGCGCACGATGCTGCTCGGGATCATAGCCGGCGTCGGCTATCTCGCCAATTACCAGTGCATGATCCTGGCGCCAGCCGGAATCCTGATACTTGCATTTGATCAGCGCCAATGGAGCCGGTTCTTGCTGCACGCGGCGCTGCTCCTCGCTATTGCGGGAATCATTGTGGCGCCGTGGTTTATCCGCAGCTCGCTTATATTCGGCGATCCGTTCTATCACCAGAAATGGCAGATGAGGTATGTTTACATCAAAACTGGCATTCAGATTCCCGAAGACGGCGTTATCTCAGTCGGGTTCCGCGACATGCTCGGGATTCTCCATAGCGTTTTCACCGTCTGGATTCCGTATAACCTGTACTACGCAGCGCGCAAGCTCTTCATCATTGCGCCCATTGCGTTCTTTTTCTTCTCGTTCGGTCTGATCGAGATGGCCTTTTCGCCGGAACGGATGCGGAAATTCCGGCCAGTCATCATTCTCCTCGTGCTGCAGGCGATCCTGTATTCCGCGTGGCCGGTATGGAAATTCAGGTTCTTTGTGCCCCTGATACCGTTCGTCTTCATCCTTGCGTTGGAACAAATCTGGCTGTTCCCGCCGCGATGGCGCCGGATATCCGCGAGCGCGACGCTGGCCGCCATAATAATAATCGCCGTTTTCACCTACAACGTGCTCCCGACACATACCACCTATTACGACGGCGCTCTGACCCAGGATGCCTATCACAGTTCCGAGGAACTCACTTTTCTCCGTAGTTGGAAGATTTTCCCTTCTCCATAATGCTTTCTAGAACACTTCTCTTGCTTAAACGCGGCATGCAAGTGCTTATGGTTTTGATTCTGATATTTGTTTTTGTTGAAGGTGTTCTGATGCGAATGCAGTAGATCACCTCACCTTCAAGTATTCACACAGCTCATCCGCGATCAATGCGCCGGCAATCCGATGACCCTCCGCGTTCCAGTGTCCCGCGCCCAGCTCCGTCTTCACGAAACCGTTCAAAAACGCGCCTGTCTTCTCTGCTTCGCGCTGCATGGATCGTCCGATTGCAAAAACCGGAAATCCCTCCCGCGCGCCGAGTGCAGTAATGCGGTCTTCGGCGTAGAAGAGATCGCGTACGCCGAGAGCTCTTTCTTCCGCGACGCGCTTGGAGCGGTCGGGGCGTGTCTGGCCATGATGGGGAATCGTGATCACCGCGAACCGCGCACCATGCATGCGTGCTTGCTCCCCCATAGCCGACAGGAGACGCTCGGTTACACGCCATGCCTCGATATGACTCTTGATCACCGGGGGACGATAAATTTCCGGATCCAGCCCCAATTCGCGCGGCACCGCGCCTGTTCCTGTCGCCGCCGACATTGCTCTGCGAACCGCGCGATGATGGCGAAAAACCCGCACGCTTTCCGCGATGAGTTGCGCAACGCGCGAATTGTCAGTCACAGAGAGCAGGAATCGCGCCGGCAATGAAGTCTGTCTGCGGAAGAATGCCGTATCGCGGAAGGAGAAGTCAGCGACCAACGATCCGCTCTGCTCAAGCATGTACGGTTTTTGTGTGTTCCGTTCCAGTTCAAAGGAATTATTTAGAATGTCGTTGCCTGCGAAGAACGCTACGAGCACCACGTCGGGATGGAACAGCCACACATGTTCCAGCAGGAGGTACTCCTGCACGGTGCCATACCCCGATACCCCGAAATTCAGTACTTCCGCCTGGCGGCCAGCAAGACCGCGGCAATCCGCGAGCTTCCGTTCCGTGACGGACCAGAACGTCTCCGACACGTCCACTTGCCGTGCCTCGGTGAAGGAATCCCCGAGTACGGCGATGCGCACGGTGCCCGCGGGTTTCTCATGCGAGTGATCCCGGTCTCGAAATCCGTCTGCGTTGATTTGCACGAATGCGTCGCCTTCGTCATGCACCCAACCCGAGACTCCGGGCCTGGGTGAATACCCGGTCATCGGATCAACGCGGGACCAATATGGATACGAGACGCCGAGCAGCCGGAACGCTCCTTCGGCAGCAAGCAACGTCAGAGCGACGCTGGAGAGTAATACGAGAAGATTTTGCCAACGGGTGCGGCTTCGTACCACAGCAGGTAGTCTACAGGAGCTTGCGCCGACAATTGACAATTCACAATTTACTATTGACGATGAGTCAATCGTCAGCAGTTACAAGTTAATTATTTGAGTGGAGCTCATATGCGCGTCTGTATCCTCACCACCGTTCTCGATGCGTATAAAGGAGGCAATCACCTGCCGCTTCTCTCCGCTTTGCCGGAAGTGCAGTTCACCATCCTCGCGAATCGCACGAAACCGGAGCACCACGATCTTCCGGAAAACGTCCGCGTGGAAATTCTCCATGCGCGGATTGGTCAGTACTACTTTGGCTGCGCTGACAGATTATTCGCGCTTGCGGTGATCCGGCGTCATCCTCCACATCATGCCTTTTGGAAGCAGTTCGACGTCATCCATCTGAACCAGACAATGGGGCCGGCGCTTCTCGCGTTGCGGAAGACCGGAGTGCCTCTCTGCTTTTTCATTCACCATCCGGTATCGGCAGATCTCGGCATCGCACTGCAGGAATCGTCTTTTCTTGAAGGCCTCTTC
Organism: Candidatus Peregrinibacteria bacterium; assembly: GCA_016186175.1. Classification (GTDB taxonomy): domain Bacteria; phylum Patescibacteriota; class Gracilibacteria; order Peribacterales; family Peribacteraceae; genus JABFSS01. The sequence goes on from JACPMB010000012.1 coordinate 39,488, forward strand.
TGGCGTATGAAGTATTTCTTTCTCCTCCGCTGGCAGAAACGCTTCTGTCGGACGCTGCCGCACGTCGTCACGGTGTCCAGGACTGCGGCGGAGAGGATCGCGGCGGATTACGGGTGTGATGCGACACGCATTCATATAGTTCCAAATGGAGTTGACACTGGTCAGTTTGTCCCTAATAACGACGCATTATCGGAGTTTGACGTGATCGCCGTCGGCGCATTCATCCATCCGCGAAAAGGTTTCCGGTATCTGATCGACGTCTATCGACGGCTCAGTGAGCGGGGACTCAAAATCGCCGACGTCGGCCGACGGTCCGCCGGGCAGCAGAAAATTCTGCGCGATATTCCGAACGTGCGGATATTCGGCACCGTGCGGCAGGAGGCATTGGTTGATCTGATGCGGCGTTCCGCTGTCCTCATATCCACCTCACTGTACGAGGGATTCGGATTGTCGCTGATCGAGGCGCTCGCGTGCGGCCGCCCCGCGTTCGCCTTCGATGCCGGGGCAGTCGGCGAAGTCCTCAGTCCCATTGATCCTTCTCTTGTGGTTCCTATTCGAGATACGGCAGGACTCGCAGCTCGCGTCATCCGGTTTCTGCAGTTGCCGCCCGCGGAGCGAGCGGAACGTGGTAGGGGATATCGGGACGCGGTCACGCGCCTGTATCCGCAGAAACAGTCCGCCAACCGGCTCCGGGAGCTTTACGCGCTTCTGCTTGCGGAAAAACGCCAAGTCCGATAGCGTTTGCGCACTATCAGCATGCACGCGATGCCTTCGTCGAACATCGGAAAACTCTTGTTTCTGCTGCGGAAGATTCACATCCGCCCGATCCATATCCTAATCCCGCTGGTGCTCTCGCTCTTCGCGGCGATGTCCGAAGGCGTTGGGATGGGACTCCTTATTCCGATCCTCAGCGGGTTCCTCTATAAGAGCTTTGCGTTTGTGACCGAACTCCCATACGCGGGACCGTGGATGCAGATGCTTCCGCCGTCCATCCTCCGCAACGACCGGCTGCTCTTCGTTATTCTCCTGTGCGGCTTCATCGCAGTCTACACGTTCAAGAACACGCTCAAGTTCCTTTCAATCGTCAGCATTTCGTACTTCTCCGAACGCACGCTCCATCATCTGCGGAAAATGCTCTTCGCGCGGTACCTGCAGTTCGGGAAACTCTTCTTCGATACCACGAACATCGGCCATCACAGCGCGCTGCTTCTGGATTTTTCCCAGCGTGCGTTGCAGCCGCTCGCCATCTTCGATCGGCTCCTCAATGCGCTCTTCTCTCTTATCGCCTATTTCATCGTTATTTTCCTCATTTCGTGGAAGTTGACGCTCGTGGCATTGCCACTCTTCGCGATCCTCCATTTCGCGATCCGCACGATGATTCTTCGGATCAAGCGGCTCTCGTACTCAATTTTGAACCAGGGATCAAACATGAACAAGAAGTCCGTCGAAATCCTCTCCACCATCCCGCTCGTGAAGGCCTACCGGACGGAAAGGCTCGAGCAGCAGCGGTATGCCGATATCAGTGATGCAAAGGCGCGTCTCGATTTCCGGGCGAACGCACTGCAGGCGATCATGCTGCCGCTGCAGGAAATAATCACAATGCTAGTGGCGACGGTGATTCTGGTGGGGGCGCTCTACATCTTCGGACGCGAGCAGATCGCATCCGGGCCCGCGCTCATTGTCTACTTTTACGCGATTATCAACGCTTCGGGAAAGTTCGGCATGATCTCCGGTTTCCGCGGCGCCTTCGCTTCCTCATCCGGCGCTCTCGACGCTGTTCTCTCCGTCTTCAACGACTCCGGCAAGCATTTTGTGGAGGATGGCGACCAGGTATTTTCTGGATTGCGGAAAAATATTGAATGTCGCAATCTCACGTTCTCCTACACCGATCGGAGCATTCTCAAGAACATCTCTCTAACCATCGTCGGTGGCCAGATGACGGCGATCGTGGGGCCGACTGGCGCAGGTAAGAGCACGCTTATCAGTCTCCTGATGCGGTATTACGATTGCCCGCCAGGTTCCATCTTCATTGACGGCAAAGACATCAGATACAACACGCTCGATTCCTATCTCGCGCATATGGCGGTGGTAAGTCAGGAAACATTGCTCCTGCACGATTCCCTCAAGAACAATATCACCTACGGCCTGCACGACGTCAGCGACTCTGCGCTTATGGAGGCCGTCCGGGCCGCGCGCCTGGAAGATTTCGTGAAACAGCTGCCTTGCGGCCTCGATACTCTAATAGGTGACCGTGGGGTCAGACTCTCCGGCGGTGAAAAGCAGCGTGTGAGCATCGCTCGCGCGCTTCTCAAGGGCGCCGGGATCCTAATCCTGGACGAAGCAACAAGCTCGCTCGACAGCCAGACGGAGCAGCTCATTCAGGATGCGATTGACGAAGCGATCACAGGTCGCACAGCGATCGTGATCGCACACCGGCTCTCAACAATCAAGCATGCCGACAAAATAATCGTCCTAAAGGATGGCAAGGTGGCGGAGGAGGGGACACTGGAGGAGTTGCTAAAAAGAAATGGAGCTTTCTTTCATTTATGGGAGGAGCAAAAGTTCTAGACACGGCGCCGTGTCTAGTTGTTGCCTGTCTTCCGCAGCCCGGCTCTCAGGCCATCACTAATTCTGTATCCTATGCAGGTCTTCCGTACCATTTGTGTATGCCTGAGCAGTGCCTGATTTGCGGAACAAGAGGAGCATTATGCCGCATACGCGACATGGAGATGCTGCTCTGTCCCTCGTGCGGGTTTCTGTGGCTCAAAGACAAAATTCTTCCATCTGATCATTACAGCAACGTCGCCGTTGGCATTGATGAAGCGAAAACTCTGCGGCGCCGCAGAAACGCGATTGACCGTACGAACATCATCCGTCGTCATCTTTTGTTGAATAACACATGCGACGTTGGAACGGGTGAAGGCCTCTTTCTCAAGGTTCTTGATGAACATGGATATACGGGATGCTGTGGGATAGAACCGGGAGCGGACGGAGTCGCCCATGCCCGCTCGCTCGGGCTTGATGTCATTTGCGGGTCAATTGATGACGTCGGATCTATAGCGGAAGCGAGAAATATCGGTGTTATCACGCTCTTCCACGTCATCGAGCATCTCGATGATCCGCGCGGGGACATCCAAAAACTACACGATGCGCTGCCTTCTGGCGGTCATCTGGTCATCGAAACGCCGAATTTGCGCGGCTTTTCCCCGCGTACCATTAGAGATGATTGGGAGCTCTTCTACCCCGAGCATCTATGGTACTTCGATAACCGCACACTGCCGGGATTTCTTAAGCAATTCGGTTTTCGGATCATAGCGCAGGGGAAGAGGGATTTTGACAGTGAGGGGAAAGGCATTCCCGAACTCTTGTTCCGGCTAGGACTGCGTCGCCAAGGAGAGAAATCATCGAAATATACGCAGCCATCCGGCCAATCGACATCATCTTCTCCGCCGTGGAAACATTCCCGTTACTCCTTTTTCCGTTCTATGATTCGCTGGTTCCTCGAGACACTCGTCCAATGGAGCGGACGGGTGGATTATTTCTGGGCGATCGCTCAGAAGCCGTGAGATTCATAGCATGTACTTCTTTGGAGCGTGCATGGCTTGTCGAGCCGTCCTTTTCAAGACACACTGCTTGCCTATGGCAAGCGCCGCTCCCATCCGCGCAATCGTCGGGCGTTTCGGGATGGATTTTGCCCGTCAGGTTATGGAAAACGTCCTGAATGAGAGGCCGTTTGATTTTTGCGGCATCATTTCCGTCGGCGTGGAACCGAAATTTTTCCGTGGCATGCCGGCAGATAATCAGGAGTGGTTTGCCTCCAGCATGATACGCGGGTGTGAGTATGCTGGAGTTGATTGGCAGACGCTCGCTCCGATTGATGAGGCTCTCATCATGGCAATGCGCGAATGTGAGGCGACGTTCATGGAAATGGTCTCGCGGCTGGAATGGAAGAGGAGCATCTCCTACGGCGTGCGGAAACGATGGTATCTGCGTCATCTGCGTTTCTGGAATGATTATCTCACGCGTCACAGGATCGGCCTGTACCTGTCGGCGTGGGTGCCGCACGAGATCCCCGACATCATCATCTACGCGCTCTGCAAGCTCAGGAATATCCCCGTCGTCTATTTCGGCGTTACGTCTATCCGTGATGTGTCGTTTGTAGAGCATGATTGGGAGGAATCCGCCGTGCAGGTTCGCGACCGCTACCGCGAGCTTCTGTTGCAGTACGGCCCGGATCATGACCCGCTGACAATTCCTCTCGAAGAGCGCCTCGATCTGCGGTACCGCGGTCTCGTGAATCCAAGCGGCGAGGTGCCCACACTCGAAGAACAGGATCTGGATTTGTCCCATGGAGCGGCGGTCAAGCGGTTGCTGAAAACGGATCCAGTCGCCTTCCTTCGCCACGGTCTCGCCTATGCGACTCCGCGCGGCGCTGCACGGGCGTACCGGGCATGGAAAAGAAATAAGAGCATGACAGAGGCCAATGCGTTCTACGATACCCATGCCTCCGACGCGCCCGATCTCCGCCGCTCGTACGTGTACATGCCACTTTCCTTCCAGCCCGAGGCGACTACGGTTCCGCTAGCGGGCGGCTATGCGGACCAAGTCCTTATGGCTCAAATGCTGAGCGCCCTACTTCCGCAGGAGGTCATGATCTATGTCAAAGAACACCCGCGTCCGAGTTCGTCCGAAAAGCGCACTGTCGATTTTTACAGGGACTTCGCCGCCATTTCGCGCGTGCGATTCATACCGCGCTCATTCGATACATTTGCCATGCGAGAGCATTGCCGGGCCATCGCGACTACGGCAGGGACGGCGGGATTCGAAGCGTCTTTCCGCGGGAAGCCAGTTTTCATGTTCGGACATTGCTACTATCAGTATGCGCCGGGAGTGCATCGCATTCATTCCATGGACGACTGCCGCAATGCGGTCCGTGAGATCTTCGACGGCGGGGCGGCCCCCACTCTTCTCCAGTGCCGCCTTTATCTGAAGGCGATAGAAGAGACCTGTGTGCATGGCGTCCTCGATCCGTGGTGTTTTAATGTGTCGCATCTTTCCGCGGATGAAAACATGAAAAACAGCAGCGCGGCGATCGTGCAGGAACTGGATGCGCTTTTTGGATCATCGCAGAAGAGCCATGACCTGGCGAACGTTTCTTCCGATTAGCTCCGCCCATAAGGTGGTCTTCTCATCCTGGGAATATTTCTCAAACGGACTGTCCGGCGGGCCGGGGTATGGAGTGGCGCATTCTTCAATCGCCTTCAGGAAAATGCGGATCTGTCGTTCGGAAATTGTCGCCTTACCCGCAAAAATGGCGTCAATCGCTTTCTTGCACTCTTCGGCGGTGCGGATACGGTGCACGCCTTGCGCGAATTGATAGTAATAATGCCCGAACATCAGCACCGGTTTCTGTCGCATGAATCCCTCAAAACCGGCGGTGCCACCTCCGGTCGCGATGGCGACGGCATGATCAATAAGCTGGAACGTATCCATTTCACGCGGCACGAATGTAACGGAAGGAACGGCAAGGAGAGTCTTGTAGAAGGCGATGCTGCGGCAGCGCTCTCCCTGTGCGGGATGCTCCTTGATGTAGATCGCGACGTTCTTTGGTAAATTCGCCGCTATGAGCTGGATAACGCGTTCTTGGTCGGCATACGCCCCCGCACCCGGCACTGTACTCGCCTCCGGCTGATAATGGAGAGGAGCATATACAAAGGGCCGCGATAGATCGGGCAACTTCGCGTGGTCGTCGTAGAATCGGATCGTCCGGTGCTGTTGCAGCTTATGGGACCAGAATTGCCGGGAGAGAACGCTCTGGAAGAACGTGCGCGGGTTTCTTTTGAAGACTTTCAGGGCCTTCTTGCGCCACTTGAGGAGGAAGTTTCGCCGCACGAGGCCGTCTTGCCTGGGCTTGTACCAGACGACGGGGTGTTCTCTTCGGAAATATTCGAAGTACCACTGATAATTGTCCGACAGCGGTATGGGTTTCTCCGGATCCGCATACTCATCGGAGAATCGGCGTATGTTTTCTCCGATTTCGACTACAGAATCTTCCCAGTCCCGCACGACGAAAATCGAATCTATCGCCTGTAGATGCTCCAAGTACAAGACATGGATGCCCTTGGTCTTACAAAGACTATACAGGATGTAGTCGTAACATTTATGCGGCATGTGATACATCAAGACAAGGTTGATCTTCCTGGTATCCAGGAAATCGTTCCAGTACCGCAAGTGGGAAAAATATTGGCGCCGCCGTTCGCCGTAAGGCATATCGCCGGAGAGCTTGAAACGTGTTCGATGCACGTATTTCCCCACCATTTCCATGAACACACATTCAAAAGGCCTCATCCGTTCTATCAATTCTTCATCGAGAGGAGCGATGGTGTTCCAGTTTGTGTCCGTGAAATGTCCCTCTCGAAGGGGGCGCTCCTCCATCCAGAGGTGCTCCTTGGCGTTCAGATCCGGTATTACCTCCCGCTTGTTCGTGACTGAGATGCACAGGTTCAGCTCCAATCCTTTAAACGCCCGCTCCAGAGCGGTCTTATCGACGGAGCCCTCAAATGACGTGATTATGATGTTCATGGGTGCAGTATGCCAATATTTGCAACCAATGCCCACGAGAGCGGCGTCCCGCGGGAGATGGCCGACGTGGCTTTCCGGCCTAGGACATTCTCCAGTTCCTTCGGCGGCAGGCCGTATCCCGGCCGTATTATGCGCGTGTTGCGCTCCGTGAATGTGTCGCCTTTTCGCATGTTTTCCACGACGAACACGGAAGGACGGAAGATCAGATTGCCTTTATCTCCGTTTGCGGGTCCGTAGCGCACGGTGCCGAGCGCTTTCCCGTCAATTTCCGCCGATCCGGGGTCGTTTTCCGCGGCGCGAACGACATCCACCATTTTCCGAAATTCCAGCGGTTCCATCGAAAAAGAGCTGTCCGGCCCCTTGTCACGCTCGCGGTCGAGCACGAAATGCTTTTCGATTATGCACGCGCCTTGCGTGATGGCGGCGACTGGAACGGCGTCGCCAGTCGTGTGATCGGAAATGCCGACGGGAACGCCGAATTCCCTCATCATATCCGGAATGGTTCGCAGGTTTGCGTCCTCTGGCTTCGCCGGATACGCGCTTGTGCATTTGAGAAGCGCCATCTCCCTTGCCCCGGCCCTGCCAGCTTCCGCGAGCGCGTCGCCGATTTCCGCCTTGGTTGCCATGCCTGTAGAGAGGATCATCGGCTTTCCGGTTTTTGCGATTCGGCGGATCAACGGAAGATGCACCAATTCAAAAGAAGCGACCTTGTAAGCGGGGACATCCATCCGTTCTAAAAAATCCACTGCGGTCTCATCGAACGGCGTCGAGAAGCAATCCATGCCGAGATGTTCTGCCAGCTCCTTCAGTTCCGGCTGCCACTCCCACGGCGTGAAGGCATCGCCGTACAGTTCGTAGAGCGACTGTCCTTCCCAGATCGTTCCTTTCAGGCAGTCCGTGAAGTACGAATTGTGACAATTGATGGTAATGGTATCCGGCGTGTACGTCTGCAGCTTCACGGCATCCGCTCCGGATTCTTTCATCGCATGTACCATCTCCTTTGCCTTCGCCTTATCCTGCCCGTGGTTCGCCGACATCTCCGCGATTATGTAAGCGGGCCCTGCGGCAAGGCCGATTGCGCGGCGTCCGATCGTTATTGGTTTCATTGCATGTCGCGAATTATCTCAAATGCCTCCGCTGCGCTCAGCCCGGCAACGCTGCCACATGCGAGCGCCTTCGCGCGAATAGCCTCCGGGCTGCGCGGATGCGGGAACGGCCTCTCTTCGCCATCGTACATGCTCATTGCCTTGATCTTCTTGTCCAGCGTCGCGCCAATATCCATAAAAGCGTTCGCGCGGAAGACCGGCGAGAACTTCTGAAATGCCCATTCCGAAGAGGAACTCGCTTCGAAACCAAGCACTCTCTTCACGCAACCGCCCTTCATCGGGCGCGTTGCAGTCAGCACTGCGCGGAAGGTCAGTGCATGATCAATGTTCAGGTCGCCTCCGTGTTGGGTGTAGACGATTGCAGGTTTTATCGTTTCTATCTTCGTTTCGACGATCTTGATGATGTCGAGGAGGGGGACAGTGTCGAAGCGGTTGTCCGGAAGTTTCGTGAGGGAGACGTCTTGCGCACCAAGAAACTTTCCCACACTCTCAGCCTGAGCGTGGAGTTTTTTAAGCAGCGCAGGGTCGGCGTCCGTCGGATTTTCGTGGCGCGAGCTGACGCCCTCGCCGAGGATCAAAATCGACACGCGGTTGCCCTCCGCTGCGAGGCGGGCGATGGTTCCTCCGCAGCCGAGGACTTCATCATCCGGATGTGCGGCGACAATCAGGACGTTCATAAAAGATGATCTGGAACGATAGTTGCGTCCGACTGAACGGCGCCGCCGGCAAATCTAGCATTACGGAACTCGCAACGGAAATCTTTATAACGGAAAAAAGCCCGAGGATAGCCCTCCGCATCCAGCATCCGGATGAAGTCATAGAGCTTCTCTGGAGACAGTCCTTCCGGGATTTCGCTCTCTTCCGGCGTCCTGCGCTCGAACGTCACCACTTTGCCAGTCTGCGGCTTAGGCTCCGGATGTTCGCGGATGATCTGTCCGATAATCTCGGCTGCAAGTTCGCTTGAACGCTCAAGAATTTCCTGAGCTGAGCCTCCCAAACTCATCGGCTTCTTCAAATACACCGGTCCTGCGTCCAATTCCTCCGTCATCCGATGGGCAGTGAGGACGGTGTCTTTTTTCCCAAGCAGGATGAGATTCTGAAGCGGGGATCCTCCCCGGCCGAATGGCAGATCGGTCATGTGAAAGTTGACGCACTCGCACGCGTCCATAATCTCCCGCGACACCATCCATGACCAATGCAAAAAGAAGATGTATCGCGGCTTGATTTTCCGCACCATCGCGAGCGTCAGATCTTCCTTCTTCGAGACAAAGTGCCACGTCCCCGGGAACCGTGAGATCACTTCATCGAAGACGCGACGATTCCATAATTTACAGCCGCAGACGACGTACACAGAGCTTATGGATGACGGAAAACGAAATGATACACCTCAGTTCCGTGAGCCGCTTCTTTTCCGAGGTCCTCAAATCCAGCTTTGACAAAAGCGTTCCGCGAGGCTGCATTGCCGGTTTTCACAAGAGCGTGAACCGTTCCGCCGGATGAAGTCTTGCCGAAAAAACGCTTAACGCCCTCCATTATCAGCCGCGTTCCATAACCTTTTCCGCGCTCAGCCGGCGACAGATGAACGTCAATTTCGGCGTCGCCGTCGTCACGGACGTCAAAACGTATCTGTCCGATTGCCCGATTGCCGGCGATGCCGACATAAATGCGGCACCTGCCGTCGGCAAGTTTGCGTTTCATCCACTCAAGATGATTTTTCCACGGAATCGGTTCCGGCGAAAAGGAGGACGAGCGGATGAAGGGGTCATTCGCCCAGTCAAAGAGCATCCGCGCGTCATTCATTGTCGCGTCGCGCACTGTCAGCGCGCAAATCGCCGCAGGCGCGGGAATCTCCGCCGGCATGACTAGCATAGCCTGCAGCACGCGCGCTGCGCCGTTTCCATCCACAGTCGCCAGGCCCTTCCTCGATAGCGCCGATCGCAATTCTGTGTCGGCGATAAGTCCCGTGATGCAGCCGGCAAGCTCATTTTCCGTCGCGTCATTGTACCATCCGATATTTTTCGCCAGGCCCAATTGTTCCAGCGCTTCCGAGACCGCCGTCTGGTTTCCGGCTGATGATCCTGTCAAAAAAGGCACGCCCATGAACAGCAGTTCCCAGCTTGTGGTTCCCGCCGCGGATATCGCCATGTCCGCCTCCGCCATCCTGGCCGGCATGTCGAGAGCATCCACGACGACGCGAACGTTCCCATCCATGGAATCTGCCTGCGCCTCCAGAGCGCTCCTATGCGGATTGCTCCCTCCGATGATGACTGAGATCGTCCCGGAAAATCCGGTACGCGCTATCGCCCGTAGCGCTTTTGCAGTGATGTTCGCGTGATCCGCTCCGCCGAGCGTGACGAGAATGTGACGCACTGCGCCGGCGCGGGCGATCCTTTTTTCTCGCCATTCGAGGAATTCGCGCCGCAGCAGGACGTAATCCGGGCCGAGCAGGAGCCGGGTGCTGGCATCGCGCTTGCGATACCATTCTTCGCGCGCGGAGACATTCTGGTTCAGAATTATGTCCGCGCTGTAGGATCCAGCGTGACCGTAATCGTCCAGAAAAATCACGCGGAGCCCGTTCTGTTTCAAAAAGTCCTGATAATCAGAACCGAAACCGTATCCGTCAACTACTACCCACTCCGCCCCGAAAGATTTGGCCAGTCTTGCAGTCTCGCAGGCGTCGTCCGAGCCGTACGGCGCCGCTGAAAGATTCGCAACCTCAATATTTTCCACGCGCAGCCTGTTTTTTAGCGAAGGAGTGATCGCAGCGCAGACGAAGACGGAGTCGTGGCCGGAATTCCGCCGTATGTCCAAATTCATGCGCTGCGCCAACGCCAGACATCGCATTACATGCCCGGTCCCGGCGGACACGCTCGCATCGGCGCGAAATATGGCGTGCATATGAGGAAAGTATGCCATAAATCGAAGCGCTGACACTCAACGACATGTTTTTTCATTTGATCCCGATGCTTCATCCCCCCGGAGAGAACGCAGGTATCCTTCGTTGCACTGGATGCCCTCGTTGATTTTCTGCAGATCGGGACGACGCTTCAACAGCGCCAGAATTTCGTCCTGCCCGAAGATGCCGCCTCCGAGTTCCGTGAACACAGCGCGGACAAAATCAAGATCGCGCGCTTCATCCACGGTCCACCTAAAAGCCGATAAGTCTCTCTCTTGTGTCACGTGTCCGATGCGGAAAATCTCCGGATGCTTGTGGATGTACGGAGTCACGTGCTCCCGTTCGGATGGCAGCGCGGCGCGTTTTTCGGCGGCGGCAAGAGCGGACATAGTGAACACTTCCGTATCCAGCCCGTCCGGGTAAGTTCTGCGTATCGCGTTGCTCACGTAATCGTGCCGCGCAGGGTCGAATGACTCAACAACTCGCCGGATAACAGCGGGATCAAGAAGAGGGCAGTCGCCGGTAAGTCGCGCGATCAGCTCTGCGCCGCACGATCGCGCCGCCTCCGCATAACGCCTGAGAACGTCGTCCGAATCTCCGCGAAAAAAATGAATCCCGTGCGAGGAGCAGAACGCCTCTACAGGATCGTCCGACCGATCCAAGGTCGTAGCGAGCACGACGTCATGAAAAACTTCAGACGCTTCCGCGCGCCTTATAACGTGCGCTATCAGCGGCGCACCGGCCACGTCGGAGAGAATTTTCCCCGGCAGCCTACTGGAATTCATGCGCCCCTGGATGATGGCGACAGTCTTCATGCTAGATTGCGGCCGCGGCAATCGCGATTGCCATGGCGTGCTGCGAGAGCGATGGCCAGTGCGGCTTTGCCCTCGATAATGCCAGAAAACGCAGTGGAACGATTCTCCACGCACTCCAGGAAATACGCAATTTCATCCAGATACATCCGATTTGGCTCATAATGAGGCGGTTCCGGGAAAAATTCCATCGCAGAGCCGTCCTTCCTCTCCAGCCGGACTCCTTTCCCGTATTCCCATGCGATTCTGCCGCCTGTTCCTTCGATGGTGCAGCCGCGCTCGTATCCTTTTTTTACAAAGCTCACCGATATTTCGCTCGACGCGCCGGATGAGTGCCCGAGTTTCATCACGGCCTTCCCGTCAACCGTAAGTCCGATCTCCGCTGCCGGCTCCACAGCCGCGTGCAGCAGGGCCGCGGGGCCGCAGTACCAAAGCGCGAGATCAATCTCGTGTATGAAATCCAATATCGCTCCGCCCTGCAGCGGGTCGGCGCTGTAACTGCTCCGGTAATCGTCCTGCGGCCTCCAGTCCGGCAGGTACGACGCCGCGTGAATGTGCGCACGCACGACGCGCCCCGCGGCTCCGCTATCAATCAATTCTTTCACTTTCCGCGGCCCCGGGTGGAAGCGCATGTTGCATCCGATCATGACTATCCTGCCCGCCGCAACCCGCTCCAATTCCCCGGTTCCTTCCATGGCGTGACTCAGCGGCTTTTCGATAAATGCGTCCGCGTTTGCCCGCACGGCGAGGAGCGCCTGCGGCACGTGCTCCTTTGTCGGCGAGCATACGAAAACGATCGTCGGGCGGAACGCAGCGATCGCGCCGGAAGCGTCATTAAACGTTTCGATGTCCAATTCTTTTCCCAGCGCGGCTCTCTTAACTGGGTCCGGTTCCATAACGGCGATTTTTCGCACGCCCAGCAGGCTCAGATTGGCCGCATGGCGCCTGCCTATCGAACCTCCTCCGAGCACGAGGATACGGTGGCGTGGTGATACTGGCATCTACGCGGCGAAATATGAGAGTACCTTCTCCATTGCTGCGATGACGTCATCGGCATCTTTGTCGGTCATGGCGGCGAACACGGGCAGCGATAGAATGCATGTGTAGGCTTTTTCCGCAACCGGGCACAGTCCCTCGCGCGTCCCGAAATTTTTGCGGTAATACGGGTGCAGGTGAACTGGGATATAATGCACGTTCACGCCGATGTTCTCGGCCCTGAGCGCGCGGAAGATGTCGTTCCGATCCGCTGCAAGGAGATCGAGATTCAGCTGAATCACGTAAAGATGATAGGCGTGCGAGACGCCGCTTCGGACGGAGAGCGGCCGTAGTCCTTTTGTTGCGGAGAACGCCATGTCGTACATTTTGGCCAATTCCTGGCGGCGCTTGGTCCATGCCGGCGCCTTCTTTAATTGGCTGACGCCGAGCGCGCACTGAATATCGCTCAGCCGGTAGTTGTACCCCAAGGCCTGCATTTCGTAGAACCACGATCCTTGCTCCTGTCGCTGCCGGTGATCGGTGGTGATGCCGTGATTGCGAAAGCAGCGCATCCGCACGGCCATCTCCGGATCATCAGTCGTCACCATGCCGCCCTCGCCGGTGGCGATCGGCTTGACCGGATGAAAACTGAAAGCATTCAAATCAGCCAGCGAGCCTGTCGGCCGGTCGTTCAAAAATCCGCCGAGCGCGTGGCAGGCGTCGGCGATCAGTGTCAGTTTTTTACCGTCGGCGATCGTTCGAAGCGCGTCATAATCGCATGGCTGCCCGGTGTAATCCATGGCTACAACCGCCTTCGTCTTTTTGGTTACGAGCGCTTCCACGCTCTTAGGATCGATCAAGAGCGTTTCTGGATCGCAATCGGCAAAGACCGGCGTCGCTCCCAGGAACACCGCCGCGTTCGCCGTCGCCGCAAACGTCATTGCCGGCACTATCACTTCGTCTCCCGGTCCGATTCCGGCTGCACAATACGCGGCATGCAGGGCGGCGGTCCCGTTGCCCACGGCCACGGCGTGCTTTGTTCCGGCGAATAACGCAAACGACCTTTCGAATTCCTCAACCATCGGCCCGGTCGTCAGCCAGTCTGAACGAAGCACCGCGTTGACGGCGGCAATATCATCTTCTCCCACCGATTGGCGGGAATAAGGTAGGAGCCCGGACCGCACCGGAGCGCCGCCGAAAATGGCGAGTTTGGCCGGCATGGCATCAGACCAGGGCTCTCAGTTGCTCCACCGTCAGCCGCTGCGTATTGGTATCGCTGCTGTACTGCCAGTGTTCTTTGGGTTTCGATCCTTTCCAGCGTCGGAATCCCCACGATTCATCTTCGGGCTCGATCACGAACATGTCGTGGAGTTCCACTGTGTGTCGGGCTTCATCTTCCGATAACAGGCATTCGTGCAGCTTCTCCCCCGGACGAATGCCGGTGATCACCTTTTTACATCCCGGCGCCATCGCCTCGGCGAGATCGGCGAGACTGGCGCTCGGAATTTTCGGAACGAAAATTTCCCCGCCGCGCATCAATTCCAGGGAACGAAGAACAAAATCCACTCCCTGGTCCAAAGTCAGCCAGAATCGAGTCATGCGCTCGTCGGTGATCGTTATCGTTCCTGTTTTCCGCTGTTCAAGAAAGAGGGGGATCACGCTTCCGCGGCTGCCAACGACGTTGCCGTATCGCACGCAGCTGAAGACGGTTTTGCCTCCGGAATACGCGTTGCTTTGCACGAATAACTTTTCCGCGCAGAGCTTGGACGCCCCGTACAAATTCGCCGGATTCACGGCCTTGTCCGTGCTTAGCGCCAGCGCGTTGCCGACTCCCATGTCAATCGCCGCGTTTATCACGTTCTGCGCTCCGATGATGTTCGTCTGGATCGCTTCGATGGGGTTGTACTCGCACGCGGGAACGTGCTTTAACGCCGCGGCGTGAATAACGACGTCCACGTCCTTCATCGCGCGGTGCAGCCTCTCCCGGTCGCGCACGTCTCCTATAAAGTAGCGCATGCAATCGGCGTCCAGGCCCCCCGATCTCATCTCGTGCTGCTTCAGCTCGTCGCGGCTGAACACGATGAGCTTGCGCGGCTTGTCGCCATGCAGGACTTTTTCCACGAATTTCCTGCCAAACGATCCGGTTCCGCCGGTAACCAGCACGGCAAGGTCGCTGAACTTTTTCATATGCCGGATCGTACCATACTGTTGCGCATACTGGCATTATCATAGCAGTATACTTACCTATCGTGATTTCCGCTGAAAACGCGCTCACTGGCTCCATCGTTTGTTTGCGGGGATTGAGTGAGGGCGATGCAACTGCGGAGTATGCCGCGTGGCTCAACGATCCGGAGGTCAACAAATACCTCGAAACCCGTCACGTCACGTTACCTGAATTGCGCGACTACATCCGCGACAAGAAAGAGAGTCCGACAGCGATACTCATGGGCATTTTCTGGAAGGAGAACGGCAGGCACATCGGCAACGTCAAACTGGAGCCGATCAATAAGGAAAAAAAATCTGCGACGATGGGCATTCTGATCGGCGACAAAAATTACTGGGGCAAGGGCGTCGCGACGGAGACAACGAATCTCGTCACCGAGTATGCGTTCTCCGACTTGAAACTGGAATTGATCGAGCTCGGTGTGATATCAGAAAACGCAGCGGCGATCCGCGTTTACAAGAAGTGCGGGTTTGAAACGGTTCGCGTGGAACCCAAAGTGATGGATCATGATGGAATCCTGTACGATAAAGTGGTGATGCGGAAACTGGCGCCGCGAATGCGGCCTTAAGATCGGACATTGACCCCACGGTCCACCAGGTATTTCCGCGCCTTGATCGGGCTCTGGTCAGTGAAATGAAAAATGCTCGCGGCGCTCACCGCGCTTGCGCCGCCCTCTTCCATGCCTATGCGGAAATCATCCAAAGTCCCCACTCCGCCGGACGCGATAACAGGGATTGAAACCGAGTCCACGATGGAGCGGATCAAGGCAATGTCGAGTCCGCTCATGGTCCCGTCGCGGTCAATGGACGTCAGGAATATTTCCCCCGCCCCCAGCTCCTGCGCGGTCCTGGACCACAAGACGGGATCGAGGCCGGTCGCTTCGGCGCCTCCGCGCACGAAAACTTCGTACTCTCCTTCCATCCCTGATTTGAGCCCCGAAGCCGGCCTCCTGCGAACGTCAACGGACACGACGACAGTGGAACTGCCGAACGCACGCGCCGCTTCCCCGATCAGCCTCTCGCATTCCACCGCGCCGGTGTTGATCAATACCTTGTCAGCTCCTTTGCTCAGAAGAATACGCATGTCCTCGATCGAGCGTATTCCGCCGCCGACGCACAGCGGCATAAAACATTCCTCGGATATCTGCGCGACTATTTCCGAACGCATTCCGCGTCGCTCCCTGCTCGCGAAAATATCCAGGACCAGAAGTTCGTCAACTCGTTGCGCGTCGTATATCCGCGCCGCGGTCAGCGGATGCCCGGTGTCGCGGAAACCTCCGAATCGCACGGATTTCACCATGCGATTGTCCTTAAGAAGCAGCGAGGGAATGATGCGTTTCTTCAGCATGGCTTCCAGCGGCAGAAATTACCGAGCATTTCCAAGCCGGTTTCCTGGCTCTTTTCGGGGTGGAATTGAGTCGCGAAGATATTGTCCCTGGCAAAACACGCGGTAAACCCGCCGCCGTAATCGCACGTTCCGACGGTCAAGTCGTCGTTTTTGAGCCGAACGTAGTAACTGTGGACGAAATAAAAATCAGCCTGCTTTACCGAACCCGTCACCGGATGATTTTTCGAGAACCGGACAGAATTCCAGCCTACGTGCGGAACGTTCAGCCGCGCGCTTTCCGAGAACTCGAAGCGCTTCACGTCCGCGGGAATCCAGTTCAGCCCTGCGTGCCTGCCGAATTCCTCGCTGCTCGTCGCGAGCAGCTGCATGCCGAGGCAGATGCCCCACAAAGGTTTCTTCTTGAGCAAAATCTCCTCTTCCAGCACGGGAATCAGGCCGAATGAACGGAGATTGGCAATCCCCTGGCCGAACGCCCCGACGCCCGGGAGAACCAAGCGCTCCGCTTTCCGTATTTTTTCCGGATCGCGCGTCACCAGAACGTCGCCGCCGACATACGCGATGGCTTTCGAAATGGAGCGCAGGTTGCCCATGCCGTAATCTATGACGGCGATCATAGTCACTCCGTAATCCAGAACTTCTGATCGGGCAGCGCCGGCCCGCGGCGCGTCGCGGATGGGTCGTGTTTCCATGGCGCCACGCGCAGCCGGTTGGCGATCCCCATGAACTGATCCTCGGAGATCCGCAGCCAGCGCAGCAGCACATCCAGGCTCGCGGGGCGAAGCCCCTCCCACTTTTGAATCAGTTCAATCGCCTTCGAACGCGTCATGCGGCCGTTGCGGATGTCTATCGAGGCCAGATGGCTCATGCGACCGTACCCGCGTTTGATGAACTTAAGATAATCCTGCACGCCCTGCATCATGTCCTCGATTTTCTCGTAGTTGTATTCCGGCGGCACCCCCTCGACCAGGTCGCCCTGCCATCCGAGTTCGCGCCGTATGATTTCAACATGCTTCTTCACGTCCCACGGGACGTAGCTGCCTAAACAGACTGATCTGCATTTGATGGAAAGCAGATCGGCTCGCGGCGGATAAATGTACGGGTCCATGTCGCGCAAAGTCACTGGCTCTCCGTCGCGAACCGGAGATGACGGCTCGTTGAGCATGCCGAGCATGTCTTCTGCCGTGATTCCCAGATTCACGAACATATTGAAACGTCGCTCGTCCACTTCCTCGATTTTGGAGTAATCGTAGTAGCTGGCGTATTCCGCGGATGGCTCCCCCCAGATGACCAGCGGAATGTTGTACTTAAGCGCCACCTTCATCGGATAAGCGAAAATGCCGGAATGCTGGTACCAGAGAATGTCGCCTTTCCGTTCCAATGAAATTCGCATCAGCTTTTTGACGAGTTGCCAGTCCGGTCTGAATCCCAGGAAGTCCACTCCGAGTTTATGCAGCGTGCGCTCCCTGTTCGCCAGAACCTTAGGACGCATGAGATGGTGATCGAAGCTGACAACCAGCGGCTTAAGTTTCCAGTCGTTGATAAGAGAATAAACAGTAAAAGAAGAATCCTTCCCGCCGCTGAACGGAACGATGCAGTCGTACATTCCTTTTCCGCGGTACTGATCCAGCAGATCGGAAAATTCTCTCCTTTTTTTATTCCAGTCAATGTGAGCACTCTTGAACTCGACGTTCTTGCATGTCGCGCACACACCATGCTCGTCGAACGAAATCACCTCCTGAGTTTCCGGCATGACGCACCGCGTGCACCGTTTGAGCGCCAGCGGGTCGGACACCGTACGCTCCGCGTCGCTGCGCGGTGAGGATGCAGTCCGTGTTGCGACGGTTATGGTCTTCATGATGCGATGGTACGGGTCACGCGCAGGAAACTCCAGGGTTGCAGGATGTATTTGTGCACCTGCCAGCCTCCCATGACTTCCGTAAGGTCGTCCGGCTTGGCGTCCTCCGGCCACGCTCCGGCTCCCAGAGCGCGCGGGTCGTAGTCCATGTCCCGCTCTATCAAAACGTCCTCGACGTCCGGCATGGAGCCGAGAAACCATCTTATGTACCGTTCGGAATAAATGTTGTAGTAGTGGCAGGTTTTCGGCTCGCCGTCCGCTCCAAACAGCGGGTCTTCTTTCCCATTCATAACGTCCGGCTCCGGCACCTGTTTGATCCGGAAAGTGCTGTTTCCGATTTGCGTGCGCACCAGCAGCGTGCTGCGCGTGACTCTCCAGAGCTCGCGCAGAGCGTTAGTCACGGACGGAAGATGCAGGAGAATATTGCAGCACATTACGACATCGAAGCTTTTCGGTTCGTATGGCAGCTCCTCGACGCTCGCCACGGTAAAGCGCACGAGCGGGTCGTTCGCGTACGCTTTTTTGCCAAGTGCGATGTACTCAGGAGTGATGTCCGATCCCTCGTAGAAAAATGGAAAAGGAAATTCCCGGCGGAGCGAGCGCAGGTAATGACCGGAGCCGCAGCCTACATCCAAAATGCGCGCCTGCGGAACGACTATCCCACGCAGCTTTTTTGCGGCGGCCTTGCTGCTTTCCATTTCGGGCGCCTGTCCGGTTGCCCGCGCGTAGAACACCTCGCCGTAAGAAGGAGCTGCGCTCCAGGCTTTGGAAGAAAGCGGCATGACAGGGAAGGGGAATCTGATCGGCAAGCGCCCATGACGAGCGCGCGATCCCATCATAGCAAGGGGTAGCCGGCTATTTAAATAGCCGGCTACCAGATCGCGTTGCATGCGGAATTCATTCCGCATGGTGTCTGCATGATTATCCAGGTTCCCTAGTTTCTGCCTTCGGCAATGCGTACAATCGCGACGCCATGGGCAAAGGACAAGACCTGTATCGCAAGGCAAGAACACTGATACCCGGCGGCACGCAGCTCCTCTCGAAGCGGCCGGAAATGCATCTGCCGGAGCAATGGCCGAGCTACTACAGTCGCGCCAAAGGAGCCGAAGTGTGGGATTTGGACGGCAACCGCTATCTCGACATGGGAATGAACGGCATCGGGGCGTGCGTGCTGGGGATGGCCGACCCCGACGTGGATGATTCAGTGAAAAAGGCAATTGACGTCGGAACGGCGGCCTCGCTCAATTGTCAGGAGGAAGTGGAACTCGCCGAGCTGCTTTGCGGGCTGCATCCGTGGGCCTCGATGGCGCGGTTTGCACGCGGAGGAGGGGAGGCGATGGCGATGGCCGCACGCATAGTCCGGGCGCATACCGGCAGGGAGAAGATCGCCTTTTGCGGATATCACGGCTGGCACGACTGGTATCTGTCCGCGAATCTTGCCGATGACGGCGCTCTCGACGGACATCTGCTTCCAGGACTGGAACCGAAGGGCGTGCCGCGCGGGCTCAAAGGCACCATGTTGCCGTTCCGCTATAACGTAATCGAGGAGCTGGAAGCCATCGCCAAAGATCATGGCACGGCACTCGCCGCCGTTGTCATGGAGCCGCTGCGCGACCAGGGTCCGCGTGACGGATTTTTGGAACGCGCCCGGGCAATCGCGACGCAGACTGGCGCTGTTCTTGTCTTCGACGAGGTGACTTCCGGGTTCCGTCTGACATGCGGCGGCGCGCACCTGATGCTCGGGGTCGAGCCCGACATCGCAATCTTCGCAAAGGGAATGGGTAACGGCTATCCGATAGCCGCCGTCATCGGCCGCAGGCCGGTCATGGAATCGGCGCAAACAACGTTCATCAGCAGCACGAGCTGGACCGAACGGATCGGCCCCACTGCGGCAATCGCCACCATCCGCAAATTCCGGAGGCTTAACGCGCATGAGCATCTGATTCATATCGGCGGGCTCATACAAAAAGGATGGAAAACTGCGGCTGAGGAGGCAGATCTCCCCTTGGCCATCTCTGGCATCAAGCCTTTGGGACACTTTTCCATTACATCGGCATTCGGCGAAGCCCCGCGAACGCTCTTCACCCAACTGATGCTCGAAAAGGGATTTCTAGCTCTCAATAAATTCTACGCCATGTACGCGCATACCGAGCGTCATGTTGAGGAGTATTTCCGCGCGGTCCGCGAGGTCTTCCCTCTTGTTGCGCGTGCCATACAGTCGGGCACTGTGGAGAAAATGCTCAAGGGCCCCGTTGCGCACGCGGGATTCAAAAGACTGGCCTGACTTCCATTATTCACGTCACCTCATATGTGGTTCCTTTGGGGTCTGGCCGCATGGCAAGTTTGCATTCCCGTTCTCATGACTCTTTTGCCGGCTGGCCCTCCAGTCTCTTTAGAATCTCGAAGTACGGCCGCGCCCACTCTTGTGCGTACGCAGGGTCTCCCGGGTGCTGTGGATCGAACGCTTCCTGAAAGACGGGATTTTTCTGGAGAACGTCGTCCATCATCCGGCGGGCCAGTTCGCTGTCTCCCTGTAAATCGGCGATATGCATGAGATGCGCCGCGTTGTTCATCTCGACGCGCGCGAACTTCTTCCACTGAAGAGAACCACTTTCTTGTTGGGTCTGGATATCCATTGCTGTTTGTAAATCTGTTTCCAGCACAGGTCGCCCTTCATCAAGCAGGCGCTTGCGCACATCCGCGTCTTTCGGGTCCGTGAGCGATCGTGCCCACTCATAACGAAACAAACCTGCTGTGCCTCCTCGTGCAGCCAGTACTCCGAATTGATCATCGGCGCGTTGGCAAAGACCGATGGATGCTTCGCCAATCTCAATCGCCTTTGCGTATTCCTTCCTATTGTAACAATCCATCGATTGCTCATAGCGCACTTTGGCGAGTTGGCCGAGAGCGAGTGTGTCGTTCTTCTCCAGTCGCCCCTGCAGTGCCGCCTCCACTTTTACAGCCCAGACATTCATTTGACCGCTGTTTCCTTTTCGGCGGCAGTGCTCGACCAATCGGATACGCACGGGCAGAGCGGCAGTCTCCGCCAAAGCTGGTTCCGCATCCGCTAAATCACCCATACGCCGGAGGACCGCTCCGAAAAAATTACTGCTGTTACTGAGTAGAGAGGAGTGGAAGTGCAGGTTGTCGAAAACCTGTGGCTGTTGGAACAGGCGGCGTGCCGTCGTATCGATGATTACAAGTGTCGCCGTGTTGTCCGCCTTTTCAAAGATCTCATCGAGCATTTTCAGTTCATGAGCAGTGTTCCCTTCCGGGATAATGAGTGCATTTATCGCACGATCCAGTTGTGCGGCCAGTGCAATCGTTGCTTGAGCCGGAGTCATTGGCGCGGCGCTTTCCTGAGCGTTTTCCGGCAGACCAATTTCAGATTTTTCTTGTTCTGATGAAGACATAAAAATGGTGTGAAAAGTTCGTAGACATTTTGCATCTTTACTTAAAAATTGTCAAGAGGGTGTACCTCGTCAAATGACGATGTGCCTTAATTCCCATTTTTCCTCAGCATTTTTCTTCCACAAATGTGACGACCGGAAGCGGTCGGCGAGCTCCATGAAGTACTCCCGCGTCATCGCCGGATGCCCGAATTCCCGTGAGACTTTTCCAAACTCTTTCTCGTTGATGCTTAGATATTTGAAATTGTCCTCCTCGAACCGCAATGGATATTCGCCGTCGAAGCGCCGTACCAGGGCGACGCCTTCCTCGCGCGTGATGTCGCCAGAGCGTATTTCCTGCGCCGCGTCGTAAGTCGCGCGCCCGATGCCGAATTTGATGAAAGTCGTGTAGTAATGGAGGTCGTCTATCTTGTCGTCAATGCTGTTGTACTTGCTGTAGGTCCCGGGAGTCCGTTCCGGCGACGCTTCAAAGCCGCCGTGTTCCACCGCGTAGTAGTAGCAAGATTGCGGGTGCCACTTGAGATAATACCCAAGGTAATGCACCTGGATTTTTTTCTCCTCCAGCTCCGCAGGATCCGCCGGAAAGTACGTAAGAAGGTCGTTTTTCGTCACGCCGTAGCGCTCTTCCAGTTCCATGACAGGCGTCCCGCCGATGTGGACTGATGATAAATCGGACGCTGTAAAGTACGACCAGTTGCGCTGCGCCTTATCAGCATCGGCGATCGGATTCCCGTACTCCGCCTCGTTTTCACCGTAGAATACGAGCGGAATCCCGAATCGAACTGCAAGTTTTGGAGCGAGGAATTTCTGCCCCAGCATGAATGCCTGGAATGGATGGAAGAGATTTTCGAGCGCGAGGCGGGTAAGCAGCCGGTGCACGCGCCCGTTCGGCGTGTGCAGGTAATTGTCGAATCCGGCGTGGATCCACGACTGGAAATTGCGCCATCCCCACGGCGTGTATGTGTGAGGAGCCCAGGTGACCGTAAGCGGATGCATGCCGTATCCGTACTTGAGCTTGTGCGCGGCGTACAAACTGTCTTTTCCCCCTGATCCGGGAACCAGGCAATCGTAGCCGCCGTCGTCCTTTCGGTGCCGGTCGCACAGTTCGCGCAGTTCCCTTTCGCGAGCGAGCCAGTCAATCGTACGATGTTTCTTTTCGGTGAACCTGCACGCGTCGCAAACGCCTTCGGAATCGAAATTGATAGTCTGCTTTTTGGATTCGGACGTGTGCCGGAACTCAACGGCGGAGTTCGGGCGCTGGTTCGATATCACGCACCGCTTGCAAAAGCGCACTTCGGCAGGCAAGCCGTACTTTGTTTCGATGGCTGGCACCCCCGCACTGTATGGATGGCAGAGCGGCTTTTCAAGACGCTTTATACCTGCAAGAATCGGCTGATTCATGCTGTTCAACTCTTTTGAATACATGCTGGTTTTTCTTCCCGTCACGACAGCCGTGTTTTTTTTCCTGTTGCGCAGGATGGGGATGAACGCAGCCATCGCGTGGATTGCCGCGGCATCACTCTTTTTTTACGCGTGGTGGAACCCCGTATATGTTTTTCTGCTGCTGGCGTCCATTCTTTGCAATTACGCTCTCAGCCTTGCGATACGCCGTTTCCGCGGGAAGCGGAAATTATGGCTGTGCATCGGCGTCGTATTCAATCTCGCGGTCCTTTTCTATTTCAAATACGCAAATTTCTTCCTGCAGACTCTGGAGGGATTCGGCGCAGGCCGCTTTTCCGTCGGGACGGTCGTTCTGCCGTTGGGTATCTCCTTCATCACGTTTCAGAAGATCGCCTATCTCGTGGACGCGTACCGTTCGGCGGATGCCGGCTTCAGCTTCTTGCAGTACTGCTTTTTCGTCACTTTTTTCCCGCAGCTTATCGCCGGCCCGATAGTGCGCCCGTCCGACATCCGCCCGCAGCTCGAAACAGGGAGCGCGTTCAGGTTCCTGGAAAGCAACTTTGCCGCCGGGCTGACAATTTTCGTCATAGGTCTTTGGAAAAAAGTCGTGTTCGCCGATTCCGTCGCCGCATACGCGTCGCCGATTTTTCAAGCGGCGGATGCGGGCATGCAGATCAATTTCCTGGAATCATGGATGGGGGCGCTCGCGTACACGCTGCAACTGTATTTTGATTTTTCCGGATACGCGGACATGGCGATCGGCTCGGCTCGAATCTTCGGCGTTCACTTGCCGATTAATTTCAATTCGCCGTATAAATCCGGCAGCATCATAATGTTCTGGCGGACATGGCACATCACCTTATCCAATTACCTCCGCGATTATCTATACATTCCGATGGGAGGCAGTCGGAAAGGGGGATTAAGAACATATTCCAATCTTTTTCTTACGATGCTCATTGGAGGATTGTGGCACGGCGCGGGCTGGACATTCGTTTTTTGGGGTGCGCTGCACGGGGCGTACCTGGTTGTCAATCATCTGTGGCGGGCGCTGCGCGCCTCCGCCGCAGGAGCCGGAAGCCGGATCGCGCGAGGCTTCTGCTGGCTTCTGACTTTCCTGTGCGTGATCGTCAGCTGGGTGTTCTTCCGGGCGGAGACTTTCGATGGTGCGTGGAACATGCTGCGCGGAATGGCCGGATTCCGCGGGATCGCGCTTCCGTCTTCATATATTTTGCGAGCTGGAGAACCCTCCGCGCAATGGATGTCGGCGCATGGCTTTACATTCGATCTTGTTGAAACCATGGTTCTCCGCCCCGACGCGTTTTACAGCGGAACGAAATGGGTCGTCGTTCTTCTGCTCGCAGCTCTTTTCGCTCCAAATACGCAGGAATTCATGGGCAGCTTCCTCCCGGTCATAAATCCGGATAAGCATCCGGCGCCGCCGCGCAGATTACGGTGGCGGTGGTCGCCGAATGCCGCGAACGCGTTCATCATCGCTTCGATGAGCGTCGTGTCTCTGGCCATGCTCGCGCTCATGCAGGAAAAAGAATTTCTGTATTTCCAATTTTAAGAATGTTCAGAGCTTATCTTATCAAATATGTTCTGTTTCTTCTGCCAGGGGGCCTGTTCATCGGTCTGAATTACGCGTTCCTGCTCAGAACGGGTGAGCTTCTCTCTATTCATCAGATAGTGGAGCGCCAGCAGGCGAATTTCTGCCTTTACGGGACGGCTTTGCACGACGACACTTTCTATTTCAAGCTGGATGGATACGCTTCAAAAAAACCGGATGTCGCGCTTATAGGCTCTTCGCGCGTGATGCAGGTGCGGGAGGGTTTTTTCCGCAGTTCTTTTTACAATCTTGGCGGCGCGATGAATTCAATCGGCGAGGGGGCGCATCTCGTTGATCTGATGGTAAAACTGCACAAACCGAAACTGCTCCTGGTGGGGGCGGATTTCTGGTGGTTCAACGATAAATTTTCCAAGATCAATGCACGACAGTCCCCGCTGCCTCCAAAACCGAGAATGCGGATCGGATTTCTTCTAAAACCCGCTTCGCTTCTGCGCGAAGGGAAAATCACCGCCGGAAAATACGTCAATATCCTGACTGGACGGTCTGCGCCATCGAATGACTTCGTTTGCACAATAGGCATCGGCGCCGCCATCACGCACGACGGATTCGGGCCCGACGGCTCATATTACTATTCGCGGCTGCTGGGCGGAAAAATTCAGGAGGACTCCGACGAAAAATTCGCGCATACTATCGAGCGCATCAGGACGGCAGGAAACAGGTTCGAGCGCGGAGATCATGCCAATGCGGAGAACACGACCCGTTTCTTGGAATACATCCGTTCCATCAAGGAACAGGGGATTCAAGTCGCGGTGTTCTTCCCGCCGCTTTCCCCGACCGTCAACCGCGCGCTGGACAGGTACAGGGACCAGTACGGATATTTTTCGGAATTGAGGACGATCCTGCGCGACGCCGGCGTGGATTTTTTTGATTTTGAGGATGCGCCATCTCTCGCTTCAAATAACTGTGAATTCGTGGATGGGTTTCACGGGGGGGACGTCACGAACGCCCGCATGATTCTGGCTATGGCGAAGAAGGACGCACAAATCCGCTCCTTCGTGGATATTCCTTCGCTTGAAGCGATGATTCAGCGCAATCGAGGACGGGCGTCCGTCCTGGATGCGCGCGTGATGAATGAAAAAGAGGAAGATTTTCTTAAAATCGGGTGCAGCAAGTGATGTCCTGCCTGTCAGAATACATTAAGAAAAGATTGCGGTTTCTCCGCATGTCCCCGCATCATCGCTTCCGCCTGCGCAACTGGCGCCAGAACCTCGTTCCAGTATCGGAAGATGTAGGACTCCCGGAAGGAAAGGCGACGGAGCGGTCGGTCGAAGAAAATCTTTTGCAGGAGCACATTCACCACGTTGAACCCCAGCGCGCTTGCTGCGCCCGTGGTGCCGGAAAAGCGGCAGTTGATTTCGAAAATTTTGAATGTCCCGCCGGATTTCCGCAGCTGGAAATTGCACGGACCGGTGATTTTCAATTTCTTCCCCACCTCTTCTATGAATTTCTCCATTTTGGGATCGCGCCGGGCGATTGCCTTGTAGGTATCTCCGCTCCTCAGCCAGCGCTGCATGGATATCACTCCGTAACACTCGCCCTCATAAAAAAATCCTCCGCACGTGTACTCCCCGTCGTCGTCCCGCAGATATTCCTGCACAACCGCATTCTTCATGGTTTTCAGCAGTGTTCTCAGTGACTTTTCATCTTTAACAATCTGAAATCCGACGGACCGCGCCCCGACGCGCGGTTTGACCGCCAGAGGGAATCCCGCGTCGCGGATCAGATCATCAACGGAGTCAGGCAGAGCCGAACGGACAAACGGCAGATCGTGGGATTCCAGGAATTCCGCTGTTTTCCATTTGTCGTCCGCAATCGCGATCGTGTCGGGGTGGCTTACGATAATCTTTGCTCCCGTTTCTTTCTCAAATTCGTCTCTGCTGCGAGCAAGAATTTCCAGCTCCACGTCCGTGCCTATCAGAAGAAGTTCCACATGTTCGGCCATGCAGATTTTCCTGAGTGTCTCGATGTACCTCGGATCCTTCGCTGCGGGGATCACATGAGCCGCATCGGCGCGGTAAAGACCGGCGGCCAGGGGATCCATATCCACGGCGATGATGCGGGTTCTCACATTGGAAAGCTTCAAAGCTTTCAGAATGCTCTGTCCCACGCCGGCGCCAGCGCCTGTGACTAGCACGGTGATGGGAGCCACGAGAGCAAACGCCGCGTCGCCCAATTCTTCCGCCAGCTCATGCAGATCGCTCCCGAAGGAAAAATGATGAATATTGCCCTTTGCGATTTCGTCACTAACAAATGTATGAATGGAGCCCAGCGATTGTTTGTCGTTGAATTCAAACTTGACGCCGTTTTTTACGCACATGGCGTACACGTCCTCCACATACTCTTTGGGGGCGTCGAGATTATAAAAGCGCTTGCACATGCTGAACGGATGGCCAAGCACGTCCACGTCCGGATGCCGCGCGAGCATTTTTGTCAGTTCGTATTCCTTCTCCAGCAGCTCTCCTTTGTCCATCGCCTTGATGCCGGTAAAATGATGAACGCTGCCTATCACGGTTTCCGCGGCATCCAGTATTTCGCGCGTTGTGTTAAGCGTACCGTTCTCCAGAATTTTCACTTCGCACCCGATTCTTACCTGGAAGTCGCGGTACTTCCGTCGCAGCTCTGTGATTTCTTTTGCGTACGCCGGGAACCAGCCGGTTTTCATGTTCACATGGTCGGATATCGTGAGATCCAGCCTGTTGTGGAGAGCGTTGTATTCCAGAATTTCGGCAATCGTCAATTTCCCGTCGCTGTACGTCGAGTGAATGTGATTGTCCTCGAAAAGAGCGGTGCGAAGCATCGGCATAGTCACAAAGTATTGAAGAATTTCTCGATCGCGCGCACGGCGCGCTCTGCGACTGCGCCTCCGCGGTACGGAGACGGCATGCGGGCGAGTGATTTTCGGAAAACAGGAGACGTCGCTTTCGTGATCATCTTTAAAATCGCGCGCGGATCGTAATCCGCGAAGACGACATTGGGGCCGCATTCGCGGTTTCGTTGCCTGTTGCCAACGTGCACAAACGGCGTTTTCATGAATCCGCCCTCCATCAAACCTGAACTCGTATTGCCTATCATGACGGAAGCCTCATTCATCAGTCCGAGGTAATCCGTCCTGCAAACGTGCCGGTGAACGTGGAAATGCGGCTTTCCGCGCAACTTCTCGATCGCACTGATAAACACGCGGTTTCCATCATCCGAATTCGGATATAAGACGATCTTTTCACTCAATGGATCGAGTTTTTTTAGCGCTGTCAGCACGGAATCAATCTGCTTTGCCGCAGGCGCATCATCGAGAATGGCCGGATGCATGACGATCAGAAACCACCGCTTTTTTGGATCAAGACGGTACTGCGCGGCAAGCTCCTTCCTGCCGGCGAGAGAGCCGGGATTCACCCCGTCCAGTCCCGGGGCGCCGATAACAGCGGTATGGCGCCGGTCCGCGCCGAGTTTCAGCACGTTGTCCCTGCTGCGCTGGGTCTGCACCAGGTGCGCGCTCGCGAAAACAGTCATCGCGTTGCGCAGGTACTGATCCACCGTCGGGCCTGTTACGTCGCCGCCGGCGACATGAATGATCGGAATGCCAAGATGCACGGCGGCAACCGCGGCCGCGAAAGGCTCGTCGCGATCCCCGACGACGATAAGCGCGTCAACGCGACGCCATGCCATGTATCGGCTTATGCCATCCATCTCCTTCCGCAGCGCGGTCATCTGATCGTCGTTCTCCCCGACAGGCACGACGCAATCCACATTAACGGCTTTTCTCACTTCGTCCAACGTGCGGCCGAATTTTCTCTGAGTGTGCATGCCTGTGGCGAGCACTTTCAGGTTCACGCGCGGACTTTTTTTAAGCAGAAGGATCGTGGATCGGAACAGCCCCCATTCCGCCCGGGTGCCGGTGACGAACAACAATGTCTTCCTGCGCGTAGCCATATAAAGATGCGCGAACAATACACCATCTGGCGTGGAAAAGTTCGGCTTGTCATGTCTGTTTGAGCTGCGATACTGACTCCGATGAATTCGCATCTTGCAGTACAAACCGCCGCGCCGGAGATCAGTTTTGACAGGTTCCCTCTGTGGCAGGGTGTTTTTGACCGTCCCGGCAATCAGCGTTTCTATCCATTCAGCATCGGAATGAACGAGCTCGGCTTTATATGCCAGAAATCCGGCGCGGCCGTGCGGAACAAAATCGTCGAGGCATACGGCGCGTCCGATTATTCCATGCCAACGAAGCCTCCGGGAGCGTCCCGCTGGGCGAACTGGCTCGGCGATCTGTATATCTCTTTCATAGAGGAGCATGTGCCTTCCATGTCGGGGAAAAAAGTGATGGAAATCGGCGCCGGAAGTTTTTACCTTGCCGATCATTTTCTTCGCGACGGCGGAGCCGCGGAATACGTAATCGTGGACCCCAGCCTGCGGTCCGAATCCGAAGATTCCCGCATCACCGTCATACGCGATTATTTTGATGATCGTCTGGAGCCGCCCGGGCGCGATTCCGATGCGATCATTTCACTCAATTGCCTGGAGCACGTCTCGGATCCATTTAAATTTTTGATTAAGGCAAACAGCCTGCTGAAAACCGGGGACAGAAGGTTAATTCTGGTATTTCCGGATATAGAAACGCAATTCCGGACAGGCGATTACAACGCGCTCTGTTTCGAGCATCTCAATTACTTCAGCGAAGCCTCGGCAAACCGGCTTATCAGAAAGGCCGGATTCTCCATCATCGCGTTCAAAAAGGAGCTGGATACTCTCTTCTATATCCTCGAACGCAGCGGGGCGCCGGATATGTCTCCGGTTACGGAAAGAGATGACGATCTTCTGCGTATCGCGGCGGAAAATTATAAAGACGGATTGCGGACGATTGTCTCCGTTATCCGGGACGCGCAACAAAGCGGCAGAACCGTGGCCATTCACGGAGCATGCAACGGCATGAATACTCTCTTCGCGCTTGGAGGCATTTCAAGCGATCATATCCTTCTCTTCGACGGAGACGAAACCAAGACCGGAAAATTCATTCCGTCGTGCGATCTGCCGATCCTGCATGCGTCGTCTGCCCGGTACAAGGAGGCCGATCTGGTCATCGTCGCCGCTGTGACCTTCATTGAACAAATCCGGTCGTTCCTTGAATCGCATCACGGAATTCCGCCTGAACGGGTTCTTCCGGCGTGCGCCGCCACGGATCGCGAGCAACTCGCCTGATTGTGCCGCGCGACACTGTCATACGACCGCGCTAAGACCCGGCGGGCGTCATGTGATAGCATTTTCCAGTGTCACAGAGCACAATCCCTCTCTCTTCTCCGGATGTCAGCGAGGAGGATATCGCCGCCGTCACGGCGGTGTTGCGCACGCCGAGACTCTCGCTGGGGCCGAAAATTCCGGAATTCGAACAAGCCGTCGCCGCGTTCACCGGGGTGAAACACGCAGTGGCTGTCAGCAGCGGCACCGCGGCTTTGCATCTTTGCGTGCGCGCGCTGGGTATTGGCGACGGGGACGAAGTGATCACAACGCCGTTCAGCTTCGTCGCTTCGGCCAACTGTATGCTTTTCGAGCGGGCCGTGCCGCGGTTTGTGGATATTGAACCAGAAACATTCTGCATAGATCCGGCGAATATCGAGGCGGCGATCACGCCGAATACCAAGGCGATTCTCGGCGTTGACGTCTTCGGACAAACAGCTGACTGGAACGAGCTCGAGCGAATCGCGGCGAAGCACCACCTTGCGTTAATCGAGGACAGCTGCGAGGCGCTCGGTTCCTCCGTCGGCGGCAGACAGGCGGGCGCCTTCGGCGATTGCGGAACTTTCGCGTTCTATCCCAACAAGCAGATGACGACTGGCGAGGGCGGCATGGTCGTCACCGACAGGGACGACATCGCGCTGGCTGCGCGAATGATGCGCAACCAGGGACGCGACCCGGATTCCGCGTGGCTGGAGCACAAAGTGCTCGGCTACAACTATCGTCTCAGCGACATCGCCGCCGCGCTGGGCATCAGCCAACTCAAACGTTTGCCGCAGTTTATCGAAAAGCGGGCACGCGTGGTCTCTTGGTATGCCGAAGCGCTCTCTCCGCTGCATGAACATGTGCGGACTCCTCTGTTGCATGACGGAACCGACGTGAGCTGGTTCGTGTACGTCGTCCGCCTCGCGGATCGTTACTCGGCGTCGGATCGCGACCGATTGATCTCACTTCTTCGCGAGCGGGGGATCGGCTGTAACGCGTACTTTCCATGCATTCATCTGCAGCCGTTCTATCAAAAAATTTACGGTCATAAGCGTGTAGAATTTCCCGTTGCGGAATCCGTATCCGACCACACGCTCGCATTGCCGTTCTTCACTGGTATGACGGAGAAACAAGTGGCAGAGGTTGTGTCCGTCCTCACCGAAGTTCTTGCCGTTCTCTGATCCAACTATGAAACCCGAAGGAATCCTCGGCATAATCACGGCTCGCGGAGGTTCCAAGCGGCTGCCAGGGAAGAACATAGCCTCCGTGAACGGCAGGCCACTGCTGGCTTACACCTGTGAGGCGGCCCTCGGCAGCGCCCTTCTTACGCGAACTGTATTAAGCACGGACGATGAGGCGATCGCCGCGGTTGGCCGGTCGTGCGGCATAGAAGTCCCGTTCCTGCGGCCCAAAGAACTTGCTCGCGACGACACGCCATCTACGGACGTGATCGCTCATATGCTTTCGGAATTGGAAAAGAAGGAAAAGTATTACCCGACGATTATCGTCCTGTTGCAGCCGACGTCGCCTCTTAGGACGTCGGAGCACATTGACCGCGGCGTTCGCCTGCTCCGGCAGACCGGCGCGGATTCGGTGGTGAGCGTTGTTGAGGCTCCGCACGCGCTCACTCCAGGCAAGATCATGCGCGTCGTGGACGGGAAACTGCGGCCCGCTGAGCGCCAGCCCGGACAATCCGCCAGGGCAGGAAGCCGGGCGGCGGAGACGGAAAAGTTTTACGGATGCAACGGAGCCATTTATGCGTTCAAGACAGCGGTATTCCTACGATCCGGCGGTATTTTCGGAGATGACAGCCGAGCGATGATCATGAATCCGGAAGACTCACTGGATATTGACAGCCCTTTTGACCTTCTCCTTGCGGAGAAGCTCTTGCAGGATCGGGCTGCTTGAGCGAAAGTGTCCAGGTGGCTTCCTATTTCCGTTCCAAGCGCATCCTCGTAACCGGCGCGACCGGTTCCATCGGATCAGAAGTGGTCCGGCAGTTGCTCGGTCAGCAACCGCAGACAGTCCGGCTTTTTTCGCGCGACGAGCATAAACAGCACTTGTTCCAGCAGGAGCTGGGAGACCGTCCCAGGTTCGACGTGCGGTATCTCCTCGGCGACATCCGCGATTATCAGCGGATGCTGAGGGCCATGGAAGGCATGGACTGCGTCTTCCACTGCGCCGCGTACAAGCAGGTGCCGTTTTGCGAATACAACTCGTTTGAAGCGGTCAAGACGAACGTCATCGGAACGCAAAACGTCATAGACGCGGCAATCGCGCAGGGGGTCGCCAGAGTCCTGCTTATAAGCACCGACAAGGCGGCGAGCCCGAGCAGTGTGATGGGCGCTACAAAGCTTCTGGCGGAAAAGATCATGACTTCGGCGATGTATACCGCCGGCGGCCATCCGATCCGATTCGCGAGCGTGAGGTTCGGCAATGTGCTCGGGAGCAGGGGGTCGGTCATTCCCACCTTCCAGGAACAAATCCGCAAGGGCGGCCCGGTGACGATAACTCATCCGGATATGGTGCGGTTCTTCATGTCTCTGCCGCAGGCCGTCCGGCTCACGTTCGACGCGATGGAGCAGATGGAAGGAGGAGAACTTTTCATTCTCAAAATGCCGGTCGTGCGGCTGGGGGATCTGGCGGATGCAGTCATCGAGGAATTCGCGCCGCTGTACGGGCGTGACCCCGCGGCTATCGAGCGCAAAATCACCGGCGTCCGTCCCGGAGAGAAAATGCAGGAGGTGCTGATGACGGCGGAGGAAGCGCAATACGCGCGCGAGACGAAGACAATGTTCATCGTTCGTTCGCCGCTTGCCGTGCCGGGATTCGAAAGCGCCGTCCGCGAGCCCAAGGCTTCCGGAATTGACCGGTACGTCACCGAAAATCTGCCTACGCTGGCCAAGCAGGAGATCGTCGCATTGGTGCGGGAACTCTCTGGCGCGCACGCCGACGTTGAAACCGCGCCGGCGTCGCGGCACGTGAAGCTACCTCAACCAACACCTTCTATTACACCGTATGTTGGCGAATAAATTCGCCTGTTCACCCGCATGGGTAGCCGGCGATTTAAATCGCCGGCTACCAGTTGCGATGAATGCGGAATTTATTCCGCATGGCATGTTTGCATGATTTTTCAGAGAAGGTTCCTCAAATCAATTCGACGAAGTTCCTGATGATCCGGAGCCCCCCCTCCCCGCTCTTTTCTGGATGAAACTGGCATCCGATCATGTTTCCTTTTCCGATTACGGAAGGAAACCGCAGTCCGCCGTAGAGTGTCGTCGCCAGTACGTGCGCAGGGTCGGTCGGTTGCAAAATGTACGAATGGACAAAGTACATTTCCGCTCCGGAACGCAGTCCTTCGAGCGCCGTTCCTTTCCATTTTCCTGGAGTCGGTTCTTCTATTGCGTTCCAGCCCATGTGCGGGATTTTTGCGCCGTCTTGCAGTGCAGGGAAGTGCGCGACTTTGCCCGGCAGGAGCCCCAGGCCTTCGTGCTCGCCGAACTCGAAACCTTTTGCTAGCAGCAATTGTGCGCCGAGGCAGATGCCGAGGATCGGCTTGCCTGCAGCAGCGGCCTGTTTGACTTCTTCGAGGAGCCCGCGCACGCGCAGACCTTCCATACCGGTCTTGAATGCCCCTTGTCCCGGAAGCACGAGTGCCGAGGCCGCGCGGATTTCCGCCGGATCTTCGCTCAGGACGACGTTATCGGTGAAGCGCTTAAGTCCCTTAATCGCGCTGTGGATATTTCCCACGCCATAATCAACAACGACAATCTTCATAAATTTGCTGATGAAGGATGCCCGCCTCCGTTGCGATCGGAAACCCGGACAGGAATACCCGTATCTTCCAGTTCCTTCTTCAGGTCCCCGATGGTCCATTCGTCGTAATGCAGTATTGACGCCGCGCACACTGCATCCGCCTTTCCTTCGATTATCGCCTGCGCAAGCGATGCGGAATCCTTCGCGCCTCCATGTATCACGACCGGAACTGGGCAGAATGAGGCCACCGCCGCGAGAAGTTCCATATCGAAGCCTTTTCTGGTTCCGTCAAAATCAACCGAGGTCAGGAGAATTTCGCCGACTCCAAGTTCCAGAGCCTGTTTGATCCAGGCGATTGCGTCCTTCCCCGAGTGTTCGCGGCCTCCGTCAACGTATGCTTCCCATGAGTCGGCGCCGTCCCTCTTTGCTTCCACAGAAAGTACGATGCATTGCGAGCCGAACTGGCGCACCGCCTCCGCCAGAAGTTCCGGTCGCCGGACTGCGAACGTGTTGATGGCGACTTTGTCCGCGCCGGCGCGGAGGAAGTTATTGATGTCGTGGAGCGACTGGATGCCGCCGCCCATCGTGAGCGGGATAAAAAGTTCATTAGCAATGGACCGCATCAGATCGAAATCGGGACTTCGTCCGTAAAGGCTTGCGACGATGTCCATCGCAATCAACTCGTCCGCCCCCTGTTCGTAGTACTTGCGCGCGAGTT
Organism: Candidatus Peregrinibacteria bacterium; assembly: GCA_016186175.1. Taxonomy (GTDB): domain Bacteria; phylum Patescibacteriota; class Gracilibacteria; order Peribacterales; family Peribacteraceae; genus JABFSS01. Next base: position 73,411 of record JACPMB010000012.1, read on the forward strand.
CCCGCGGTTCGCCCACGATGCGCAGGCCCTCCATATGGATGCCTTTCACAACGTTGGAGCCTTTGATGTCGAGCCGTGGAATGACGCGCGGCTTCATGCGGCCATCTTACACTCCGTATCGCGGCGGAGTATTCTTCCTCCCCATGGCCTCTGCATTCGTCTTTCCGGCTGGTTCGGTCTATATCATCGCCGAGGCCGGCATAAATCACGACGGCAAACCGGAAAAAGCCAGACGGTTAATCGAAATCGCCGCCGACTCGTGCGCCGACGCAGTCAAGTTCCAGCTTTTTGATCTCGACGAAATCGTGTCTGAACGGACTCCGCTGGCGGAGTACCAGAAGCGTTCGGGCGAGGGCAGTCAGTACCAAATGCTCAAACGGCTCGCGCTTCCGTTGGAGGAATATCGCGACCTGAAGAAATATGCGGAAGAACTCGGCCTCGATTTTATCGTAACTCCATTCGACGCCGGTTCCGCGCGATTTCTCGCGGATCTGGGCGTTAAAGCGATCAAGATTCCATCCGGCGAGATAACGAACCTGCCGTTTCTCCGGCAGGTCGCCGCTCTTAATGTCTTCACGATCATTTCCACCGGCATGTCCAATCTCGACGAGGTGAAGGAAGCAGCCGTTCCCTTCAAGAAAGCTCAGACGTCCTACGCGTTACTTCATTGCGTCAGTTCCTATCCAGCGCCGGTGAATCAGATAAATCTGCGGGCTATGAAGACTCTGGAGGAGGCATTTAATGTTCCAGTGGGGTATTCGGATCACACTGAGGGCATCGGGGTTTCCGTGACCGCGGCGGCGCTCGGAGCGCGCATCATCGAAAAGCATTTCACCGTCAGAAAAAAAGATCCAGGGCCGGATCATGCGGCGTCGCTTGAGCCGGACGAACTGAAGGAAATGGTGCGGATCATCAAGAACCGCGACGCGCTGCGACATGCCGTCATTGTCCAGGAATCGCTCGGGACCGGGGAGAAGACGTGCCAGCCATGCGAGATAAATACGCGGGACGTCGCCCGCCGGAGTCTTGTTCTCGCGCGCGATGCGCAAGCAGGAGAAAGAATCACTGGCGACATGATCGCCATCAAGCGTCCCGGAACCGGAATCGCGCCAAAGGAGTTCGGCAACATACTGGGGAAAACGCTCGCGCGGACGCTGCCGGCGGAATCGGTTCTAACATGGGCGTGTGTCAGATAATCCTAGTCTGCAGCAACGCAATCTACTGGAACCTCTGCAAAATGATACGCATCACCAAAACATCACGATGGTAAGGAACCTCTCAAAAATCGCCTCATGCGAGGAAGCAAGCCAAAATTTCGCGAGGCGTATCGGCATACGTTGAGCGAAATTTTGGCGCCGCTGACGAAGCAGGAGGCATTTTTCAGAGGTTTCTACTGTATGATTCTTCTGGATGCCCCCCTCTTACGTCAATTTCGGCTCGAAACGAAGGTTATATCGCGCAAGCGGCGTTCATCGCGAAAAGAAGGAATGGGGCGAGGAACAATGGATAGTCAACAGGGAGTATTGCGGCAAAAAGCTGGTCCTCCAAAAAAACCGCCGCTGCAGCCTGCACAAGCACGAGAAAAAAGACGAAGTGTTTTATATTCTTTCCGGACTCGTGCGAATGGAAATAAGCGATAAAACATTCACTCTGACGCCGGGGGATTTCGTCCATATCCCCGCTGGCGCATATCACAGATTTACAGGACTTGAAGACAGCGAAATCATGGAATTCTCGACCAACCATCAGGAGAACGACAGTTATCGCAAGGAATATTCCGGACATGTCGAGGGCGAGCGTTTTGTGCGCCAGCGCAAAATAGTGGAGAAATTCCCGCAAGCTAAAGTGCTTGTCGCAGGCGACGCGATGCTGGATACGTACACGATCGGAGACGTGACGCGCATATCGCCGGAAGCGCCGATTCCAGTTGCCAAGTTCCGCAGCAGGCGTCACGTGCCGGGCGCCGCCGCGAATGCCGCAGCGAATGTTGCGAGTCTCGGCGGGTGTGCGACACTGGTGAGCGTGCGCGGAAAGGACGGCGCCGGCCAAGCGCTCGAAGCGCTGCTTAAAAAGAGCGGCGTAAAGACACTGTTCGTGATTGAAGAGAACCGTGCCACTACGGAAAAACATAGGATCGTCGCCTCGGACGCGCACCAGATCGTGCGAGTTGATTATGAGGATATTCATTCGCTCTCATCAGCCGCGGAAAAGAAGATCGCCTCGTTCCTGCGGCGTGAATTGAAGAAGCACGACATATTGCTTCTCTCCGATTACGCCAAAGGTTTTTTCCGTCCTGAGTTCCTGCGTTCCTGCATCGCCGCCGCCCGCAGCGCGCGCGTTCCCGTTATCCTCGATCCCAAGCCGACGGGCCGCGATTATCTCTCGGCAGCCCGCGGCGTCGCAGCGATCACTCCGAACCGGAATGAGGCGCAGATTCTTGCCGGAACTCAGGAACGCAGTCCGTTCGGAGTTGCAGCCGCCATCGCGCGCAAGCTATTTACGAACGTATTCTGCACGCTCGGCGGCGACGGCATGCTGCTTGCCTCGCCGAAAGGCAAAACGCGCGATTTCCGCGCCATCACAAAGGAAGTCACAGACGTCTCTGGCGCCGGCGATACAGTCGCGGCGACGGTGGCTTTATGTCTCGCGTCCGGCGCGACAATGGAAGATGCTGCGGACGTCAGCAACCGCGCGGCCGGCGTGGTAGTGACCAAGCAGGGGACGGCGACTCTGACGCAGAATGAACTTCTCCGCGTGTTATGAAGGTTCTCCTGCTCGATCGTGACGGCGTGCTGAACGAGGAGCGCGATTACGATTACACTCCCGGGACAATCCGGCTGATGCCCGGAGTCGTTGACGGGCTTAAGCGACTTAAAAACTGGAAATTATTTGTTGTATCCAATCAGTCGTCTGTCGGCCGTGGTCTTTCCACGCGCAAAAATGTTGACGCATGCCATGCGCGTCTGCGCGAACTTCTGGAGAAAGAGGGGATTCATATCGCAGACATTGTTTATTGCCCTCACGCTCCGGATGAAAACTGTCCCTGTCGCAAGCCGAAGACCGGAATGTGGGAGGAGCTCGCGGCGCGCCACGATCTCCGCGCCGAAGAATGCGTCATGATTGGAAACCGCGATTCCGACATAGATTTCGCGCGGAATATAGGTTGCGCGGCGTTCCGGGTTGCGGATGCCCGTCACCCTATGAGCACCCCCCCCGACGCTTGTATTGCGGATATGACGGAACTCGCCGATATCCTGCTGGAAACCAACCGCTCGCGCGTGCTTGCTCTATCCGGCGCCGTTGCATATTCCGCAAGGATGCGGAAGGCCGGGAAACGAATCGTCACTACGAACGGCGCGTTCGATATGCTGCACGGCGGGCACCTCTTCCTTTTCCAGGAGGCTCGAAAACACGGCGATGTTCTGGTGATCGGAGTGAACAGCGACGCTTCTGTCCGCCGAAGCAAAGGAGACGGCCGTCCTGTGGAGCGCGAAGAAATCCGCGCGCTCAAAGTTGCCCGCCATGCGGACGCAGTGTTCATTTTCGACGACGATGATCCGCGGGAATGGCTCAAAAAAATCAGTCCGGCCGCGCACGCAAACGCCGAATCGTACGGAAAGGATTGTGTCGAGTCCGGCGTGCTGCGCGAAATCGGCGCGAAACTCGCGCTCATTCCCGTCCGTGCCGATCTCGGGTCCACCTCCGCCATTCTCCTAAATTGCCGAGCATGAATACCGTTCTCTGGGCGCTTTTGACGGCTCTGTGCTCGCCTTTTCTTCTAACAGCCGCATGGCTTAGAAAACGGCCGGCAAAACGCAAAATACTCATCATCCAGTGGGCAAAGCTCGGCGACATGGTCTGCACCACTCCGATGTTCCGGGCGATAAAAACATCGCATCCGGATTGGGAAGTACATCTCCTGTGTCGTGAGCAGTCAGCCGCTGTCGTCAAGAACAATCCGTTCATTGACAGGGTCATCGTCGGAGGCGCGCGCGGAAAAATGATAACAATGCTCAGCAGGGAGAGATACGACGCCGTCGTTAATTGTTTGCCAGGAGCGTTTTTCTCGATGCTCGGATTGTGGTGCGGAGCGCGTGACCGCATCAATGCTTTTTCGCGCCTGCACGGCCGGCTGGTCCTGGCGGCGCGAATTTTAAACACCGTGAACCGCGAATATATCATCGGCACAAGGACATTCGATCACTATTTGTCACTCCTGGCGCCTCTGGGAATTCCAGCGATTCCGTATCAACTGGATTTCTTTCCGTCCGCGGAGGACGAAGCAGAGGCCAAACGATGGACGGAAGAGCACGGGCTCAAAGAACGATCGTTCGTATGCTTCGGAGTAACCGCCGGAAACGCAGTCAAAGAATGGCCTGCGGAGAAATTTGCCGAGCTGGCGGATCTGCTGATCGCGCGCTGCGGCCTCTGCGTCGCGCTCTCCACGCTCGACAGGCGGCGCGTGGAACAAATTCGGAAATTAAGCACTCATCCGGAAAAGCTTCTCGACGCGTCATCTCTCACGCTCGGCAGTTTGGGAGCGGTCTGCAAGCTGGCGGCCGCGTTCGTCTCGGTGGACACCGGCCCGATGTTCATGGCTCATGCCGTCGGAACTCCCATTGTGGTTCTGATTGGCGGATCGGATCCGCGCGAACAGATTCCGCCCGCCGGCGAGCGCGTGGTTCACGTCGCGCCGCCGGGAGGGTGCGAGCCATGGATGCACGTCACCTTATCGCCCAGGAGCGCGACGGAAGCACAACTCAGTTGCGTGCGGGAAACCGGCGCGGAATCGGTTGCGGCAGCGGTGGAGACGCTCATCGGGCGCAAATGAACGCATGATCCGCGCCATTCGGCCCGGTCGCTCACAAAGCCATGTACTTCATGCCGGTCTCCGTCACCTTCCGGCGGTCCAGCAGCGATTTCAGGTCGTAGATCAGTCCGCCTGGCTTCAAAGCGCACGACAGCCCTTTCGCTCCGGCTTCCAGGTATTCCTTGTGCGGCACCAGAAACACGATGGCGTCATATGGCCCGCTATTCAACGACCCCGGCTTCATATTCTGGTTCACAATTTCTTCCGTGGAAATGTACGGATCATGCGCGTATGTGTCATAACCCATTTTCTGAAATTGATGAACCACATCATGCGCCTTGCTGTTGCGCGTATCGGGCATGTTCTCCTTGAATGTGAGCCCGAGAACCAGGACGCGGCAGCCGCCCGGAATTTTTTTCGCGACTTCATTCACGATGTACTCGCTCATGTCGTCGTTTATGGAGCGACCTGCGTTGATCACGTGCGTCTGCATGCCCAGAAGGCGCGCTTTCTCCGCCAGATAATACGGGTCAATTCCTATGCAATGTCCGCCGACGAGGCCTGGCTGAAATTTGAGAAAGTTCCATTTTGTTCCAGCGGCTTCCAGAACCGCTTTGGTTGGAATGTCGATCCTGTTGCAAAGCATCGCGATTTCGTTCACGTACGCGATATTCAAATCCCGCTGCGCGTTTTCTATGGCCTTCGCCATCTCCGCCACTTTTATTGACGGCGCACGATGAATCCCGGCAGTAACAATAGATCCGTAAAGTTCGCAGAGGACGTCAGTCGTGCGATCGTCCTGTCCCGCCACCACTTTTATGATCTTGTCTATTGTGTGAAGTTTGTCACCGGGATTGATGCGTTCGGGAGAATAGCCGAGCGTAAAATCCGCGCCGCATTTCAGCCCGGATTCACGTTCCAGAATAGGCCCGCAACGCTCCTCGGTGACTCCGGGATATACCGTGGATTCGTAAACCACTATCATTCCCTTTTTCAAATGCCGGCCCGTGACGGCCGTCGCGCTCTCGACGAGCGACAAATCGGGATTGTTGTCGTCGTCCACGGGCGTGGGAATCGCGAGAATGATGATCCCGCACTTTTCCATCGCCGCAGGGTCCGTGGTGAACTCAATCGGGGCGCTCTTAAGCTGCGCGTCCGTAAGTTCCAGCGTCCTGTCATGTCCTTTCCTCAGTTCGGAGACGCGCGATTGCGAAATGTCGTAGCCAACGACGCCATGGCCCGCTTTGGCGAAGGCATGAGCAAGCGGGAGGCCGACGTACCCGAGCCCCACTACGGCGATCGTCTTTGGCTGCATGGCAGCAGGGTATCACACGCTAACTATTATACCGATCCGCCCAGATGCCCTTCCGTTCTTCCAAAAAACTCATTAGTCTTCATGCGATCACTGTTCTCACTTTATATGAAACTGAACAAACTCTTCCGCAGCGCCGTCGAGATCGGCATTGAAGCCGATCCTCGCGGGAAAAAATATATCGAAAAAATATTCAAGAGAACTAAGGAGCGCCGCGCGAAACTCGACGGCAAAGAAAAAGAATGGTTCGATGAGGAACGCACGTGGAACCCGTACGGCGATTCACGCGTCATTTCGGGCACAGGCGAAGAAGACGTTCAGCGCCTGATGGTCTGCATTGACGGAGAAATACAGGAAATGCTGCTCGCGGATCGCCTGCGAAGGAACGGCGAGAGGATTGACGCCGTCCTGATCCATCATCCGGAGGGACGCGCGCTCGCCGATCTCGACAAGGTCATGCCGGTGCAGGTTGACGTATATGCCCAGGCGGGAGTGCCGGTGAATCACAGCGAAGGCTTATTGCGGCCGAGGATGGACCGCATCTGGCGCGCGATTCACGCCGACAACCTGTTCCGAACCGAGCGCGCCGCGGAACTGCTCAACATCCCCGCGTTCTGCTGCCACACGATCACCGACAACCTCGTGTGGCGGTTCATGGAAAAGACGATCTGCAAAAAACAGTTCGATACGCTCAAGGACATCGTGAACGCGACGCACGAGATCGAGGAATATGCGTGGTACGGCAGAAAAGGCAGTCCGACGATCATAGTGAACGGTTCCGAGAACGCCAGGCCCGGCAAGGTGGTCGCGACGGAATTCACTGGCGGCACCAACGGCCCGGAGGAACTGATAGAAAAGCAGTCGCATGCTGGCGTCGGAACCATTCTGGCGATGCACTTTACTGAGAAAGAAGTGGAGAAAGGCAAGGAGCATCATATAAATCTGATCCAATGCTGCCACATGGCGAGCGACGCAATCGGAATCAACCTGCTGCTTGACCGGCTGGGCAAGGAAGAGAAGCGTCTCAGTACTCTGGATGTCTCCGGATTTATTCGGGTGAAGAGGAAGTAAGCCCAATCGTCCCATGCAATCAATTTCCATCAATCCATTCAGACTCCTGTCCGAGTCATGGCGCTTCCTGCTCAAGCAGCCCGCCCTGCTGAGTGTCCTTTTTTGGCTTCTGATTGCCCCAGCAGTTTTGCTGGATATGGTGCGTCTTTACTGGCCGGAGAGCGACATAGAATCCGTCCGAAGAATTGGAACGACTGGATTCATAGTTGCGCAGGTCGTTCTGGCGTTTCTGTTCTTTTGGGGATTCGCGTCCGTCCTGCTTGTGGGACGGCGAATGGTCAAAAGCATGGCGGGGCGTTCGCGGACGTCATTCAGATCGGTGCGGCGCGAATCCCTTCGCATGATTTTTCCACTATTCTTCACGTCGCTTCTGCGGGCCATCGTGACTCTGGAGTGGGCGTTCCTTGCAGCCATTCCCGCAATGATGTTTCTGTTGGGATCGCAGACCTGCAGGGCAACCGTCTCTCCGTTCATATCTGCGTTCGGAACATTCGTAAATACGGGAACGATCGGCTTTCTCGATCCGGTTCTGCGAAAGATTCCGATGCGCTGCGGCCCGCTTCTGATCGCGCTGCCGCTTCTGCTGCCGGCGGCCGTCTACCAGATACGCACCGCCTTCTTCGGCGTCATCGTGGTTTCCGAAAATCTCCTGTACCGCGACGCGCTGCGCAGGAGCAGGGACATCGTTCGCGGCAGGACGTGGAGCGTGCTTATGACAATACTGGTCATGGCAGTGTCGCTCTATGCTCCGTCCGTTATTCTTAGCTTTGCCGTCGGCGCGCTTCTGCAAACGGCGTCGCCCGACGCCGTTCTGTTTGGCGCCGTCGCCAAGGATATCGTCTATGCAGTCGCGACGCTGCTGTTCATCCTCGCTCTCACGGCGTTCTACGGTAAATTAAGAAGAGAGGCGGGAAGGGTGGAGGAAGTTGTGCCGGAGATGGAATAGGAACCTCTGAAAAATGCCTCCTGCTTCGTCAGCTGTGCCAAAATTTCGCTCAACGTATGCCGATACGCCTCGCAAAATTTTGTCTTGCTTCCTCGCATGAGGCGATTTTTGAGAGGTTCCTTCCCATCGTGATGTTTTGGTGATGCGTATCATTTTGCAGAGGTTCCATTTGTTTTATTTGGTGCAGACAGACTCCACCACCTTCTCAAAAACCCCCGGATGATGAATCGCGAGTTCGCTCAGCGCCTTCCTGTTGAGCACGATCTTCTTTTTTGCCATCTGATCAATGAACGCCGAATATCGGATGCCCTTCGTTTTCAGAGCCGCGCTAAGGCGCGTAATCCAAAGTGCGCGAAAATCCCGCTTCTTCAATTTGCGCGAAACGTACGCGTTGACGCCGGCGCGGATCACCGCCTCGTTCGCCTTGACGAAGGTCGAGCGCCGCATGCCGCGATACCCCTTGGCAAGGGCGCGGATTTTCTTATGCCTGCGATGACGGACGACTCCGCGTTTGACTCTCATAACAGTTCAGTTGCCGGCTTGCGGCCTGCATGGAAAGAAATTATAAGTTAGGCACCAATGTCTGCAGCGGCCTTATGTTCGTGGCATGTGCCACAACAGTCCTGTTGAGGCGCTTCTGGCGCCTGCTTTTCTGTTGCAGCAGATGATTGCGGCCGCGGCGCTTGAAAGCATATTTGCCGCTGCCCGTTTTCCAGACGCGTTTCTTCGTGCCGCTGTGGGATTTCATCTTGGGCATCGGAGCCGCAAGTCTAATGGAATTTGCTGTGGACGCAAGATGTGGCGACACAGGCCGCACAGGCGATAGAAGTGGCAAAGGCATCTCCAACAAATCTGCTTTTACCGCCTTTTAACGCCTTGGTTTGAGAATCACCGTGAACTGATCCCCCTGCCTCTTAACTTCCTGTTCCACTTCCGACGCGTCTTTAAGCGATTCGACGACTGCTTTCAATTTAGCGATGCCGTATTCCTTGTTCGCCAGTTCGCGTCCGCGAAGACGCATGTTGAATTTGACGAGATGGTGCTCCACGAAAAACTCTCGCGCGCGGCCGATCAGCCGGTCAATGTCGTGTTTGTCGGTGCGAAAACCCAGGCGAAGCATCTTAACTTCCGCCTGTTTGCTGTGAGAACGCTGCTTGCGTTCTTTTTTTTGAAGTTGATAAAGAAAGTGGCCGAACTCGCCTATTTTGACGACCGGAGGCTGCGCCTTTGGCGATACTTCGATCAAGTCGAGCCCCTGCCCTCGGGCTTCGTCCAGCGCCGTTTTGGTCGGCATCGTCCGCGTCTTGCCGTCATCGGACACCAGCATCACCTCCTGAACGGTGATCTGCTCATTTATGCGGGGACGGCGCTCGACTTGCCGGACCGGACGCTGGAATCGGTGACGTTGACGCAGGGCTGGGAAAGGAAAGAGGCTCAATGGTATGCGATATGCTTATCTGGTGGCAAGCCAGTCACTTTTATCGCCTTGAGTACGCCTTTACCGTCAGTTCCATTTTTACCCATCCGTCCGGCAGCTCTTCCAGCGATTCCTTCTCCACCGTCATAAATTGCACCGGCCACAGTTTTTGCGCCGCGAGCGCGCGACCCAGGTCTCCCTTCAGGAAATCGAGCATCCGCGGCAGGCGAGAGCGATCGAGCATCGCATGGAATGCGCTCAGGAATTCCTCCGACGATATTGCCTGTTTGAGCCGAGATTCCGGAATGGCCGGATCGTTCGCATAATCCAGAAGATCGGACGAAAGAAACTGCTCAACAGGAATAATGCCGGCGTAGTTGTAAGTTTCGGTCATTCTGAAAAGCGCACTGATATCGTCCGGAGAAAGCGCGTCGCCGACCGTGAGCATTCCGGAAAAATCGAAGATCGAAAGCAATTGAGCGCGCCCTTCGGGACGCAGCGTCGCGGAAAAACGAAGGGTTCTCGACTGCAATTGCGGCGCTCCGGCAGACGGATTTCCTGGCATCGCCGCCTCTGGATCGCTTATGTCAATCGGAGACATTGTCAGCAGGAGCTTGCGGCGCTCCAGGAACGTGCGTGAGGATTCCAGGAATGCAAGCAGACGCCGCGTGTCATTCTCCTGCGGAAGAACATAAACGCGCAATTTCTCCTCTGCGGAGCCGTTCCGCAAATCTGCTTCGAGCGCGCTCAGTTCAATCTGCTGCGCAAGAAGCTCAGCGCGACGCTCGACCGGTGGAATTTCCGCGGCCAGAGGAAGCGAGTATTCTCTCACATCCTTCAGCACCTGAAAATGCCACCGCACCATCAACACCGAGAATGAAAGGAACAGCAGCCCCCCCGCGATTGCGCCGATGGAAAGAGGCAGGCGTGCGTGCATGGTTAATTTAGCGTGATGGTTATATCAAACGGGGAGCGGAATCCGGTTTTACGATCCTCCTCTCTCATGAATCTTGGAGTTGTGACTTTTGCAATGAACGGCAGGCTTTTCAGAGATTGCGCGAATGCCGCGAGCACGGTCATGCTGCGCACGCCGACGTTGCCGATTGATCCGCGTATGCGTAGCCTTTTTTCTTCCGGATCGTATGCGAAAGAATTCCAGAGCACGACGTCGTCTCTCGCGGATATTTTCGCCGCATGCTCCGTAAGCCGCGATCGCAGTTCATCCAATGAAACGCGGCCGAGGCGGCCCGCCTTGAGATCATCATATTGCGGATCGTGCACGGCCAGAACGAGCCGGCGTCTTTCCGACTCCTGCGATGATATTTTCGCTTCCAATGCCGCGCGATACGCGATGATCTGCGCAGTGTCGCGCAGATCGCCGCCAACTTCCACCCTGGTGTATCGCGGAAGCAGCAGTGCCCACGAAACCGTCATCAGTATGGCAAGCAAGAAACAAAAGAAACAGAATGGCCAGGAGAAGCGCCACAGGATGTCCAAAAGCGAAGCACGCCCCGTTGCACTGTCATCATGCGCTTTGGCTGCGCCAACCTCTCGATGCCGGGGCAGTGCGAATGCCTGTGAAATATGCATTTCTGTTTGCATCAGGTTTTCCTTGTATTATAGCGAAAATAAGCGAAAAAAGGAAGAATCCACTCGGTAATTCAATAACTCGTATGCCGTTATACGAATCATCGAATTAGCGTTACACTTCATTCAATCCATCCCCCCCTTTCCCATGGAGGAACTGCTGAAGAAATTGTCGGAACTGCAGTCTGCCGTCAACATGGGCAAGGACTCTCTTTGAGAAAAAGGGAATCCCAAAAAGCATAGCCGATCTGGAGCTGGAGACGTCCGATGCCGGAATATGGTCCGACCAAAAAAGGGCGCGCGACTTGTTCGCGCGGCTGAAAAGTCTCAGAAAACAGTGGGAGCCTGTGTCGGAGCTAGCTGGCGATATTCAGGATATTATCGCGATTGCGAAGATTTCCTCGGAATCAGACCTTCCAGAATTGCAATCGCAGATGGACGCTCTGGATCAGCGGTGGAGGGCGCAGGAAGCGCAACTGTACCTGGGCGGAGAATTCGACTCTTTCAACTGCTACATGACGATAAGCGGAGGAGCGGGAGGCACCGAGGCGCAGGACTGGGCGGCGATGCTGGTCCGTATGTACCTTCGATATTGCGAGCGGAAGGGATGGAAAGCCGATTTGCTGGAAAAAACCGACGGTCAGGAGGCGGGAATCAAGACGGCGACGTTCCATATCGTCGGCGAAATGGCGTACGGAAATCTAAAATGCGAAAAGGGGACACACCGCCTCGTGCGCATATCGCCGTTCGGAGCCAAAGGGCTGCGCCAGACGAGCTTCGCACTGGTCGAGGTGCTCCCCGAAATCGCGGAAACAAAAGAAATCGAAATAAATCCGAACGAACTTCGCATTGATACGTTCCGCAGTGGCGGCGCAGGAGGGCAAAACGTCAACAAAGTCGAATCTGCCATACGCATCACGCATGTCCCTTCCGGCATAGTAGTGGCGTGCCAGACGGAACGTTCGCAATTGCAGAACCGCGCGCAGGCCATGAGTATTCTGCGGGCCAAACTTCTGGAGAAAAAACGGAAGGAAGAATTATCGCAAAAAAAAGACCTCAAAGGGTCAACGCAAAGCGCCGATTTCGGTCAGCAGATACGCAGCTATGTCCTGCATCCGTATCAAATGGTGAAGGATCTGCGGTCGAATGTGGAGACTGGCAATACGGCGGGAGTGCTGGATGGGGATATTCAAATGTTCATTGATGCGGAGCTCAAGAGGGAAGCGGCATAAAAAGAACCCTCCACATGGAAGGGCCCTTTTCATTTCGAGAATTTAAGATTCACAGATCGCACGGGCGCGTGGTGACGCGGCCGTTCTCTTTGGCGCGCTTGGCGGCCATCACGACAGCATCCTCAAGGTGCTTGGATGCCGCCTCGGGGAAGTCGCCGGCGCACATCATGCCGTGCTTCTTGAGCAGTTCCTTTATCGCGGATGCGACAACGTAACTCATAAAACGAGAGGGGAAGGAAGTAACAGCAGGATTCTAGGGCGCAAAACGTGCCCTGCAAGGCTAAATTCTTGGACATACAACAAAATCGGCATTAAGTTCCCGTTCGGGCGCAATCGGTACTTTTTCTTTTCCTTAAGCCAAAATTCCCATTATTTCCATGCAATAGCCTGAATGTCACTTCTCATCATTGTGTAGATCATGTCAATGATTTTGTGCCACAAATTCAGATCTGAAAGGAATACCCAGGGAGAACGCTCGGAGCGTAGCGGAGAGCGCTCTCCCTGAAACGCCCTGACAAAGTACGGTATGAAGGAAGACGTTTCACTTCCTCCCTCCATACCGTATGGCTCATCTTACTCGCTCGAAACGGGAGCAACTCGCAGCGTTGCACCGACTCGGAAAAACACAGACGGACATTGCCTCGTTCATTCATTGCACACAATCGACGGTGAGCAAGGAACTCCGACGAAACAACTCCCATCATCCTCGCTTTTGGTACGACGGAGAAAAGGCACAGATGTGTGCTGAGCAACGGAGACGCGCGTCGAAAGACAAATGTTTTCGATGGCATGACGATCCGGAGGCGCTCCGCTATGTGATCGAGAAGTTGCGGCTGCGTTGGAGCCCGGAGCAGATCAACGGACGGATGAAGATTCTCCGGCTACTCAGCAATTAATAGGATTGATCCAAAAAATTGATGACGCTGTCGGCCCAGAGGAAGCAAGTTTCCCTCCAGTGGGAAGAGGATATGAAGGACAGTTTTGAGGAAATCGCTGATTGTATTTGAATAATCTGATGTAAAGACCTGGACGCAATCTTTGATAGAGGGGAGTGGGTCACCCCGGAACCGCAGCTGCCCCCATGTATGTGGGTTCGTTAAGCCCAAAACATCATAGACCCTTCGACTTCGCGCTGCGGCGCTCCGCTCAGGGTCATTCGTCTCGGCCAAACTATATGGGAAGAATGGCCCGAGCCCGCAGGCGAGGACCATGAGCGAGGCCTCGCAAGGCCGAGTCGAATGGCGGAGAGAGAGGGATTCGAACCCTCGAACCCCTTTTGGGGGTTACGCGATTTCGAGTCGCGCGCCTTCGACCGCTCGGCCATCTCTCCACGCGCGAGTGTATATCAAAATGGCAGGTTGTCGGGCACAACCCCTGTCCTCTCTTTCGGATCAATCCACTTCATCCCCAGCTTTTCATAAATATCTTTCTCCTCTTTGCCCGCGATCATCCGGCTTCGCTTCCCTGGAGCTTCGCCGCGGCCAGCGTTCTTTCCTTCAAACAATCCATACTCACTTAGCTTCCATCCTTTGCCGATGGCGATTTTCCGCAGTGCGATGTTGTGATCCTTGTCGCCGGTGAAGTAAAGGAACGCAGAGCCCCATTGATCCTTCTTCACGAATCGGACATCCACCCGCAACCCCGATTCGAAGTTGAAGGAGAGCTTCTTCTCTCCCTGTGAGACAATGTCGCGTACGAAAGGGAGCTTGCTGATGGCTGCCGATACATCGGATGGTTTATTGGTCACCACCAGGATGTCGATGTCCCCCACTGTCGGCTTCTCCCGACGGTACGAGCCGGCGATAGCGGCGCGCTCAACGCCATTCATGTCGCCGATGGCCTTGAGCACGCGCTCGGCGTCCGGCCGGACTTCGTCGAGCCGGAATCTTTTCATGCGTTCTTCCGCGCGCCCTGCATTCTCCAGAATCTTTTTCTCCATCATGTCCGAGAATCCTGGCAGCTCTTTCAATTTCCCATCCTTCGCGGCGGCGATTAGTTCCGCCACCGTGCCGATTCCCTTTTCGCGCTGGAGAATCCTGACGCGCCTTGGCCCGAGTCCTTCTATTTCCATCAAAGATGGGGACAGTCCCCCCTGCTGAGCTATTAACTCATCGAGGCGCCTGATTCGTCCGGTATCGCAGAATTCGCGAATCTTGCCTGCGATGGCTTCTCCTATGCCCGGGAGCTTCCTCAATTCTTTTTCATCTTTCACCGCGCAGATTTCGTCCGCATATTCTTCCACCGCCCCGGCGGCCTTCCTGTACGCCGCCGGTTTAAAGGCGACGCCCTGCTCGTCGAGAAGCTCGGCGATCTGCCGCAGAAGCCGGGCAAGGCGGAAATTCCGGTCCATCGGCAGTCCATTATAGCTCCCCGCGATCATTTTTCCGCGTCCAGCATCAGGCGTTGCATGCATCCTGATTTTGCGCACGTGAGCAGCGCCAGCAGTTCCTTTTTATTCCCGGAGCCGTCCAACATCCTAAGCTCTGCCGAACTCAGCAATGCAATTGCTTGCAGCGGCAGTATCGCGTTGTTCATCTGCAGTCTAAAATCTTCTTGCGTCGCGTTTATTCCATAAGCTGCAACAGTCGGCCCTTTTGCTGCGATTTCATCTGCATACAATGCCCTCAATCTCTGTTCGTCAGTCTCACTGGTAACGGAGCCATCTCTGGCTGGAAAATACTTTCCTCCGCCATGCTGCCTGCGCTCGCGTTTGCCTGCGCTCATCCAGGCCTTACGCGCGGACTTATCATCCGGCTGGCGCGCGCGATACCACCGTCTTGCCGCGCCTTTCCGATTGTGACTGTTCTGCGGCCCGGCGTCATCCCACGGCCGCTTCTGTAACATTTCCATTCCGTCCGTTTCATCTTCATCAGGGTGCCTGTAAAGAGATGATCTTGGATCCTGGCTGAGCCAGCCCTCCATCCATTTTTTGCAATCCAGATCGTATTGTGTCAGCGGCTTGCGGGCGACACCCCGGGGTGCATGTTCGCAATTTGCCGTCTCTGGAGCGTTATTCAGCGGCATATGGAAGAAGAATTTGCGGCATTGTACGAACCGCGGACGCATGCGCAAATGTTTCATCGTGGTATAACGACTTTGTGGCTTAAAGACGCTGAAAATTTGGACGGCATGACTCCAGCAATGCATCTATCATGTCCCTTCCTGCCAGCTTGCAAGATATTTGCGTTGTTCCGGAGTCAATTCGTCAATCGCAACGCCGATCGTCGCAAGCTGATATGCGGCGATCGTGTCGTCTATTTCCGGCGGCAGGGTGATCACCTCCGGTTTCAGGTTGCCCCGGTTCTTCACCAGGTACTCGCACGCTAGGGCCTGGCCGCAGAAGCTAAGGCTCATCACCTCGCTCGGGTGACCCTCGGCGGAGGCGAGATTCACAAGCCGCCCTTCGCCGGCCAAATAGAGAACCGTTCCGGACGGCAGAAGATATTCGTCCAGATAGTGGCGCACGCGCCGCTTGCGCCGGGTCTTCTTTTCCAATGTTTCGAGATCTATTTCGCAGTCGAAGTGGCCGGAATTCGCCAGAACCGCGCCGTCCTTCATCTTCTCCATGTGCTCCCAGCGTATGACGCGCAGATTGCCCGTCACAGTTACGAAAAGATCGCCGACCGGGGCGGCGTCTTCCATTTTCATAACCCTGTGCCCGTCCATAACCGCCTGAAGAGCGGCGAAATTGTCCACTTCGGTGACGATCACCTGCGCCCCCAGCCCCCTGGCGCGCATCGCCACCCCTTTGCCGCAACTGCCGTACCCGAGTATTACGACAGTCTTGCCGGCGATCAGCAGATTCGTTGAACGGAGAACGCCGTCGAAGGTGGACTGTCCTGTGCCGTAATAATTATCCATAAGATGTTTCGTCTTGTTGTCGTTTACCGCGATAATCGGGATTTTAAGCGCGCCATCGCGCGCCATGGCCCGCAGACGTATGATGCCGGTCGTCGTTTCCTCGCACCCGCCGAGCAGTTGAGGGAGAAGGTCGGGATGATTTTTGTGAATCTCTGTCACAAGATCGCAGCCGTCGTCAATCGTGATGTGTGGGCGCGTCTCGATCACCGCTGTGATAAACCGGTAATAGTCCTCACGGGTTTCCCCTTTGTAAGCCCACACAAGCACGTTCTCTTCCTCCGCGAGCGCGGCCGCCACGTCATCCTGTGTGCTCAACGGATTGCAGCCGGTTATGGCGACTTTCGCTCCGCCCGCAACCAGGGTTCTGACCAGAATGCCGGTTTCTTTCGTCACATGGAGCGCCATTCCGATCGTGAGGCCTTTGAAAGGCTGCTCTTTAACGAACCGGTCTCTTATGACGCGCAGCGCTCCCATCCGGCGCTCGGCGATCTCCAGATTTAACCTGCCCTGCGGCGCGAGAGAGTGGTCTTTGACGTGGGACATGCGATGAGCGGAAAGTGGAAAGCGGAAAGTGAAGTGGTTTCTTCCTCTACATCGGAACTTTACACTTTCCATTTTCCACTTTCCACTTTCCACTTTCCACTTCATGGCAGGGGAGGGAGCGCTTCCCCGTACGTCACTTCCGCTCTTCCCAAAACATCGTTCAAATCCAGAAAGTCCACGAGCGGCCCTTCCTGTTCCACGACGAATGACGCCGCGGATGCTCCAAGCATTCCGCATTGCTTGAGCGGCCATCCCGCGGATAAGCCGGCCATGAAGCCGGCGCGCAACGCGTCGCCTGCCCCCGTCGGATTGACCGTATGCTCCGCCGCGCATGCGGGAAGCACAATCGCGCCTTCTTTTTCTGAGTGGATCGTGAGCCCGTCTTCGCCGTGCGTGATAACGAGCAGAGGATTCATCTTCAAAAAAGCATCCACCGGCGCGCCGATCTTACCGCTCAAAAGGCTCCACTCGTACGCGTTTACAACCACTCCGTCGCTCGTCTTGACCGCCGCAGCCAGCTCATCCGCGCTCAGGGCGATAATCTGCTGTCCGGGATCGAATATCCACGGGATCTTTTGCGCGACGCACCACCGTCCGGCTTTGACCATAAGCGAGGCGTTGCGCGGACCAACGATGCCCCATGCTATTTCCTCGCGATCATCAGCCATATCCGCCGGCCACGCCCCGTGCGCGTCCGCGCCCGGATGAAAGAATGCGATCTGACGCTCGTCGCTGTCGGTGCCTATGATCGCGGTCGCCGTGACATGCTTGTCCAGAGTTTCCACGCGATTGCATGAGATTCCGCGCTCCTCCAGCAAAACGATGTATTCGCCCCCGTCCCGCCCCACGGTTCCCACCAGAAGTGGTTCCTGATTCAGAAGGCGGAGATTCCACGCGATGTTGCTCGCTGTCCCTCCGTGATGGCGCGCGTAGTGCGGGCTGAAGAAAGAAACGGAGAGCGAGTCGAGATCGTTGGCGCTTATCGCGTCCTTAAAGGAGCCGTCATATTGCAAAAGGACATCGTAGGCGATGGAGCCGGTCACCAGGATTTTCATGCTTTTATTCTACATCTCCCGTCTTACATCTCACGTAATTGTCAATTACACTCATTTCATATGAAGATCGCCGTTGTAGGAACCGGTTACGTCGGCCTCGTATCCGCAGCATGTTTCGCGGAGCTGGGCCATCATGTAACTGGCGTGGACATAGACGAGGCGAAAGTGCGGACGCTCCAGGGCGGCAGGAGCACGATCTACGAGCCCGGACTGGAAGAACTTATTCGCAAAGGCCTCGAAACAAAACTCCTTTCATTTACAAGCGATCTGACACGGGTCCTGCCGCACGTGCAAATCGTCTTCTCTGCGGTGGCGACTCCGCAGGGAAAAGATCACAAAGCCGATCTGCGCTCCGTCTTTGCCGTTGCCGAGACCGTTGCGAAGCACGTTGATCGAGATTTGGTGTTCGTGAACAAGTCAACTGTACCGGTCGGCACGGGAGAGAAATGCGAAAACATGATCGCCGACATTCTGAAACAGCGCGGCATGTCTTGTTGCGTTCCTGTGGTAAGCAACCCCGAATTCCTTCGAGAAGGCATGGCGGTGACGGATACGCTTATGCCGGACAGGATCATCGTCGGCATAAACAACCAGTTAAATGCCCGGAAAACAATGGAAGAGCTGTATCGCCCCATAACGCGCGTCGGCAAACCGATGGTGTTTATGAGCAGGGAAAGCGCGGAAATCGTGAAATATGCGAGCAACGCTTTTCTTGCCGCCAAGATCAGCTTTATAAACATGCTTACGGAACTGTGCGAGAAGACCGGCGGCAATATCCGCGATGTGGCGACCGGCATGGGGCTCGATACGCGCATAGGGCCGCGGTTCCTGCATGCGGGCATCGGTTACGGCGGAAGCTGCTTCCCGAAGGATGTGAAGGCTCTGATTGCGATTGCCAAGGAGCACAATCTTGATTTCGGCATCGTCGAGGCGACTGACCGCATCAACGCGCGTCAGCGCAAGAGATTCTTCGACAGGATTCTCGCCTCTCTTCCAAAAAAATCCGCCGTCGCCGTGTGGGGACTTGCATTCAAGCCAAAGACCGACGACATGCGCGAGGCGCCGAGCCTCGACTTGATTCCGATGCTGCTCGGAGCGGGACACTCAATCCGCGCGTTCGACCCGGAAGCGATGGAAAAAGCGAAGGAACTTCTCCAATCCGGCGTCGCGTTCGCGCAATCGGCCATGGAAGCCGCGGAAGGCGCGCAGGCGGTCGTTCTCCTCACAGAGTGGGACGTATTCCGCGGAGTGGATATGAATGAACTGCAAAGGGCAATGAAGGGCAAGGATTTGTGGGATGGCAGGAATGTGTACGAACCGTCGGAAGTGAGAGAGGCGGGGTTGGAGTACCATGGGATAGGCGTGATTTGACCGTATCCTCTCATTTCCGGACAATCCATCCTCCCTATGGGCACACGGGTTCTCGTCACCGGTGGCGCGGGATTCCTCGGTTCGTTCGTCGTTTCTGCGCTGCAGGTGCGGGAGTGGTGCGGTGAGATCGTCGTTCCACGCAGGAGTCGGCATGATTTGCGCGATGCCGAGGCGACCCGGCGGCTGTTCTCCGATGTGCGGCCGGAGATCGTCATCCATCTTGCCGCGCGTGTGGGGGGCATTGCGGCGAATGCGGCGCAACCGGCAGTATTCTGCGAGGAGAACGCATTGATGGGCATGAATGTGCTGCACGAATCCGTCCGGCACGGGGTGGATAAAGTCGTGTGCGCCGGTTCGGTGTGCGCATATCCGGCGTCCGCGCCGGTTCCATTCCGGGAAGAGCATCTCTGGGATGGCTTTCCGGAAGCCACCAATGCTCCGTATGGTATCGCGAAGCGTTTCCTGCTCACTCTCTGCCAGGCGTATCGCCGTCAGTACGGCCTGCGCGCGGTCTGCCCCATTCCGACCAATCTCTACGGACCGGGCGACCATTTCGATCAAGAGACATCCCACGTGATCCCCGCGCTCGTACGCAGATTCTGCGATGCCGCCGATCGCGGCGATCGCGTCGTGACCGCCTGGGGCGACGGCACTCCAACACGCGATTTTCTCTACGTCGAGGATGCGGCCGAAGCGATGGTGGAGATCGCCGAGCGGTACGACGCACCGGAACCACTGAACCTCGGCGGCACGGGAGAGATCAGCATTCGTACTCTGGCCGAACGCATCGCAGAGAAGTCCGGGTTCGTGGGGGAGATCCGTTGGGACAAGACCAAGTCCAACGGACAACTGCGCCGGTGCGTGGATTCATCGCGCGCGCGAGCCGCGATCGGCTTCGTTCCTATGCATACTCTCGCGGAAGGGCTAGAGAGTACCATCCAGTGGTACAGTTCCTTGCGTGCATCCGCCGTTCGGGCACCCGTCACTGGGGTGGTGTTGTCATGATCCGCATCGCACACATCATCGCCACGTTCCGCGCCGAGCCGTCGTCCGTGATGGAGTTTGTCCAGAGCGTGACTGCCGAAACCATGCGGCGGGCGCGAGCGACGGCCGCGGGCATGGTAGATGTCGCGTTGCTCACCGCGCAGTTTCCCGAGGATCGCGCCGCTACCCCGCAGGCATTTCATCCGACGACGGATCTTCTTCGCTCCGTGCTAAATCAACATGCATTCGCCGTACCACGTCGCCTGCCTCTCCTCTGCGATGTTCTCGACCGTATGACGGAAATCGATACCGACTACTGCATCTATACCAATGTGGATATCGCCCTCCAACCGCATTTCTACCTCGCCGTGCGTGGATACATCGAGCGGGGATTCGATGCATTTGTGATCAACCGACGATCCATTTACGGAAACTTCACGAGTGCGGAGGAGATTCCCCGCATGCAGGCGGAACGGGGTTCTCCACATCCGGGCTACGACTGCTTCGTCTTCCGTCGCGAGCATCTTACCCGCTTTGTGCCCGGTCGCGTCTGTCTCGGTATCGGTCATGTTGATCTACCGCTCGTATGCAGCATGATTGCCGCCGCCGATTGCTTCGGTGAATTTCGCGATGAACATCTTACATTCCATCTCGGAGATGACAGAGTCTGGCAAGGTCACTCCTACGCCGACTACCGCCGGTACAATGATCGTGAAGCGCTGATGGCGTTGCGGATGCTGGCATTGCAGGAAGGAGTCGCAAACCAGTGCGGGTTCCTCTATCGATTGCTTCTCGCTCTGGGGCTGCCGTGGAACCGGCTCTGCGTTCGTGAATGGACGCGGCTCATGCGTGCATCGCGACCTCCAGGTGTCATCCGGGAATCTTCTTCCAAATCCACCATCCTACGATGATGAGGGTGAAGACGAAGATGCCGATACTCCAGAACGGTGACAGGCCCAAGGATCGTCCGAGATTCGGCGCCAGCGCGCCTGTCAATAGTCTTGGAAGATAGAAGTCCGCCAAGGGGTCCTTGATCCGTTCAGGCGGCATCACGCTGATCAGCGTGGCCATCGTAGTCATTCCAACTGACAACGCGCCGAGCGCGACGCCTGTCCGCGGCAGACGCCGCAAACCCGATCCGGCGAAGAAGCCGATGAGCGGCACTATCGGAGCAAGGTGGCGTGGTCCGAGCGCAGCTCCTCCGGTTGGGAGCAGGTGGGCGGTGATCACCGTAACGTGCGCGACGATGACGGCGAGCAGGACGCGGCCAACGAATCGCGATCGTGCGAGGACTGCCGGAATCCCGGCGAACATGAGCAGCAGGAAAGGTGACCAGAAGAAGAGCCCTCGCATCGGACTGAAGAGCAGAAACGAGAGTACCGACGGAGATGGCAGGACGAACCCGAGCAGCGACGGCGGGGCGTTCTGCAAAGTAAAGACGGTATACATATATCCGATGCTGAACGGCGAGCCGAATACCGCCGTGTTGTAGGCGAGAATCGCGCCAACCGGGATGGACATCCCCGCGGCCATGCAAATTGCCACGCGGCGCCCGTCTTTCCATGCCAGAATCAGGAATCCTGCCGCGGCGATTGCCGCCGGATACTCGCTGATCGCGGCTAACCCGGCCAGCAATCCGGCAAGCAAATGCCGGCTGGAAATATTCTTCATTAACGAGGCGAATTTACCGGGCCGATGGACTCGTTTGCCCAATATCAAATATAATGCGCCGACGGAAAACAGAGAAATAATGAGCGTGGATAGCGCGGCGAGTCTGGTCGAATTCATAGGCGCGAAGAGCAGCAACGCGACGACGACTCCGGCAGTTCCAACTAGAGCGAGATCCAGTCCGCACCGCAGAATATTGCGCGCCAATGCGTCGTGCGCGGGAGCGCGTTTAATCAGCATCCATAAACTCATGGTAAGCAGCCCCAGGGCGCCGGAATGAGAAAAAAGCGTCGTGGCGTAAGGGAATGGGGCTGCTCCAAGAAAAACGAAGACCGTCGCCATAAATGCCAGACGCCTGCTCATCCAATCGCAAAGAATGGAATAGAACGCCGCGCCGCCGGCAGCCGCCAGCATCCCCACCGAGCCGATTACTGTCATCCAGGACGCTAAAAACCATCCGGCGGAAGACTCGACGTTAATATGCAGAGCAGTCAGAACGGCAGAGGATGCGGCAAACGACGGGATCGCCAGAAAGAAGATGCCAGGCGCCTTGTCGCTGTAAAAGTGCCCGTTCACAAACGCCTTGTCTCCCGTGTTTTTCGCATAAACGTCTATATTCATCTCGCGCCGGACGACGAGCGCGTGCAGCGCGTCCATGCGTGAATTATGGTTCCACGCATCTATCTGGTGAATGTACGCATACGCGCAGAAGAGCAGAATGAAGATCGAAATGCAGGCGGCGCGTTGCGACATGCGTGTTCTGATGCCGGGCATGGAAAGCATCATTGCACCATCAGTCTGTCGTGTCGAACGCGGAGCGCCGGTCTGCTACTCTTGATTCATGCGGATATTACTGACCGGTTGTGCGGGATTCATCGGATTTCATACCGCGCAGGAACTCCTCAGGCGCGGGGACGAAGTCGTCGGGCTGGACAATGTCAGTTCGTACTACGATCCATCTCTCAAAGAGGCGCGCCTTGGGCAGCTCAATGGAGAAGGGAATTTCACGTTCGTCCGCGGCAACATTCTTGACCGGGAAACGGTGAAGAAATGCATGAGGGGATGCGACCGGGTCTGCCATCTCGCCGCGCTCGCTGGCGTGCGATATTCATTCGAGCATCCGGAGGAGTATGTAAGCACAAACATCAACGGATTTTTCGGGATGATTGACGAAGCGCGCCTCCAGAAGATCGGAGGCTTCGTGTACGCATCCAGTTCGTCCGTCTACGGCGGCAACGCCGCCGGTCATCCGGCAAAAGAGAGCGACAGGACGGACAACCAGGTTTCGCTCTACGGCATGACCAAAAAAGACAACGAATTGATGGCCCATGTTTTCCATAATCTCTACGGCATTCCGGTCACCGGCTTGCGGTTCTTCACAGTCTACGGCCCGTTTGGGCGGCCGGACATGGCTTTGTTTCTCTTCACGGACGCGATTCTTCGCGGCCGGCCGATTCGGATATTCGGCGAAGGCAAGATGCAGCGGGATTTCACGTACATTGACGACATCGTCTCCGGCATCGTCGCGTCCGTTGACAAAAATTATCCGGAAGAAATTTTCAATCTCGGGTGCGGGCGCAAAGAAGAACTTATGGAATACGTTGCGACGGTCGAAAAAGCGTGCGGCAGAGAGGCAAAAAAAGAATTTCTCCCGATGCAGCCCGGGGACGTGCGCGTAACTTCGGCGGATATATCTCATGCGAAGGAGAAATTGGGATTCAGTCCAAAGACGATGATCCGTGACGGCGTGCCGAAATTCGTCAAATGGTATCGGGAGTATTACGATCTATAGACCGTTTCCGCACCCACGTCTCCACCGGCGTACCGGGAAGCCTCTTCCACCCGCTTGTATCGAACATCGGTTCGCACGGGTTAAGGCAGACGACAGCCGCAGCGTCTTTGGCGAATTCACTGCGGTACCGGCGGATTACATTCCGCGATTCGTATTGCCATTCGTGTCCGAACGGGCCGGAAATCAGAACCTCCCCGGATTCGGGCGCCAAGCCCGATATGGCCAGCATCGTCTCCCTTGCCGGCCCGGGCGTCCTTGACGGCTGGACGAACCATACGATCAGGCCGCATGCGAAAATCATGCAGACGGACAAAGGAAAGGCGCCGGGATGTCGTCGATGGTGAAAAATCTTCCACAGTCCGCCGACGAAGAAAGGAGCAAAAAGAATCGAGTAATACCACGGCGTGATCGAGAAAAGAACGAACGCGAAAACAAGAAGCGAGGAAAAAAGCAGCGGCCAGTCCCTTTTTACGGCGATTATCCCCCACGTGCCGGCAACACTGGCGACTCCGGATCCGCCGACCAGCCAGAGCCTGATAAATCCTGCGCTTTTCGCGGCGATCCCGGTCCCCAATCCTTCGTTGCGGTGCACAAGCATTATCGCAAGCGCGAGAGGATTGGTCATCGTGTACAACGCGAGGAGCACGGCAGGTCCGGCGAGATATGCAGCCATCTCCTTCCATGAGCACCCTGATCTGCGAAGAGCGTCCCACGCAATGGGAAACAGCAACGCGCCCGGGTACGACGTGAAGAGAGTCGCCGTCCACAACAATCCGATCAGTGCGGGCCGCCTGCGAATCGCGGAAGCAAGACCGGTATCCGCCTCCAATGGCGTCCGCAGCCACAGAAAGGCCAGGGTCTGCACAGCCATGATTTGCGCCATCGTGATCGCGCCAGCCTGGGTAAGCGCGGCGGAGGAAAGCAGCCATCCCGCGCAGACCATGATCCTGTCCTCCGCCAGATGGAACTTTCGGGTCATATCCCACACGATCCAAACTGCCTGCACGACGAGCGTAGAAAGCAACAAACGCCAGAACATTTCCTGAAACGGAAAAGCTTCGGTCAAAGAGAATATCCACCGCGCGAGCGGAGGATGAGGATATGGGATGTTCAACAAATACTTCGCCTCGTCAGTGCGGATGCCGCCGAGCGCCTGCCAGTTCGCCAGCGCGACCGCCAGTAGTTCCAAAGAGCCGGCTATCGTCCATTCCTTCCTTATTCGCATGTACGGATGGAGAAATCTGCAAGCGCTATCAGGCGGCAGGATTCGGGATCGGTCCCGCGAACGTGCCTCCGAAGCGTAAGGCGCACGTCATGAGGAGTTACTTCATTAACGAGCATGTCGGAAAGCAGCCATCCCTCGCGTCCAGCGACAGCCGTCACAGCCGCCTTTGCCGCGTCGCGGGCGTTGGAGTCCCAAAACAGCGGCAGAAGATTCCAGGCTTGCCGGCAAAAGACGGCTCCCGTAACCAGGAGAACCATCAGAAAAAGCCGAGACTGGAGACGACGGCGCATGCTATGCGTTCCATGTGAACAATTTTCCGATCGTGTAGTTCCATATCATTCCCACGAATGCGCCGATCGCGATGCTTCCAATTGCGCTCATGCCGCCGCGAAACAAGAATGCCGTCACGGCGATGTTTGCAAGCGCTCCGAACGCGCAGACCACGTTGTATTTGGCAAAGCCGGTCACGGCGCCCCATCCGCGCAATCTGGCGCGCGAGAACGTCCACGCGTTGTTCAGCAGAAAGTTGAACAGGATGGCGGCTTCTATGCCGGAAATGAGTGGAGTCGGAAAAAGCCCGTACTGCGACGATTCTCGGAGAAGCAGCGTGGACGCCATGTATGCCGACAGGTTTACCGCGACTCCGAGAGCGCCGACCACGCAGTATTTTATCAGCGTCAGCGGGATAAAGCGGCCGACTGTGGCGTCGTACAGGAACTCCAGATACTGCATACGCACCTGTGCCGAGAATTTGCTCTCGCCAAGCAGGCGTTTACCGAACGAGAACGGCAATTCCTTCACGTTTGTGCCGGCTGGAACATGAACCAGCAGATCGAGCAGGATTTTGAATCCTTTTGGGTTCAATCGCGGCAGGACCTCTTCAAATGTCCCGCGCGAGATCGCGAAAAACCCGCTCATCGGGTCCGTCACCTTGACCTTGCAAAGCCAGATTGCGAGCGAGCCGCCCAGGCGGCTGACGAATGCGCGGAAACCTTCCCAATTTCCAACGCTTCCGCCCTCCATGTATCTGGATCCCACAGCTATTCCTTTATTCTCTTCGGCTGCCGCCGCGATCCGGGGCAGTAACGCCGCATCGTGCTGGCCGTCGGCGTCCATCACGACGAACACATCGCCCTTCGCGGCAAGGAATCCTTCAATAACGGCCGACGAAAGCCCGCGACGGCCGACGCGGCGGGTGACGTGAAGCTGTTCGTGTCTCCTCGAAAGTTCTCTGGCGACTTCCCATGTTCGATCCGGCGAATCGTCGTCCACAACTATGATTTCATATTCCACTCCGCGCAAAATCTCCGTGATCCGCGGAATAAGCGCCGGCAGGCTTTCACGCTCATTGTAAGTGGGAAGTATCAGGGAAAGCATCGGATTACAGTTTATCTGAGATGATTTTCGACAACCATGCGTATTTGGCGTCCGGAGTCCTTCTGCGATACGCTGCGGAGCGTTAGCATCACAGTCATCTTTCAACTTCCCAGCTCATGAAAAAAATTCTGGTGACCGGCTCCTCCGGCATGATCGGCACTGGTTTGTGCGAAACGCTGCTGCAGCGTTCTTACGACGTTTCAGGAGTGGACTGGGTCCGCAACAAATGGCAGCCGGCCGTGGACGCCGTAACCGCGCTCACGGACCTGCGCGACTGGGACGCGGTCGGCAAAATGAATTTTCCCGACGTGGACGTTATCGTACATCTTGCCGCGAACGCGCGAGTATACGAACTGGTCGAGGATCCCGCGCGGGCCCGCGATAACATGATCACCACGTTCAACGTGCTCGAGTTCGCTCGGAAAAACGGGATAAAAAAAATCCTGTTCGCTTCCTCACGCGAATGTTACGGCAATCTCTCCGTCCGAAGGTTCAAGGAGGAATTCGCGCGTATAGAAAATTGCGAAAGCCCTTACACGGCAAGCAAGATCGCCGGCGAGGCGCTGGTCGAGTCGTACACGCGGTGTTACGGAATCGCCCACGTCATACTGCGATTCAGCAATGTCTACGGCATGTACGACGACAGCAATCGCGTGTTTCCGCTGTTCATCAGGAAAATGCGCGCGAACGAGCCAGTCACGGTTTTCGGCGCGGACAAATGCCTGGATTTCACCTACATAGGCGACGCCGTCGAGGGCATAATCGCGGCGGCGCTTAACTTCGACGCCGTCAAAAACCGCACGTTCAACATAGCGTACGGGCAGGGCACCAACCTGGTTGACCTGGCGAAAATGCTCAAGAGGCTGCTGAAAAGCAAATCCGATGTATCGGTCTGCGAACCTCGAGTCGGCGAAGTGATACGTTATGTGGCGGACATAGGAAAGGCGAAAGAGGCGCTGGCGTACGAACCGAAAATTTCGCTGCGCGACGGCATTCAGAAAGCGGCGGAGTGGTATATGAGGAATGCGTGACGGCGCCGGTCATTCGTGATAATCCATGTTCAAATTCACGTTCCATAAATTCGACCTGTCAGTCAGTCCCGCAGCGATGGAATCAACCGCTATCATGGAGGCAAGCATGCTGTGATCCTGGTTGTTGTACCGGTGCATTCCGTTGCGGCCGACGAGATAGATGTTCGGAATTTTTTCGACGTAGTCGCGGACGACGCGCAGCTGCCCGTAACTGCCCCAGTAGGCGGGATACGCCTTGGGCATGCGCAGGACGCACGCATCCAGAACGTCGTCTTTTTTCAAAAATCCGATCTGCTCCATCTCCCGGATTCCCAAGGCGATCAAGTCCCGATCGGGCCTTATCCACAGGTCGCCGCCTTCGTTGACGAAGTACTCCAAGCCGATCCAGACGGTATTCCTCCAGTCCGCGACCATGTACGGGCTCCAGTTGTTGAATATCTGCACTCGGCCGACGCGCACGTCGCCGTCCTGGATGTAAATCCAGTTATCCGGCACTCGGTCCTGGGGCGGTTTGCCGTGTTCCAGCACATGAAGGTTTTTCAATAAAAGTCCGACGGTTAAAAAATCCCTGTACTGCAATCCCTCCGCGACTTCCACCACGGACGTCGGCGCCCTCGGCGTCATCATCCCGATCAAATGCTTGATCGGCATGGTTGAGATGAACACATCGCAGAAAATTTCTTCGCGAGTTCCGGTTTCCACGTTCTCAACAGTAACGGACGCCACATTTCCGACGGTCAGCTCCGGGTCGGCTGAAGCGGAAAGGTGCACGCCGGAGACGCGCGCTTTCATACGGATATCGCCTCCGCAGGATTGAATCTGCCTTGCGACGGTTTCCCACATCTGCCCAGGCCCGAATTTGGGATAAAAGAAGCGCGTGATCAGCGATGTTTCCCTTTCCTGTTGCGCTTTTGCAAAGTCGCTGCTCAGCAGGTCCTTGATCGCGTGCGACACGGCGCGTTTCAACGAGAGCCCCCTGATGCGCTGCGCGCCCCAGTCGGCGCGTATCTGGCTGCAAGGGATGCCCCATACTTTCTCGGTGTATTTCTCGAAGAAAGTTTTGTACAGCCGCCGTCCGAACCGGTTGACAAAAAATGCATCGAGATAAGCTTCGTCCTTGAGGGGAAATGCCTGCGCTTTGATGTAGCTGAGGCCGATCAGAACCATGTTCCAAAATCCGAGATGCCGCGCAACTGTCAGCGTGATGCCGATCGGGTAAGGGAAGAAGTGCTTGCGGTAAAATATGCGGCTTAAACGAGGACGTTGGAGCATGACGGAGTCCTCGCGTTCGGGGTCGGGGGCAGGTCTCTTGACGGTTTCCGCGCCCTTTGCTGCTCCCGCCTCTGATTCCCCTCCCGTCACTTCACTTCGCGCAGAATGTGGGAGAGTGTGGACGCACTCCGGGCAGAGATATTTAATGATCACTTCTGTCGCATAGCTACCCTCCTTTTCCGCCGTATCAGCCGCGGGCGCGCCTTGTTGTGGGAGGATGTTGAACCACCAGTTCATGACGCGGTCGCTCTTGCTGAAGAATCGGTGCCCGCCGATATCAATGCGATTGCCTTTGTAATTGTAAGTCTGCGCGATGCCGCCGATGGTGCTCGTTTCCTCGCACACGATCGGTGTAACGTCCGTTCGGGCGAGCAGCTCGTAGGCGGCGGTCAGCCCGGCAGGGCCGGCCCCGGCGATGACAGCGATTTTGCGGGACATAAGACGAAAAATGAAAGACGGCGGTTTATCGGGTCTTCAATCTTCTGCATTGCATCTTACATCTTTCTGAAGAGTCTTCTTTTCACAAATTTCCAAGCCATGCCGAAGAATGTTCTCCGCAATGCGCGCTTCGCCAGCATTTTCATTTCTCCCGAAGGCAACGCGTTTATCAAAATGCGGAACATCCGAAGCCTGTCGCGCTTTCCCGCACATTGCTCATCGTTCCGCTCAGTGGCCGAGGATGGATGGACGCGGAATTCGCCCGAATTTTCCACTATCCACCAGGCGTCGCCTCCGAGCAGGCAGCGCATCCAATATTCGGAATCCAGCCCCTGCTTCATGTTTTCAAGGAACGGCCCCGCACGTTCAATCGTCGAGCGGCGGAGCACAACGAAGCTCGGTTCTCCGATAAGGTTAGGCCTCAGCCCGCGCCCGATCCACATGCGCAAAAAATCCTCTCTGGCGATGCGCCCTTCCTTCATCGCGCCGGCGCGCGCATCATCCACTTCTTTATATATGCCGGCGGAAACTGCGGCGGTGGCGCCTTCTATGCGATAGGAATGTTGCGCCGCGGTAAAGCCGATGTCGGGATTATCCGTCAATATGTTCACGCTGCGCTCCAGATACTTCGGGTTCCAGAGATCATCCTGAAAAAGGTACGCGATGAATTCTCCCTCTGCCGGTCTGGCGCAGGCGTTCCAATTTCCGCCGATGCCGATGCGTTTGTCGTTTCGGAGGAACTTCACTCGCGCGTCGCCTAAAAAAGGCCGGACGACGCCCCTCACATCGGTTTCCGAGGCGTCGTCGCGGACTATCAGCTCCCAATCTGCGAAAGTCTGCGCGAACACGGATTCAATCGCCGCAGCCAGATGATCCGGATTGGGCTCGTACGTGGGGATGCAGACGGAAACCGCGGGCATGGTCCGATTCTACAGCGGGGGTCTTGATATGAAACGGGCGTAATTGACAATTATGTGAGATGTAAGACGGAAGATGTAAGATAAAAGCACGAAAATTCCCGCCACCCTTCCCGCATGTCCAGAGTCGCTCTAAAAATTGTCGGCGCGCAAGGCCAGGGCGTAAACTCCATCGGGGAGATCTGCGCCAAAGGACTCAAGCGCGCGGGATACTGCGTGTTCGGTTACCGCGAATATATGTCGCTCATCAAAGGAGGACATTCCTGCTATCAGCTGGATATAAGCGACTGCAGAATCGGAAGCAGCGAAACAAAAGTCAACATTCTCGTCGCATTGAACCATCACGGCCTGAACAAAAACGCCGGCGAAGTCAAAGACAGCGGAATTATCATACACCAGACTCCGCAGTGGGAATTTCCTTCCGATGCCGATGCCGATTTGCGCAAACGCAACGTTACTGTGTTGTATCTTCCCGCCGAAGATATTCTTAAGAAAATCAAAGGCAAAGCGATACTTGGCAACATGCTGACCGTCTCGGCGGTGTGGAGCCTGCTCGGGCGGGACGCCGATGATCTGAAAAAACTCGTGCGGGAACAATTTGAACGGAAAGGGGAGGAATTGGTTCAGATGAATTTTCGCTGCATTGATGAAGGGGTGACATTCATACATGACGTTGTGGGAGCGGGGCATGCATTGCCAATACAACCGATTGCGTTGCCACCCGCCAATTCTCAATTGAAATCTAATATGCTGATCACCGGAAGCCAGGCGATGGGTCTCGGCCTGATCCGCGGTGGATGCCGTTTTTACGCCGGGTATCCGATGACGCCGGCCTCGCCTCTTTTGACATTCATAGCCGACGCGCAGAACGACACCGGGATGGTCGTAAAGCAAGCAGAAGATGAGATCACCGCTGCGCAGATGATGAGCGGCGCCATGTATATGGGTACCCGAGCGGCGACCGGGACCTCCGGCGGCGGCTTCGATTTGATGACCGAGACAGTCTCTCTAAACGGCATAGTCGAAAATCCGTCCGTCTTCATCCTGGCGCAGCGTCCGGGGCCTGGCACCGGGCTCCCGACTTGGACGGCCCAGGGCGATCTGCTGCTCGCCATCGGCTCCGCGCACGGCGAGTTCGCCAGATGCGTAATATCCGTCAGCGACGCGCAGGATTGCTTCGATCTCATGCCGGAGGCGTTCAATATCGCCGAGGAATTCCAGACTCCGGTCATTGTCATGACGGATAAACACATCGCAGAAGGGCTCTTTACGCAAGAAAGGTTCGATCAGGAAAAGACGAAAATCCGGCGCGGAAACCTGATCACTGATCCGAAGCAATTGAAGAAACTGAAAAGTCATGACAGATACGATCCGGCGACGACAGACGGAATATCTCCGCGTTGGCTGCCGGGAGCCGATGCGGCGACGTATTGCGCGCAAGGCGACGAACATGACGCCGAAGGCGCGGTAAACGAAACCGCTAAGAATGCCGCGGCGCAGATGGAGAAAAGAATGAGAAAGATGGAGGCGCTTAAGAAGATGCTTCCTGAACCTACGTTGTGGTCGGTGGAAAGTGCCCGCCTGCCGCCTGCCTGCCGGCAAGGCAGGGCTGGGCAGGGAAAGTGGAAAGTGGCAAATGACGATTCAGAACTCGATCTGTTGGTTGTTTCCTGGGGAAGCAACAAAGGCGCTATTCGCGATGCACTTGCGACTTTCGGCTTTCAACTGTCCGTTGGCTATCTGCACTACACTTATCTCTGGCCAATCAAGACTGATCGCCTGCAATCGCTCATGAAAAAGGCCAAGAGGACTGTTCTGGTCGAGTGCAACGCGCAGGGGCAGCTTGGCATGGTGATCAAAATGGCGTCCGGAATTGACATAAAGGACAGGATTTTGAAATTCGACGGCCGGCCATTCTTCTGCGACGAATTGTCGTCTTTATTGAGCGCCGCCCCGGCAATCCGCCATCCATGATCATGCTGATTCCATTGGAATACAACGGCCCGAAAATGCAGGATTACCGCTGCTCCGCTCAATGCACTTGGTGCGACGGCTGCGGGGACTACGGAATCTGGACTGCCGTGAAGCGCGCGCTCGTCGAGCTGCGGATCGCGCCAAATCAAGTCTGCCTCTGCTTCGACGTCGGCTGTCACGGGAACGGAAGCGACAAGCTGACCGGTTACCGCTTCCACGGGCTCCACGGACGCGTAATTCCGTTCGCCGCTGGCGCGAAGCTCGGCAACATGAAGCTGCCTGTGATCGCATTCGGCGGAGACGGCGCGAGCTTTTCCGAAGGCATCGGCCACCTCGTACACGGCATTCGCAGCAATTATCCGATCACCTTCATACTTCACAACAACGCCAACTACGGCCTCACGCTCGGCCAGGCGAGCGCGCTGACGCGGCAAGAGCAGAAGATGAACTCCTCGCCGAATGGCATCCCCGAGCACACGCTTAATTCCATGGATATGGTGTTCGCGCTGGAACCGACGTTCGTCGCGCGCGGATTTTCCGGCGACATTCCACAATTGACAAAAATATTCAAGGCCGCGATCGAACACCAGAAGCACGGTTTCGCGTTTGTGGACGTGCTTCAGGCGTGCCCGACGTACAACTTTTTTGCCACGCACGAATACCTGCTCGGCAAATGTTACGACGCGAACGCCGACGGGCACAATCCGCGTTGCGAGCCATCCAAGGCGCGCGCCCTGGCCATAAATACTTCCGAAAAAATAGCGACAGGCATCCTCTACCAGTGCGAAGATGCGCCAAATTTCTACGAACGCCTCAAGCCGCGGAATGGAAAAAAAACGACGCTCGTCGAAGAGGTGAAGGAATGCGATGTGGAAGAATTCATGAAAAAACTGGTATAAATTCGATAATACTGGTACAATATGCCCATGGTAAGGCAACCTGAGAATCAACAATATGATATAGATGCCTTTGGTAACGGGCGAATCGTTTTCAAAGACAAAATTCCAAATGGAGACGGAAACAATTATGTCGAAACAGAATGTAGTGGCTCGCACTGGCGCATCAAAATGCTTTTTGCAAGCGGAAAACGCGCAAATATCGAACTTTGTATAAATAAGGATGACCCTCAAAAAGTCGCCGGACGCGCGCACAAATTGCACGACAATACAGTCGCTCTGGTGAAACAAGGCATGACTGCGGAAGAAATTGAAAAAATCATCACGGCGCTTGAGCGCGCTGAGTAGCAATGCGCGCTTCGGTGAATGAATTTATGCAAAGTGTATGCTTTCGGCGATGCGAATAGACGTTCTCACACTTTTTCCAGCGATGTTCAAAGGCCCGCTTACCGAAAGCATCCTTGCGCGGGCGATAGATCGGAAATTGTTGAATGTCAAACTCCATGATCTGCGGAAGTGGGGGCTGGGGAAGTACAAACAAGTGGATGACAGTCCGTATGGCGGGGGAGCGGGGATGGTGATGAGAGCGGATGTTCTTGTGAAGGCGCTGGAAGAAGTGGGTGGTTCTCCTGCGACAAAATGGCGCATACGGCGCAGAGGGCACGAAAGCGACAGAGGCAAGCCGTATAGAATCTACTTTTCACCCAGTGGCAAAAAGCTGACGCAGTCGCGCGTTGAACGGCTCGCCAGAAAAGATCATCTCATTCTTCTGTGCGGCCGCTACGAGGGCGTTGATCAGCGGGTGATTGACGGGTGGATGGACGATGAGATTTCCATCGGCGACTACGTGCTCACCGGCGGAGAGCTTCCCGCGATGGTCCTCATTGACGTTGTGGCGCGGCAGATTCCCGGAGTGCTCGGAAAAGGAGAATCAGCGAGTGAAGACAGCTTCAGCAAGTCATTCAAGCGGAAAAAGGAATATCCACACTACACGCGGCCGGAAGAATTCCGAGGGATGCGCGCGCCGGATGTCCTGCTCGGAGGACACCACAAGAAGATTGAAGAGTGGAGGAAGAAACAGCTTCGCTGACCGCCATTTTCCTTGTATCGCATCCCACCACTTGCCATGACGCATGCTGCCAATTGGAAAATCATCAAAATCACCGCGCTATCCGCTCCCTGATCCAGCCGCGGAGGTCGGGATATGACGGCAGGCCGGTTTTCTTCTCGCCATCGAGAAAGAAAGCCGGAATCAGCGTCATGCCGAGTTCGTTGATGAATTCCTGCTGCTCCGCGAGCAGATTTTTCGTTTCCTTGGCATCCAGGCAGGCCGTGAATTGCCCGGCCGGCAATCCAATTGCCTTCGCGAGCGCCGACAACGATTGGCGATTCCGGAGCCCGGAGCCGAGCATCTTTTCATGTATTGCTAGTCCTTTATCCAGCGCGGCTGCGCACAGGAGCGACGATGCTTCGAGAGCCGAGTTTGGATACTTATTAAGCGGCACTATCACAAACCGGACTCGCAGTTTGCCGCCCGCTATGAAGTCGCTCTCCAGCCGCGGCATCATGCTTCGCATGAATTCCTCGCAGTAGTCGCAGGAATAATTAGTGAAAATTGTAAGCAGATGAGGGGCGCCATCTTCGCCGATCTCAAAAATCCCGCGCCCGGCCATTCGCTCAGCCAGCGAGCCGCTGCCGGAAAGCGCGGATGAGGAAGAAATTTCCTCGATTTCCACCGGAAATTCAATCAATTCCCGTGACTCCGAGACGGAAGACGCATCGGCGCCCGCGGGCGATGATGATGCGCCAAAGCCGGAGATATCCGGATACCGCAGGATATCGCACGAGCTAAGGAGCATTGTCGTCGTCAGGATGAAGGTGATCTTCCGCATCGGTGATATTCTGCTGTCCATGGCCTCGCGCGTCCACCTGCTCGGCGTTCCTGTTGATGCTCTTACGCGGTCGGAAGCATTGACACGGTTGCTGGGGTTTCTTGAGAGCGGCGGAAAACATCATGTAATGACCCCGAATAGCGAGATGCTTGTCGAATCGAGGAAGAATCCTAAATTCAGAGAGGTGTTGCAACGCAGCGCGTTAAATTTTCCGGATAGTCAGGGCCTCCTGCTTGCTGCCCGTTGGACGCGGCAATCGCTGCCCGAGCGGGTGACGGGCGTTGATACGGTTCAGATGCTGTGCGCAACGCTCGACGAGCGGCATCCGGTTTTCCTTCTCGGTGCGGGGCACGGGATCGCCGAGCAAGCCTCGGAAGCCCTGCAATCCCGCAATCCGCGTCTGAAGATAGTCGGGACGTTCAGCGGAAATCCAAGGCGGGAATACGCGCGGGAAATCATCGCCGGAATCAACGTTTCGAGGCCGCACCTGCTTTTTGTGGCGTTCGGATCTCCGCAGCAGGACATTTGGATAGCGGAACATTTGCCGGAACTCTCTTCCGTGAGAGTTGCGATGGGCGTCGGCGGGACGTTCGATTTTCTTGCGGGCATTCAAAAACGCGCACCTAAATTCGTCAGAAGAATCGGCATGGAATGGCTATGGAGATTCATTCAAGAACCATCGCGGTGGAAGAGAATATGGATGGCGGTGATCGTCTTTCCATGGCTGATTCTGCGGCATGCGAAAACGCGTGCAGATGAATAGCGCAATTTACTCGCGCAGCGGCACCGTGTCTTGCACGAACCACTCTTTTTCGCCTCTCTTCAGGCGGATCAATTTTGGGCCGTCTTTCGTTTCCACCAGGAATTCCTGCGTGTCCGCGCCGGCCTTAACGAGCGTCACTTCGCTTATCTTTTCCTCGGGCAGGAGCATCATCACGGCGAGGCTGCCGTCTTCGGCGGTCAGCGCTCCGCGCAAGTTCACCGTCGCCCGCCCGATCGTCGCCGCGAGCGACACGATGAGGAGGCTCAATAGCAGAGCCCATGCTATGGTATGGACGTATCGAAAGCGGGAGACGAAAGCGAAATCCATGTGGGTGTTTGTTCAATTATAGCTTATTCTGGCCGTTTCTTCCAGTCGCTGCTAGACACGGCGCTGTTTCTTCGTGGACATCACTCCGAGAAATATAGCTGTGCAAAGCCAATGAGTGTTTGACGAGAAATGGCGCCGTGTCTAGCATCGCCGCATGGGCACGCTGATTCTGGTTCGTCACGGGCAATCCCAATGGAATCTCGAAAATCGTTTCACCGGCTGGACTGACATTCCACTGACGGCGCAAGGGGAGAAAGACGCTGAATTGTGCGGAGCGAGTCTGAGTGAATTCCATTTCGATATGGGGTTTGTATCCAGGCAGCAACGCAGCCAGAAAACACTGGAAGCTATTTTGCGCGCACAGGGCCAGAATAATATTCCCACTGTCTCCGATTCCGCCCTGAACGAACGTCACTACGGCGATCTGCAGGGACTGAACAAAGCGGAAACGATCAGAAAGTACGGAGAAGAACAAGTCCGTCAATGGAGGCGCAGTTACACAATCCGGCCTCCCAACGGCGAGAGCATAGAGGATTGCGTTCGACGGACTGTGCCGTTCTTCCGCGAGTACATCTTAAAAGAGGTTGCTGCCGGTAAGACAGTAATCGTCGCTGCGCATGGCAACAGCTTGCGGCCGATCATCATGCACCTGGACGGACTGACGGGAGAGCAGGCAGCCGCGCTCGAGATACCGTTCTGCGTGCCGTACGTCTACAGCTTCGACGGCTGCAGGATGACCGGCAAGGAAATTCGCGAAGTTCCCGGAATGGAAGTGAAGAGCACTGCGAAAATCGGCTGAGGAATCGTGTGGAACCTCTGCAAAATGATACGCATCACCAAAACATCACGATGGGAAGGCGACTTGCAGACTGAATCAGGCGTCAGGAAAAGCGGCGTCAGAACTGGCGCTGCTGCTTATTTGTCATCTTTATCGCATCTTTCACATCGATCTGCCTCCATGACTCGTCGAGAACCATTACGTCGGGCAGACCTTCTATCGCTGCAAGGATTGCTTCACGATTATTACCTTGAATGATTATGATATTGCCGCTGGGATCTTTATCCCCATTTGCCCACTGCACGTCAGCCCCATCGCCTAAAATGCCCCTGAGTTTCCGCATGACTATGCCGGCGCGGATGCGCATGGCTTTTTTCATCACTTCTCCGTTGGCTTGAATACTTGCGGTGTTGAAAAGCAATTCGACTTTAACTGGCAAACGCCGTGTCATAGCGGCGCACCATAGATATGTCGGCATGTTTTTGCAAGCATTCCACGCAAGGACGCTCTTGGGTATGCTCAACGCATGGAAAAAGTAACGTTCAATCGTCATGAATTTTTCGATGAAGCGGCCGGACACCGCGACAAATACGTCCACCTGATCCTCATCGCGACGAAGCCCGACATTATCAAGCAGATTCCCTTGTACAGGGAGCTCAAGAGGCGCGGACACTGCGTCATCATGGGTCACACAGGCCAGCACTACGACGAAAATCTCAGCGGAGGAATGCTCAAGGAGTTCGGCGTCCAGCCGGATTTCAACCTCAACGTCCGCGGAACAATGTATGAGGTGGTCAGCCAGATCGTCGGACGACTGGGGTATGTTATGGACGAACTCAAGAAGCGCGGCAAAGTGGTCATTCCATACGTGCATGGCGATACCACGACGGCGATGGCAGCGAGCAACGCGGGGTACTGCCATGCGTTCGCGTCGGTGCATGTGGAGGCCGGTATTCGCACGCTCACGCCTGTGTTCAGTGGAAAGTGGAAAGTGGAAAGTGGAAAGTGGAAAGTGGAAAGTGGAAAGTGGAAAGTGGAAAGTGGAAAGTGGAAAGGGGAAAGGGGAAAGTGGAAAGTGGAAAGTGGAAAGTGGAAAGTGGAAAGTGGAAAGTTTGACGTGGCTGGATGGCATGAATATCTTCGGGATCGCAAAAACTGGGAACGCGGATCGCTCGAGCCGTACCCGGAGCAGTTCAACACCCGCTGCTCGGAAGCCGCGACTGGAATCCACCTCGCTCCTGTTGAGCTTGACCGGGAATTCATGCTCGGCGAAGGATTCCCGGACGACAGGATTTTCGTCGTCGGCAATTCCGTCGTAGACGCGACTGAGGAAGCGATGAGTCGAATCGGACAGTCGAAAGTCTTTGAGAGGCATGCCATCCTGGCTGGAGGAGACTTTGTCCGCTTTTGCATCCACCGGCGCGAAAACTGCGCGAGCGAGCGGCGATTCCGAGCCATCTACGGAGCTATGAAATCTCTTGTGGCAGAGGGGAGGAAAGTGCTCCTGATTTCGATGATACAAACTGAGGCGGCCTTCGAACGCTTCGGGCTCAAAGAGGAAGTCACCGCGCTCGCAAGATCACATCCGAGTTTCGTCTACTCGCCGGTCTGGCCGGAATACGCCGATGTCATCGCGGCGATGAGCCGAGCCGCCGTATGCGCGACCGATTCGGGTTCGATGCAGGAGGAGATGAACGCGATGGGCGTTCCGTGCGTCACTCTCCGATTCGGCTCCGACCGCAGCGAATCCATCCTATGCGGCGGCAACATCATCGCGCCGCCGACGGATACGGAACTCATTAAGAAGATCATCGAATTCGCGTGGAACAACGAAGCCATGCGGAAAGCGCCCAAAATCTACGGCAAGGACGTCAGCAAAAAGTGCATTGACGCGGTGGAGAAGGTTCTCCGGCATGAAGATCCATTCAGGAATGAGGAGGAGAGGTTAAATATGTGAGTTTTTACCGCATGTGCATGAGGGGAGTTGAAAGCTAGAATTTACGTATGGCCGTTCTACCTGTTATTTTCGGAAAGAAACTCCGTGAGTCATTCACGCTGGCTCTCCTCGCACTGCTTCCTTTCCACGCCCTCCTCGTGACGGTGGGGACGAAATGGCTGCTCGGACCCGCCGCAGGTGCGCCGATGCCGATTCTTGCCGGCTGGAAAGAAGGATTGCTCGCGGCAATTCTGCTTATCGCCCTGATGGAGTTTATGCGCAAACCGTCATTCAAGATTGATTTGACCGATGGATTGATAATTGCCCTGCTGGCGATTGCTCTTCTTCTCCCAAAAACGAACTTTCTCTTCGGATTCAAATACGATTTCATTCCTCTCGTCGCGTTTTTGATATTGCGGCGCGTGTCGTGGTCGGAAAAATTCCTGGCTCGCATCGAAAGTCTGCTCTTGTGGGTCGCGGGCATCGCCGCCCTTTACGGAATTCTCTCATTTTTCCTGCCTACGGCATTCTTTACGTCGCTCGGCTATTCCGATGCGCACTCCCTGTACCTGCCCGCCGGACCTCTCGCCGCATTCCAGCAGATCAGCGGAACATCCGTCCGCCGCATACAGAGCGCATTCAGCGGGCCAAATCAATTCGGCATCTGGCTGCTGATTCCCATTGGCGTCTGTCTGGCGGGAATAACGCATATAGGTGAAAAATTAAAAATGCAAAATGCAAAATGCAAGGCGAATTATCAGTCGCCCATGTTTCCTGCCAGGCACTTGTCATTTTTCATTTTTTTGGCAGCTGCCCTGATCTTCACTTTCTCCCGCTCCGCATGGATCGCTGCGTTCGTGATTGGTTGTGTCGCCGTCCGCCGGATGGTTTCAAAAAAATTCTTTTCTTGCTGCATATTGTCATTCCTGATTTTGGCGACCGGCATGTCGCTGCTTTTTCCGCCGGTGTTTATCCGGCCCATATCTCTGGCTGGCCATGTGGAACGTCCGCTGAGGGCTGTCCTTACGATGATTAAGCATCCCTTCGGCCTGGGGCTGGGCTCCGCTGGTCCCGCCGCGAACCGCACGCACGAGCCGTGCGTCTACCTGGAGCGCGGCGCAGATCCCTCGTGGGCAGCGTCGAGCCCGCAGTTATGCGTTTTCGCCGGTGATCTTCAAATTCAGCCTATTGGCCACGTGTGCGATTGTGCGATGCTGCCGGAAAATTGGTACATCCAAATCGGCGTGGAACTCGGAGTTCCGGGTTTTTTGTTATATGGAGGTTTGATTCTACTGGTTCTTCGACGACTTTCGGAAGGTGGAAGGCGAAAGGAAAAAACAGAAAACGCGTTCTC
>JACPMB010000007.1 GCA_016186175.1 Candidatus Peregrinibacteria bacterium
ACCTT
The DNA here is from genome assembly GCA_016186175.1 of Candidatus Peregrinibacteria bacterium. GTDB lineage: Bacteria > Patescibacteriota > Gracilibacteria > Peribacterales > Peribacteraceae > JABFSS01. The sequence continues at coordinate 6 of JACPMB010000007.1, forward strand.
TCACCGATTGCAGAGGGAAGTTCAAGAAGCTCAACGGAACATTTTCCCTACAACATACGAAGAAGGGCAGGATGAAACTCCCCAACTTCTTTGGGACATGAGAAAGTGGCGCCCGAAATGGAACGCTAGCCTTCCGCGAGCTACGGCTGGCAAGCCATTCCTCAAAATGGCGACATGTACACCGCTTCCTTCCCCAACTCCTCCTCAATCCGCAGCAGCTCATTGTACTTGCAGATTCGCTCTCCACGGCAGGGGGCGCCGGTTTTGATTTGGCCTGCACGGAGGGCAACAGCCAAGTGGGCAATAAACGTGTCCTCCGTCTCACCACTCCGATGACTGATGACCGCTCGCCAGTCGCTATCCTGCGCAAGGCGGACGGCGTCGACGGTTTCGCTTACGGTGCCGATTTGGTTCAGTTTAATGAGAACGGCATCGGTCGAGCGCAGATCCAAGCCCTTCTTAATACGCTCAACATTCGTCACATAGAGATCATCTCCGACACACTGTACTGCAGATCCCGTGCGCTTGTTCAGCTCGGCAAAACCCTCCCAATCGTCCTCACTGTGACTATCCTCAATAGAAACAAGGGGGAAACGCTTGGTGAGATCGACGTAGTAATCGGAAAGTGCATGTCGATCGATCACCCTCCCGTCAACCGTATAGCTGCCATCCTTGTAGAACTCCGATGCTGCCGCATCGATGGCAAGTCTGATCCGGTCACGGTACCCGGCATCCGCGATCGCCTGGAGAAGGAAATCGAATGCATGAGGAGCGTCGGAAACTCGCGGAGCGAACCCACCCTCATCACCCACGGCCGTCACCTGTCCTGCCTTCTGTAGAATACGGCGGAGTGCGTGGTAGGTTTCGACCCCCGCCCGCAGCGCATCGGAGAAATGATCGAACCCCGTCGGCACAATCATGCACTCCTGGAAACTGAGACCGCTATCCGCATGCCTGCCACCATTGAGGACATTCATGAGTGGAACCGGAATTTGTCGCGGATGTTCGACCCCAAACTGGTCCGCCAGTGACCGCCAGAGAGGCTTCCGTTCACTCACTGCCCGCGCTCGGCAAACAGCCATGGAAACGCCGAGAATAGCGTTTGCACCAAGTGTCGCTTTATTTGATGTCCCATCCAGAGCCAGAAGCTTCTGGTCCACTGCCCGTTGATCGTCCACTCCTTTCCCCACAAGCTCTTTCATGATGACCCCATCCACATGCTGAATGGCCCGCAGAACAGATTTGCCCCCGTACAGAACTTTATTGCCATCCCGGAGTTCCAGAGCCTCATGGCTTCCCGTCGATGCTCCCGAAGGCACCGCCGCCCGACCGAAAGACCCATCGTCAAGGACACAATCTACTTCGATTGTCGGATTCCCCCGGGAATCGAGAATTTGGCGCGCATGCAAATGTTGAATGACAGGCATACCCCCTATTCTACAAACTACCCACTACCAACTACAAACTCTTCTGCGCGCCCGCTCGTGCAGCACCCCCATATACAGAGCGAGAAAAAGAAGGAGGATCCACCGAACATCGACGCCGGACGACGCGAGCGCGGGAGGAGTGGATGAGCTGCTCGCATTCACGAGAACAAGGACTTTCTCCCGAGGAAGAGCCGGACGATCCACGAGCCCACCCTCCCGACCGAGACGCCCCTGACGCCGATGCATGCGCCGAAGGCGCATCCGCCATACCTCTTCCCCAAGAGAAGATGATGGATCGGTGTTGACGGAAGAGGACGGGTCCTCAGAAGGAACCTCCGTCGAAGACGCCAACAGATCGCGCCAGGATCCAAACTGACTATGCACAGAAGAAA
>JACPMB010000010.1 GCA_016186175.1 Candidatus Peregrinibacteria bacterium
AATCAGCTCAGCGAGCGCATATCGCAGGAGTGCGACATTCGGAGTTTGTGTCTGCATGCGTGGAAGCTGGCCTTCACTTCTCCGGATGATGAGGATGAACATGCGGTTGAGGCTCCGTTGCCGCAGAGCTTCACCAGAGCGATGGAGGCTGTCGGCATGCGCGGCACGCTGATTCGCTGATGCTATCATTCGCCGGTCCGTACAGCTTCGCACGAATGATCGAATCATGGAATTACAAATCAACGAGCCGCAGGCTGATAATCAACTGTATACGTCATCTTATCCAGTATTTGATTCTCCGCATTGCGCGTGATGATCGTATACACGTTCTTTCCTTTTTTCAGATTGTTTAGAGCCGCGTCCGCGATGTAATTCCATGTTGTCTTGCCGGGTTTGTAGAGCTGCAGTTTGTAATCGTTTACCCAAATCGAGACAGTATTCGACGATGTAATTCCTTCGATCAGGAATCCGGTTCCGGTTTCCGCATGGATCGTTCCCGCGGTCGGCGCGGTCACGCCGAGCGAGCCTGGCATTAGCGGCGCGTTGTTCTGAAACGCGCCGGCGGCAACCGGCGACAGGGAAGATTGCGGCCAGTCCGTTGTCACCACGCCTTCCGGCCCCTCTCCTTGTATGATCGTAATGCGCGCGGCGACGCTTTTTTTGCCGGAATCATCCAGCGCCACGACGTCGTAGACATTGGCGCCAGGGAGCATGTTGCGGAGACGCAGGCTCGCGACATAGCTCCACTCCCCTTTCGACGGATCGAACAACTGCAGCTTGTAGTCGTTGACCATGATGCCGCGCGCTCCGGCGGGAGACTCGCCGCGGATGACAAGCTCTTCCGCATAAGTGCGGTATGTCTGGCCGCTTGTGGCGGGAACGGCAATCTTCGGCGCCGGCAGAGGGCCGCGCGGGGCGCGTTTAATCATGCGGCGCACGTCTGCAAGAATGTTGCGCGATACATCCAGCGCCTGCACGCGAACTTCAAATTCCCCTTGTACGTCAGGAGGAGAAAGCTGCTGCGCAAACGTGCCTTTTGTCCCGTCCACCACGGCAGGATAACCGTTCACCAGCACGGACGTGACTCCTGCGCCGACCGTTCCATGAACATTCAGAGTGGATTCCGTCAGCACTGCCCCGTTGATCGGGGCCGCGAGCGTCAGGAATTCATCATCCGCCAATTTTCCAGACGATGCGGCTTTCGCGGCACGCGGCAGGAGTTGCTGCCTGCTTTCCAGCACGAACGGCGCGCGCGCTGTAACGGCATCGAGCGGAGCCCTGTAATTGTAAAGATCATTGCCGACGTCGGCGTTCGCGGCCGGCAGCGCCCATTGCTGCCCCTCGCTTACAATGATTTCGTCACGCCCATCCAGAGATACCTCAATCCCCTCTCCTTCATCCGAGAAAACTGCAAGCGAGCTGGACGACAGCAGAGCCTCGGTTCCCGGGGATAATGCGAAAGAAATCGCCGGAGCCGCTACAGTCCGCACGATGCTGCCGCTAAAACCGCTTCGAGTCGGGATCATAGCCCAAAGCGTCCCCTGCCGCAGTTTCACCATCACGCGCGACGCGCTTCTGCCTCGCGCGCTTTCCACTATGGCAACCTCGGTGCCGCCGTCGAGACGCATGCGCGAACCGTCAAAGAACTGCAGCGATGCGTGCGCTCCCGGCCCGGTCGTCAGGCTTTCGCCGGTAAACAGCATCATGCCGTTCTCCGCCCTCTGTTGCTTGTCATCAATAGTCACCGAAACGACGCCGCGGCTCTCCACAGTCAACAACGCGCCGGCGCGTTCCAGCCCTCCTGATATCCCGAGCATTCGCAGCAGCAGAGTCCATAGCAGGTATGCAGCGAACAGCAGTGCGCCTGCGGCAAGAAGAATCCTTACGCCTTGCGGCAGAGCGTGCTCCTGCGCCAACGGATACGCTCCTCGCCGGTGACGGGGGCGGAAGTACATGGAAGTGCATCATACTACTTCATCCCGTTACCCGTGCAACTTCCTCTTTGGTGGTCCTATTGCGTTTAACGGCCTCTTCCCCCCATTCCTTCATCGTTCTGAATCCTTCTTTCTTCGCTTGCGCTTCGACGGCAGAGGCGTCGCTCAAATTAAGAATCAACTGCTGCACCGCCGGACTCACAACAAGAAGCTCCGGCAGCGACATTTGCCCTCCGTAAGTCGCATTGGCTCCGGGATCGCAGGCGCCGGATGACGCACATTCTACGGTCAGCGTTCTCACCAGACGCTGCGCCAACACTGCGCGCAGCGCCGGAGACAGCGTGTAAGGGCTCACTCCCATTGATAGCAATCGCGGAATGGCCTCCACAGCAGAATTCGTGTGCAGAGTCGAGAGCACCAGATGCCCTGTGAGCGCCGCATTCACCGCTGTCTGCGCCGTTTCCAGATCGCGTATCTCTCCTATCAGGATCACGTCCGGGTCATGTCGAAGAATGCTTCGAAGACCTGTCGCAAACGAGAAATCGTGTTCCGGATCAATCTCGCTCTGGACGATTCCGGCCATCTCGTACTCAACAGGATCCTCCAGCGTGATTATGTTCCGCTCCTTGCCAATGACGGTCGAGAGCATCGCGTACAACGTCGTCGTTTTTCCCGAGCCGGTCGGACCCGTGACAAGCATCAAGCCGTTCGGTATCTCCATGAGTGCTTTCAGAGTCTTTTCAATTGATTCCGGAAAGCCGAGCCGGCTTAGCGGCAGAATGCCGCGATCGGGATCCAGGAGCCTAAGAGTTATTGCTTCGCCGAAGCGCGATGGCAAAGTCGCGACGCGGATATTCACTGTTCTGCTCCCCGCTGCAAAAGTGTACTGTCCGTCCTGTGGGATGTTTGTGATATTGAGTTTCAATTTTGACAGGAATTTTACACGCCGCATCAAATCCGCGTAAACCGCGTGCGTGACGGATGCAAGCGTCAGCAGAACGCCGTGCAGCCGCCACTCCAGTCTGACGTCGTTCTTCTGCGGCGATAGATGAATGTCCGACACGCCGCCATTGACCGCTTCCTGTTGCAGGACCACAAGCAGATGCTCACCGTCGAGTTTCGCGAATTCGATTTGTGCCATCCGGTTATTTTACCACAACTTGCCTATTTTGAGAATTGCCGGAATCAATCTTCCTTGATGATTGGTCGTTGGTCATTGATCATTGCTGCGTCAATGGCCTTCAATCCCAATTGTACACAATCCGAAATTCACAAGCGCCGGTCGCTCAGACGCCGGATGGCGGTGGTCGCATGTGCGTTTCTGATCGCATGGCTGCTTGCCGTCGCACGACTCATCGAACTTCAGATCGTGCGCGGCGGCGTGTTTCACGACGAGGCGCAGCGACAGCATTATGGCGGCGTCAAGCTGCATGCCAAACGCGGAGAAATACTTACGCGCGACAGCCGCACCGGTGACACCACGATCCTCGCGACCAACATCACGCTCGATCTCGTGTATGTGGATCCGCTTGTCACAGACGATCCGGCTCTGGTCGCACGCACGCTCTCGACTCTGCTTCTCACCGAGCATGTGCACGACGACTGCTCCGGCGGACGCGAGACGTGTCCGCGGGAATTCGTGCAATTCTACGCCGCCGCATTCGATCCGCTTATCAGGCAGAAAATTCTCTCATCTGGCGCGCTGCAGGAGCCGCTCGATCCGGACGCACCGCTCCCGCCGGCACTTTTGACGCTACCTACGCTCACACAGGCGCGCGATGCGCTTTCCGCCAACATAGAGCGCCGAATAGCACAGCAGAACGTCACGTTCGTGCCGCTCAAATACGGCCTTACGAAATCTGAGATGTCCGCCATCCGTGCCATAAACATTCCCGGAGTGCGCATATCAGAGGAGCAAAATCTGGTATATGCCAATCCGGAGGAGATCAATCAGGCGCTGGTGGCGTCTCTTGCACGTTCACTGGCTCAGGCGCTGGAAATGGACGCGGAAGTCATGCAGGGATTACTGCGTTCCAGACGCCTGCGATACGTGCCGATTCTCCGCCGCGTCCCGCGGTCTGTAAGCCTACAGATTCTCCAGGCAAAGGCGGCTTCGTCGCGTGAGACACTCGAGCGGGTAAAATCCCAAAAGGGCAAGCGGGACGCCGGAGCTGAATTCAAGTACCCCCTGCGAAGCATTGCCTTGCTTCCGGAACACTGGCGATTCTATCCGGATACTACGATCGCCTCTCATGTAGTCGGGTTCCTGAATACCAAACAGGAGCCGCAATACGGCATAGAACGCACTTACGATCCTCAACTGCGGGGCCGCGAAGGCGCCATAAGAACGGCGAGCGATCCGCAGGGAGGGCAGATTCTCCGGCCGGAACAGGCAATCGAAAATCCGCAGGACGGCGATACGGTCGTGCTGACTATTGATCGCGCCATACAGAATCAGCTGGAAATCACAGTTCAGGCCGCCATTGACAAGTATCAGGCTGACAGCGGACAGGCGATGGTCATGGATCCATTTACTGGTCGTATATTGGCCATGGTCAATGCTCCTCTTTTCGACAGCAATAATTACGCCAATGTTTCGGCGAAGGAACCTTTGGCAATATCCGAATCGGAACGAAAAGGCATAGTCGCCGAGGTTTTTCATCCGGAAACTAATTCGCGAGTGGTCAAGGCCTATATTGACAATGTGTTCACGGCGTCCGGCAGGACTCTGTTGACGGAAAAGACCCGAAAATCCATCGAGGATATCGAGAAGAATTACGATCTTCGCGACTTCGCGAGGTATTTCCTGTATATCGGCGAGAACGTGCGACGCGAGGTGTTCCCCACGGCCGATCCGGACGTGTGGATGAAATTCAGCAACAATATCGGACTCGGCGCATACCTCAACCGCACGGTGCAGGAAATTTATGAGCCAGGATCAGTGCTGAAGGCGGTCACCATGGCAATCGCGCTCGATCAGGGTGAGGTGACGCCAGATGACACTTACGATGACACAGGCCCTGTGGAAGTGGACGAATACAAAATCAACAACAACGATTTCCGGCATTACGGCAAGGTTAATATGACCAACTGCCTGGAATTCTCCATCAACACCTGCATGACCAGCGTGTCATTCAAGCTTGGGGCAAAACTCTTCCACGGTGCGCTCGACCGGTTTGGATTCGGCAAGATAACCGGCATCGAACTGGAAGACGAATTGCCAGGCGAAATCCGTCCATGGAAGGATTGGTCGAGAACTCTGCTGGCTACGACGGCATTCGGGCAAGGGCTCTCCGCCACGCCTCTGCAGGTAATCACCGCGTGGGCGGCGCTCGCCAACGGCGGAAGGCTGATGCGCCCCATGATAATAGATTCCATTGTGCATTCCGATGGGACAGCAGAAAATTTTCAACCGCGCGTTCAGGATCAGGTCATCACGCGTCAGGCGTCGGAAACGATCACCGCAATGCTGACGAGCGCCGCTTCGCGCGGGTTCGCCAAAACTGGCAAGGTTTCCGGCCACCGTATCGCCGCAAAGACCGGAACCAGTCAAATCGCCGGTCCGGGCGGCAAATACGAGCGGGGAACCGGCAGCACAATCGCCACATACGCCGGTTACGCCCCGATTGACCATCCGAAATTCGTCGTCCTGGTGAAAATAGATCGTCCAAAGAGCGTTATTCACGGAGCCACCGCGGCCGCGCCGGTGTTCAAAGAAATCGCCGCGTTTCTTTTCAAGTACTATGGTATTCCGCCTGACGAAAAATAAGAACGCGTCCTCCGGCGATGCACAAGTTATAATTCATCAGTGACCATCATAGAAGCCACCAGCGCGCAGGAATGGGATCAGTTTCTTACACGGCAACAGTTTCGTCCGTTCCTCCAAAGCTGGACCATGGGAGAAGTGTATCGGCGAATCGGGCAGGAACCGGTAAGATTGATGACGGGGGATGTCGGCGGATCGAGCGGCATTTGCTTTGCACACGTGATTAATGCAAAACGCGGAAGACATCTGAGCATTCCGTACGGGCCTGTAATTGACTGGAAAATAGGCGGCGAAAAGCGGCGGGAGACGGCAATGTTATTTCTGGCGGAACTCAAAAAAATCGCCAAAGGATGCCGTTGCTCATTCATTCGTCTTAGTCCTTTCTGGCCAAAATCGGAAGGCAGCGACGCAACTTTGCGTGCGATGCAAACAATACATGCTCCGTTGCATCTGCTAGCCGAGCATCTGTGGTACCTGCCTCTGACGGAATCGGACCTGTGGTCGTCTTCATCCATCAGCTGCTCCGGTATGCCAATTACAGACGGCAGGCGGCAGCCTTCCGCCGCACCGCGCTCCGAGGAGGAGCTTATGAAATCCATGCGTTCAACAACCCGAAATCTCGTTCGCCGCGCCGAAAAGGAGGGTGTAACCGTTACTGCATCCGATGACCCCGTGCGTGATTTGCCGGTGTTCCTGCAATTGCATGAGGAAACCCGCAAGCGTCACCGCTTTACGCCTTATACTGACGCGTTTTTCCTCGCACAGATAGAGGAATTCGCAAAAACCGGGCACAGCGCCCCTGCTGGAGGAAACGTGATTCTTTACACGGCCCGGCATAATGGCAAAGTGATCGCTTCATCCGTGCACATGACATTCGGCGGCGAAACAAGCTATCACCACGGCGCCAGCGTCATGAGCAAAATTCCAGCGAGTTATTTGCTTCAATGGACGGCAATCAGAGATGCGCTCAAACGCGGAGATCATGTGTACAACTTCTGGGGCATCGCGCCCTGCGGAATGGAGAATACGAAACATCCATTTAGCGGAGTAACGCTCTTCAAAACCGGTTTCGGGGGAAAATCCATGGAACTCACACATTGCAGGGACATTCCACTCTCGCCGAAATACTACGTCACGCGCGGGTTGGAGGTGATGAGAAAATGGCATCGGGGATTCTGAGAGGAGATTGCCATGCATATCAAGCGCATTGATCAGCGTGACCGCAGACGCGCGATTTGGAGTTGGATAAATGGCGCCTCGAACCAAATCGGCGGCTACTTCGTCAGTTTCAACACATCCTCAGACGTCATGCCAGAGCTGACCGTAAAACTCGGCAAGCGAAGGAACTGTTCGCGACTGAAATTCTTATCCGGAGCGCCTCCGATCCCAAAAAGGTAGCCGGCGTCGGCCGCCTGTTCCATTACGCGGTCATTTGACCCGCCGTTGGGATAAGCCACGGCGAAAATCATCTTATGGGTCATTTCCTCCAGAATCGCCCGGCTTTGTCCGAGTTCCAGCTGCGTCTGCGCATTCGTCAGAGTCCGGAGGTCGTCCCCCGTATGCCCTGCTGACTGAATGTCGAATCCGTTGGCCTGGAGCGTCAGAATCTGCTTCTCGCTGATGCCGGAAATTCCGACCTGGCCGGTCCGTATGAAAATCGTCGCCGGAATCGCGCCCAGTGCGTCGGACACGCGTTTAAGATTTTGCGACGTGATGCCTGATACCGCGACGATCACGCTCTTCGGCGGAATACGAACATCGCGCGCTTCCTGCGCCTGCACCGTGTCGAACAAATCTCGCAGAGTCATAAATCTTGCGCCTTCTTTGGACAGTCGCGCGACATGCTGCTCGAGCGCGGCCAACACTCCGTCCTGACCCACTTCGTAATGCAGGATGGGAAGCGC
>JACPMB010000011.1 GCA_016186175.1 Candidatus Peregrinibacteria bacterium
ATTGAGCTGAGATGAACGCGCACTTGATGCGTGCGCCCCGTATGCAGATTGCATTCCAGCAGTGCGACATTCTTGCTTTTCGAATCCGAACCAGGACACGACGCGAGTATTCGATACGTTGTCTGCGCCTCGCGGGTTCCGGTTGCGTGAAACACAGTCATATGCGTTCTGTCGCTTGTGCTGCGTCCGATTGGCGCGTCAACCGTGGCCTCTGGAAACTTGGGGATGCCGGCAACAAGCGCGAGATATGTCTTCTTAATTGTCCGGCGCCCGAATTGCTCCTGCAGAAAAAGGTGCGCAGCGGGCGTTTTGGCGATGAGCAAACATCCAGTGGTGTCCTTGTCCAGTCGGTGCACTAGGACGGATTCCTGTGCAAACAGTATATTGCGCTTTGTAAAGAGATGCGCGACGCCGTTTAGCAGCGTCATTTCCCCCGGCGCCATTCCCGCGCCAGGATGAACCGCGATGCCGGCCGGTTTGTTCACTGTCATGCACGAGCCGTCTTCATACAAAATTTCCAGATTAAGATCCGCCGGAGCGATGTTCTTTCCATCGTCCGCTCCAGTGGAAGTGGATTCAACGCCTACCTGGTCGCCTTCCTGCAGCCGATGCGCCGGTTTCCGGACCACTTCGCCGTTAACACTGACAAGTCCGTGCTCAATCGCATGCTGCGCCCTGGCGCGGCTTGGCATCCTGCCGTCCGCTGCAAGGAAGGCATCGAGGCGGTCGGGCAGGGAAACAAGCCAGCAGGACACACGCCCAGTTTAACCCGCCCGGCACATTCTGACAGCGCAACTCTCATGTATACTTGCATTCGTGAACCATGTTGAACTGATCACGCGTGCAGTAAGCGACGTTGTGCCGCGAGCGCTCGCGGAAGAAAAATTGAAATCCGGCAAGCCGCTGCGGGTTTACTTGGGTATTGATCCGACCGGAGCCAGACTCCACCTTGGCCACTCGGTGCCGCTGCGCAAACTCAGAGCGTTCGCGGACGCCGGACACAACGTGATTTTTCTGATTGGCAGCTTCACGGCGATGATCGGCGATCCTTCGGGCCAGGACAGGATGCGCCAGCCTCTCACGCGCGAGCAAGTCCGGAAAAATTTTGAAACATACAAGAGGCAAGCGGGAAAAATCCTGGATTTTGGGAAGATAGAGCTGCGGTACAACCACGAGTGGCTTGGCAAACTCACGTATGAGGACAGCCTCGGAATTTCATCTCATTTTTCCGTTCAGCAGATTCTTAAGAGAGACATGTTCAAGGAACGGCTGAACTCCGGGAAGGACATATCCCCCGTGGAACTCCAGTACCCCATCATGCAGGCCTACGACTCAGTTGCGCTCGACGTGGATTGCGAAATAGGGGGAAATGACCAGCTTTTCAACATGCTTTGCGGCAGAACGCTTCAAAAGGCATACGGCAAGCGCGACAAATTCGTCCTGACGACGAAATTGATCGAAGGAACGGACGGACGCAAGATGAGCAAGACTTACGACAATTGCATATGGCTGGAGGATTCCGCGAAAGACATGTATGGCAAGCTGATGAGCATCAAGGATGCGCTCATTGTTCCGTATCTCGAATGCGTGACCGATGTGCCGGCGCGGGAAATCGCGGAAATCGAAAAATCGCTGAAAAAGGGGGGTAATCCCAAGGACGCAAAGATGCGTCTCGCGCGCGAGGTGGTGACACTCTATCACGGATCCGTGTCGGCGAAGCACGAAGAAGATCAATTCATCAAAATCTTCAGTCGGCACGAATTGCCGGAGGACATAAAAGCAGTCACGGCGGAAAAGGGGAGTCTGGTGATTGAAGTGATCGTGCTGGAAAAACTTGCACGGTCAAAATCTGAGGCGCGCAGGTTGATTGAACAGGGAGGAGTGCATTTGAATGGGAAAGAAGTGACTTCGGTTGACGCAAGGGCTCAGGACGGAGTTTTGAAAGTCGGGAAGAGGAAGTTCGTGAAAATATCGATTGAAAACTGACTTTTAGCCGTGCTAACCGTCTCCTTTGCGCCTTTTTGAGTGTGGTAGAATGTCGAGCTATGGGTTCGCGGAAAAAGCCATCCACGCTTATCACATATCAATGTGCCCGTTGCCGGTGGGATTTCTCGCGGACGGAACTCGATAAGCCCAAGTGCACCATATGCGAGAAGCGCGACCGGTTGCAGGAGATCAAACGCGAGCCGATCACGTCACAGGCGATAGAAACCGGGATGATGCGTTCCATGGAACGGATGATGATCAGTCTTGAGAAGGCATACGAAGCAGGCAGGGAGGAGGGGATAGGCGACAAGGAGGAGATCATGCTGCTTGAGGCCATGGTGAAGGCTAGGAATTTGCAGAGACACGTCGAAAAGGCGTTTGGAAAATGCGTAACGCGCAAGAAGGCGTGATCCTACTGAGGATTATTTTTTGCGTGCAATCCGTGGAATTGCTCATGGACTTTCTTGAGTTGCGGACTGGTTACGTGCGTGTATATCTGCGTCGTGCTGAGATCCTTGTGTCCGAGCATTTCCTGCACAGAGCGCAAGTCTGCGCCGTTTGCGAGAAGGTTCGTCGCGAATGAGTGCCGTAAAGTATGCGGAGACGGATCGGACACGATTCCCGCGATACGGGCATACTTTTTCACAATTCTGTAAATGGAATTGTCAGTAAGACGAAATTCTTCACCCGGCGGCATGGCCGCAGATGCGCGATCGTGACGTGCGATGAAAAGAGGATGAATGTGGTCGAGGCGGCAATTGAGATATTCCCTGATGGCGTCCGCAGCCCGGCCGCTGACGAATACCACGCGTACCTTGCCCCGCTTGCCGCGCACGGAAATTTCCCTGGTGGAAAAATTTACGTCTTTTCGGTTTAAACCGCGCAGCTCGGCCAGGCGGAGTCCGGTGGAAAAAAAGAGGTGCATGATGGCAGCGTCCCGCTTGCCTTCCTTGGCGGACGCGTCCGGTGCGCCAAGAAGGCGTTCCAGTTCGGCGTCGAACAGAACCTTCACTTTCCGCTGCTCCTCCTTTAGACGGCTGACGCGATCCGGCGGATACACGTCCATTTCTTCTTCCTGGATCAAATAGCGCAGAAAAGCCCTTAGAACCGTAAGATGATGGTTTTTGGTGCGCACGGTGAGTTCTTTGCCGCTGCGCGCTCGAAACGAATGCAGTGCGGACTTATAGATGCGGATGGAAGATTTGTCGAATAATCGAGGATCGGTTACTTCCGAGAGATTCTGGAGAAGAGTAAGAGACTCGCGATAAGTCTTGATCGTGAGTGCGGATTTGTTCTGCTCCGCTTTCAGGTAAGTCAAATACCTGTCTATGGCCCTGGACAATGCAGTGGGTGTACGAGCCGGCGGGCTGGGGGAGGGGTTTTCCACAGTCTTTGCCATTCAAGATAATGAAGATTATCTTGATAATAGGGAAAGTACAAGCAAATCAATGCCAACAGCTTCCCTAAGCATATTCCTGGCTATAAATAACAGGTGAGGAGGATTTTCCGCCGGATACGCCTGCATGCGCCGCCATCCTTGAATATGTGCAATCAGGCCGATGCGAGCCAAATGGTATCCATCGCTGATCGCAATCACACTATGGCAGTCTTCAGTCAATGGGCGTGTGAACAATAGGTTTTCCCACGTGCTTCGCGAACGCTCTTCCAGCGTGATGCTCTGCGCGGGGATTCCAATTGTCATTGCGAACTCCTTCATCACCTGCGCTTCGCTCTTCGCATTCTTCTCCCCGCTTCCGCCAGTAAAGTAAAGTCGCCGCAATTTCCCTTGCGCAAATAACGAAGCAGCGGCGTAAACCCTGCGCGCGATTCCGGGGCCGGCGACAAGATCAGTCACGTTTCCGTCGCCGTCACGCACCGGACGAGCCGCCGCGCCAAAGACTATGCCGCAATCGGCGGCATCCTCGCCGGTTCCTTTCATGCCATGCGCGACGTACAGAATCGCAGTAACGTAGAAAACTGCAATTAGAAGGCCAGAGGAAGGCAGCAGAACGCGCAAAGCATGTGATAACTTGCGATTCACCCGCTCAGTATAAGTTGGAATAGGAACTCTGAAAAATGCTCCGATTCGCGAATGGATGCGTCTCTGATGATTTTCGCCGCTCACTGCGTATTGATGCTGATGTTGGAAGGAATTGAAGGCAACACCCTGCCCCATGGCGGCCACAGCTTGATTTCCACGCGATCAACTTCCGGGAAATTGCGCAATATTCGCATTGCATCGTGCACCGGCAGGCCGGAGACGGCCTCGCGCACTTTTTTGCCGAATTTTGCTCCAAGCGGGGACATGGCATCCAGAACAAACTGCTCGGTTCCGACTATATCGGCAGTGATCTTGATCCACTTGCCGGTGTAGCGGTTGCCCGGCGATCCGTCGTCCGCGTACTCGATGACGATGACTTTTTCCGGGTCTATGTGCACCGAATCCGATATCAGGCGTTTGCCTTCTCCTGCATGCGCCTGAAGCTCCGCCCTGTAAGTAGTCTCAAGCGCATGCAGATCGTACGCGGGGACGCTGTAGATCAATTCACCTTCAACCGGCGCCGATTTCACAGGCTGGCCGACGAATTGTGTCGGCAGTACGAAGCCGCTATAGGACGCGAGAATTATGTCGTCCTTGGCCAGAAGTTCCAGCCGGACATTTTTGTCTCTGGCGTTTCGAAGCTGGCGCTCCTCTTCAATCAGCTGTTTGGCGGACAGAAGCAGTTCCTGTTCCAGACGCTTACGGGCGGCCTCTATATCTTTCTGTTGAAGCACCGTGCTTTCTGAAGTTGATCCGCCTTTTGCCGCATCAGAATTTTTGGCATAAACCATTTTGCGGTCGGAAACCGGCAGTCCGATAAACTCCCATTGAAGATCAGCCGGAACGTTGCCGCGTGCTCCCACGATCTTGCCGTAGAGATCCAAATGGTCGGCTTTTGCGGCCACCGCGCGCCGCTCGCCTGCTGGCACTGTCGTAGGCGCCTGTATCCGGAAAATCATCCCGGCCTGGTTTAAAAGCCTTGTTCCCGCGCGAAAAGAGTAAGTCTCCTTCGTCTCGTTGATGATCTCCATGTTCACCTTGGCGTCGTTTCCGGTGAACTCAGGGCTGATGTCGTCGAATGTGATGGATTTTTCCACTTTCACTCTGATTGTCTGGAGCGGCTGCACGCGGACGCGGCCGGAAACCGGAATCAGCGATCCGGATGAGACTAGCGTGACGTTTATTGTAAGAGTCACGATGTCCGAACGCGCCCACACCCGCACATCGGCAGATGGAAGCAGACGGAAAAATACGAACAGGAACACCGCAACGCTCAGTATGACGAGCGTGAATATGCGTGCTTTGGGCACAGAGAGCAGGCCTACTGTCTGCAGACGCGACCGCCATTGTTGCCGCCACAAGCTTGGCGAAAAGCAGCGCAGAGCCTCTGCGGACTGCTGGCATCCGGAAAGCAGGGCGCGCAGACCGCGAGTGCGATCCACAATTCGGATGCCGCGTGCCCTGGCATCGCGGATCACGGCAGGCTCTTTGGTTGCGAGCGTCACCCGATATCGCAATTTCTCCAATTCCTCCAAAAAACCGGTCCGGTCCTCCTGTTTGAGAAGAAATGAGTTGTCAGCGCTGGAAAGCACTACGACCATCGTGCCGCCTGCCGAGCTGATGCGGCGCGCGAAAGCGTTCCATGATTCCTCCTCGGCTCGCCAAAGGACCGTGATTTTTGATTCGGACATGAGCTGAAGGCAGCATAGCGACAATCAGGACAGCGCCTCAATCGCCGGAAACGGCCGACCTCCTATGAATTCCAGCATCGCCCCTCCTCCGGTGCTCACGAACGAGTACGCATCGAGCGGATATTTGTACTTTACGTGAAAATCCACAGTATCTCCCCCGCCGATTACAGAGAACGCTCCGTTCCTGGTGGCGGCCGCAACTGCTTCCGCAACGCGCTTGCTGGCATGCGAGAAGCGATTGATCTCGTACAAACCCAAAGGTCCGTTCCAGATTATGGTCTTTGCTTTCGCAATGATCTGCATGTAGCGCTCAACGGTCACTTTACCGATATCAAAAATGCTCATGTCTCCCTCGATGTCTTCCGCCGGCAGGCATATCTTTTCCGCCCCGTCCGATGCGTCGGTGGCCACGATTACATCCCTTGGCACGTGTATAGCCGCCATGCCCTTTTTTTCCGACTCCAGCATTATCTCCTGCGCTTTCTCGATCGAGTTCTCCTCGTATGTTGAATTACCCACGTCGAAACCGCGTGCTGCGATGAATGTGTTGGCGATGCAGCCGCCAAGAAGAATCTCATCGCCTTTTTTAAGGAAGCGCTCAATCACCGGAATTTTTGTCTCCATCTTGGCGCCGCTTACAATCAGGACGACCGGATGCCGTGGTTTATGAACCGCTTTTCCCAGCATTTTTACTTCTTTCTCCAAATGAATTCCGGCGTATGCGGGAAGCAGCCGCGCGACGGCGCATGTGCTCGCTTCTTCGTACTCATGGCACGAGGCGAACGCCTCGTTGACGTAAAGATCGGCCATTGCGGCCAGCTTCCTGCCAAACGCCGCCTGTTGCGCCGCAGTCCCCTCCTCTCCCGGATGAAACCTGACGTTTTCCAGATACAGTATGTCCCCCTTCTGGAGCGCCGCAGCGGCGCGTTCAGCCTCTGGCCCCACTGTACTGCGCATGTGCGTCACCTTGACGTTGTGAAGCAGCTTATTAAGGCGCATTGCAACCGCAACAGTGGAATATTCATCGGCAATTTTGCCCTTTGGCCGCCCTATGTGAGTCATAAGAATCAAACGCGCTCCTTTCTTGAGAAGAAGCTCGATTGTCTTGAGCGTCGCGCGAATCTTTTCGTCATTCTTCAGTTTGCCGTTTGCGTCCGCGGCGATGTTGTGGTCCACGCGTACAAGAACGCGTTTGCCGTTGAAGCTGGCATTCTTGATGGAGCGCAGGGAACAGGCTGGCATCGAGGAAAGTGTAAATGACGGAATAAGCAAATCGCAAAGGAATCGCAAAGGAATGTATCAATATGCGATATTCATACGGAGTTTTTGCTTTGCGCTGAATGAATTAGCAGACATGTTCGATGTCCCACAGACGTTCCCTATACTTGGATTCTCCGATAGGCCACAACTAAGCGAGAAGTAGAGCAAGGCTGCATGAATAGGTTCAGATACATCCTGGACTCCCGGAGGGCTTCCCTCTGAGAGTCATGCCCACCATCTTCATCGGTCGCTGGATTCGTGGATTCAACAGGTTCAGCAAAAGTACGCTGAGCCTCATGACAACTACATCCGAGGC
>JACPMB010000016.1 GCA_016186175.1 Candidatus Peregrinibacteria bacterium
CAAGGATGGACAGGAACTTGCTGATGGTTGGCCGCAACAATGTCTTGATACGACGACAGAATCGAACTGGCAACACTATGAGAAATTTTTTGAAACCTTTGAACTTGATTGGTCACTGAAAGCCGCACTCAACATTGTCGAGATGTGCAATATGCAAATGCAGGAGCAGCAGGTGTGGGCAAAGCCATCGCATGAACGGGTGGAATACCTTACGGAATTTGCTGAAGCAATGAGACACGTATCATTGATGCTCCTTCCCTTCATTCCTGAAACTGCACAAAAAATGAGTAAGCAGCTTGGTGTTCCATATGCCGACGACATGCTCAACAGGATGTTCACGATCAAACCAACCTACAAGCAGTGGGGGGGGTGTACAGACTGGAAGAGGGTGGGGGAGCCGGCAATTCTCTTCCCCAAGGTCGATTAGAGGCATTGCAGGGGAGAACCCTTCCGCTACACTAGTCATGCTCTCGTACACACGATACCGATCAGCGTTTGCTGTGAGGGGAGTGGTGAGCCACGGCGTTCGCGAACGCCGTGGTGAAAGGAGCATCCTCTATACTTTTTCCCCCTATTCTATGTTCGATCCCATGTCCGATCTCCAAGGTTCGCCCGCCTCCGATACTGGAGCTTCTGCCGGCGTTCGCGCTCCACAGCAAGGACGGCAGTTTGCGGATGATCTCCACTCTATTACGATCCATGCGCGCCAGCGAACGTTCTACGTTGACCTCAAGCAGTCCTCGAATGGGAAATTTTTCAAGATCTCCGAGAAGTCTCGCGGTGGGCAGAAGACGACGATCATGTTCGATGTCGAGGATCTCGATCAATTCATTCCGGCGTTCCAGGAGATGAAGAGTCACGTGTGAAAACATCCTCCCCCGTGGGGCGAGGATACAGAAGAGGGGGTAGGGGAATAGTTTTGAACCCCTCTCCCTCGCCCTCCCCCCAAGGGGGAGGGAATTACTGAGGCCTGCTTTTCTCCTGTTCCAAAACGATATATCCGTTGACCCCGGGGTTGCTGACCATGAGGAGATAAATGATCTTCGCCGCCTCGGCGCGCGTGATGGGCTGCTTGGGGCGGAACGTTCCATCGTGGTACCCCTCAATGAGTCCAAGGGCTTGTCCCTTGGCAACGTATCCTGCGAACCAGGCATCGGTTGGAACATCGGGGAAGAGAGCAGGGGGGAGGTCAGGAGAACCGAGATCTGCGAGGATGCGATCAGCGTTCGCGGTGAGGAGGAGGATTTTCATGGCCTCGGCGCGGTTGATGGATTGGCGTGGGCGAAGCGTGCCATCGGGGTATCCTTCGATGATGCCCTGGAGAACCGCCGTAGTGACCAGACGCCGCTGGGCGCGTCGGGTCGCAGATTCTCTCGGGCGTTCTTGAAGGGGGAAGTCATCGAACGTGAAGGGCGTAGAGCCATCTTCCGGCTCGCGACAACTACTGAGGAGAGCCATTTTGAG
>JACPMB010000013.1 GCA_016186175.1 Candidatus Peregrinibacteria bacterium
ATCTACATCTGCGGGAATCCCGCCATGGTCGCCGCCGTCAAACAGTGCTGCCTAGAGCAGTGGGGAGTTCCGCAGGAAGATTTGCACGTGGAGGGGTACATTTGAGCACCTGCAAAAACTCATCAAAGAGATCGTTTGCATCTTCCGGCCCCGGTGAAGATTCTGGATGGAATTGGACGGCAAAAAATTTCCCCGATGTATGCCGGATCCCCTCGACGGTGCCGTCATTCGCGTTCCGGAACCACACGCGCCAGTCCGCGGGTAGAGATTTCTCATCAATAGCATATCCATGGTTCTGGCTTGTGATGATGCAACGACGCGTGTCACCCTGAGCTTGTCGGACACACTCAACACATGGTTGATTTGCCCCCCGGTGTCCATACTTCATCTTGTACGTATCGCCCCCGATTGCGAGCGCCATGAGCTGGTTCCCGAGACAGATCCCGAAAGTTGGTATGTTCCGCTCAATGGCCTTCTGAATCTGTCGAATGGTTGCTTCGCACTTCTTGGGATCTCCCGGTCCATTACTGATGAAAACTCCATCGAATTCCCCATCATACGAGTCGAGGTCGAAGTCCCACGGGACCCGGACAACACGGACGCCGCGGCTGAGGAAGCTCCGAAGAATATTACGCTTCATGCCGCAGTCGTAGGCAAGGATCGTTGTCATCCTCCCTCTCCCCGCGGGAGAGGGCTGGGGTGAGGGGCTACCCATGGGTTCATACGTCATCACCTCCTTACAACTCACTTCTGCAACAAGGTTGTGGAGATTCGGGTCTTCGATTGGTGCCACTCCGGGAACGATGTCACTGCTGCGCGATGGCTGAAGTACTCGCTTGCTTGTGCCACGACGACGCCGCGAACATGAATATTTTCACTTTCGAAGTTCCTCGAAAACCCATACTCATTGAGTTCCTCCGATGGCACACCGTAATTGCCAATGAGTGGATAGGTGAAGACGAGGATCTGCCCACGGTAGCTCGGATCCGTGAGGCTCTCCGGGTACCCCACCATTCCCGTCGTGAAGACGACCTCGCCATCGGCATCGATCGGCGCCCCGAACGACTCCCCTTCGAATGCAGTGCCGTCTTGGAGCAGCAATCGTGCCATGTTCCATGGCACGGTAGGTGGTTTTTCCCACTCCCGCAACCATTCTCCCACCTTCCGGACCGTTGACAATTACATGTTCTCGACATCAGCGATGTTTGTGCGATAATTCCATCATGGTCGCTACTTTCCTCCTAGATGGGAACGATCGGACACAACGTCCCGATGCCGCTGTCTCCTTTCAGAAAAATGCTGTTGCCTCTCGACAAACGTCGCTGCAATTAGTGCTCGCTTCACTCATCGGCGCAATGGTAGGTGGTGGAATGACGTGGTATGCGCATCACGTCACATCCGTGCGAGAGGATCTACATGCCGTACTGCGCCATGATTTACATGATTGGGAAACGCAGAGACAAAAGAATATCGTCAATATCATTGAACATGCACGCTGCTCTCTCGTCGCCATAGGTTCGCCTGCCCACCATGCATCAGGCTTCTTCATCAATGATGCGGAATACATTGTAACGAATCACCACGTTATCCATTTTTTGAAGACGAAGTATGACATTGGAAACGACGAGCAATTCCCCATTACCATCTACCAGCAAAATCGCGGAGATGAACCGTACACATTTTCTGCGGAGATTGCAAAAAATGGTGGCCAGGGAATATCACCTACCGAAGCCATATCACCGTATGCCGGGGGGTCGGATCTTGTCGTGCTTCGTGTTCCTGCACTGATTCACCAGCAATTGCCCTCGTGGATTCGGAGCATGACGTTTCGCGATGTATCTGCACGTCCTCTCCAGAGTGGGGAAACCGTAGTCGTCGTGGGAAACCCTTGTGGGCACGATGCATCCATTAATATTGGGCACGTGGGTCACGGAGAACAACATTTCAATGATGGTAGAACCAATCCACTGTTCCCAGTCGTGCAGGTAGATGCCAATGCTAACAAAGGCAATAGCGGCTGCATCCTTATGGATGCACAAGGAGAACTTGTGGGTGTTCCTTTTAGTGTTTCCGGCCCAGGCCTCACATTTGCTCGACATATCCTCAATCTCAAAGTGGTGCTCGAGCAGTTCGGCATACCGGTAAGTATTTCTCCTCAAGAGCGGGACATTGTGCGTCGCTGGCAGCGCGAATATGACATTCTCAAAACACGCGCCCCTACACAGATTCTCCCATGCACAATGCCGCCAGCTCAGGACTGAGTGGGTATGGGCGTGTAATGCTCCCTTCCGCATAGTTCATCGGACAGTGCTGAGCGACTGTCGCTTCCACTCCATGCTACTGCGCAGCATGCCGTGGCAACCGACGATTGCTAGAAGTGGAAGCACGAGAAATTCCCACTCCGTCGTCTTCTCCATTCCTGGCGCCACTTCCTTCTCCCCCCACACCACCTGCCCGCTCTGGACAGAACGGCCCATGCGCTCGAGGAGTGCCGCGAACAGAGGATCGGCTGCAACAACGCTCCCACTCGCAACATCAGGAGGAAGGATATTGTGGTACCGGACGCGACGCGCGAGACGGACAACGCGGCGGACTTTTGAAGGTACCGATCTATTGCTCGTGTCACCCTGCTTGCCGGCCATAGCCCCTGGCCCTCGTAGCCTTGGCGAAGTGTGCTTGGCGACGGCCGGAGCGTAGCCGAAGGGCGACACGCCTCCTTGCCGACGCGATGGTTCGTCTACGCTCACCATGACACGACAAATGTTCCGCTCGAATGGCGTCGGACGATCGGTGATACAGAATCGCTCCGTCGCGCGGAATTCCCCCGTGCTTCCAATCCGCTGGATGACCCGCGCGAATGCGCGCCCGCGGCGGAATTTTCCGTACGCGACGCGATCGATGATTCTTCCATTGGGAGCAATGAGTGCGACCGAGTCCCCATCGTTATTGAGTGCAAGATGCGTTTGATCACTCCGCAGAAGAATGAATGCACCAGGTTGTACGAGAAATCCCTCCGGGAACTCCCATGCTCGACTCCCCCCTCCCTCCGCATCATCCAGCTTCCATCCAGAGAGATCCACC
>JACPMB010000014.1 GCA_016186175.1 Candidatus Peregrinibacteria bacterium
AGCCTGTGCCACGGTGATGCCATCATCCTTGATGCGTTTGAGAATCTGCTCCTTCACCTCAGGAGCGATGCGGCGGGGTTTGCCCATATTTTGGAGGGGGAACTTGTCTAAAGTGTGTCCAAAATACGGGGTACCTACCAAGGCTTGCTTGAATTATCTTCTTGAACCTGCGAGCGCGCAACTCGGTAGACAGGTCCCAGAGCGATTTCAGCACAGCGACTTGCCGCACAATCCGTTCCCTTCGTTTTTCGGAGTTGCAGCAAAACTTGCCTACCAGCACCCGATCCATCAGGAAGTAATTCCATTCGCCCAAGTTACTTGGCGGGACGGACAAGTCGGCTTTGCCCTGCATGGTTCGCGAAAGGTGCAAGGCTTTCGCAACGTCGAGGTCTTTGTAAATAAAACGGAGGTAGGCCGACAACAACTGGCAGACAATAAACAGGATGTCCAAATCTTCGCCGCGCTGGTTTCCGACTTGGTGGTGAGCCGGATAGAACGGCCGTCCATTTTTGACCGCGTCCTCGATAATGGTTGTCCACTGTTTGCGATCCTCTGCATGCTCGGATGCCCACGGATACGTTATTTTGCAAAATTCCTGGTATTTTGTGATTGCCCAAACCCATTGCTGTCTAACGAACGGAAACAATCAAAGTAACCGCGTATCGCCGGTTTCTTTGGTTATTTCGACTGCCTCTGTTATCTGCCTCTTGCCCACGCCCCCCCAGTCATTGCTTTTCCGCCGGCAGGTTGCACCGCGACCAGGCGCAGAACCGTTCCATTCGCGCACGCCAGCGGCGCGGAATCATTCGCAGGTTCCAGAGACGTTGCCAGCAATTTCACCGATTGTCCGTTCAGAACGACCGTCACGCCAGGCCACGGATTCAACGCCCGCGCCTTGCGGTCTATCTCCTCGGCAGTCATGGATATGGGATCGGCGAAGCCGTTCGCGCGTTGAAAAGTTCTGCAGATCGTCGCGCGAGATTGGTCCTGACCGATCGGATTGAGAGGGCTTTTTAGGGTTGCGATCAGGAGTCGCGCGCCGATTGCGGCAAGCTTATTGTGCAGAGTTTCGAACGTTTCGCGCGATTCGATAGCCACCTTTTCCTGTGCGAGAATTGGGCCGGCATCGAGTTCCTTTGCCATTATCTGAACAGTGACGCCGGTTTCGCTGTCTCCGGCGAGCAGTGCGTGTTGCATGGGGGACGCGCCGCGCCAGCGCGGCAGGAGAGAGGCATGAAGGTTGACGGGGGCAATGCGTGGGATATCCAGGATTTCCTGCGAAAGAATCTGCCCATAGGAGACGACTGCCAGATAATCAGGGAGCGGAGCCGGGTTTCGACTGTCATGGAAATGAGAATTTATATTTGCAGGCTGAAGGATTTTCACACCGTGCTTCTCCGCCGTGATTTTGACGGGGGAGGGGATTATTTCTCGCTTTCTTCCCGCCTGCCTGTCCGGCTGCGTGATGACAAGATCAATGTAGAATGAAGAGTCCGCGAAAAAGGCTTCCAGAGACGGGACGGCGAACGACGACGTGCCAAGAAACCAGACCGTTGTTTTCTGCTTTGATGGCATGCATGGAATATACTCCAGTCTGTGAAGCGCACTGACAGGCTCAAATCGTCGGTCCGAAGACTCATCGCGCCTGTGTTGCGGGAATGTCCCCGAGAATGCGGCATAGTCAGCATCACCGAAATCGAGGTTTCCCCAGATCTTTCGTACGCAACAGTGCTGGTGAGTGCGCTTCACAAATCCGGTATTGCAATGGAGTTTCTGGGAAAGCGCAGGTCAGCATTGCAAAGGCGCATGGGCAAACTCCAGACGCATAAAACTCCGCTGCTTCGGTTCAGGGCCGATCTTAGTTCGGAACAGGAGAGTCGCATTGACGAATTATTGCGGTGAGCCGTTCGTAAATGACAACCTGCATTTTCAAAAATACATAAAGAGAGACTTCAAACAGTTAGCAAGAGCATGTAATTGAAGGCAGTCATTATCGGTGAGTAGACTTCACCCCTTTATGTTTCCTGAGAGCGACATCGCATCGGCCGGAAATATGATAGCAGCGGCGCAGCGAGTGTTCTGCATATGCCATCGCAATCCGGACGGGGACGCGATCGGCTCGCTACTTGGCATTGCCATGCTCCTGGAGCGGCAGTTTCCGGATAAGACTATAACAACGCATTGTGTTGATCCCGTGCCGGACATGTTCAACTTCCTTCCAGGAGCGTTTCGGGTCGAGAACGTCCCCGATGCCCTGCCTAACCCGGATCATGCAGTTTTCATTTTTCTTGACTGCGGCGAGCCCAAGCTGACGGAGATTCATGAGAGCCATCCGCATATATTTGACGGGACATACAAATCTCTCATGTTCGATCATCATCACGGCAATCCTAAGTTCGGGACTGTCAATTTTTTGCTTCCATCAGCCTCTTCCACATGCGAGGTAATCACGCGATTCGCCGACTCAATCGGATGGCAGATTGATGGCGACGTTGCGACGTGCCTGATTACAGGAATCCTGACCGATACCGGCGGGCTGCTGCACAGCAACACTACGGCTGATGTTTACCGCACGGTGGCGAGACTGATGCGCGCAGGCGGCAGGCGTCAGGAGACAGTCACGGCAGTTTTCAGAACGGGGAAAATGTCCACTTTGCGTTTATGGGGGCGCGTACTCGAGAAAATTTCCATAACGGACGAAGGTGGTGCGGTCTCTGCAGTCACCGAAGGCGACTTTCGCGCAACTGGCGCCGACCGAAGCGAACTCACGGGCGCGATTGACTATGTCAACGCCGTGCCGGGCATGCGTTTTTCGCTGGTTCTAAGCGAAGGAGACGGCAAGGTGAAAGGATCGCTGAGGACCATGCGCGACGATGTTGATGTTTCGGCTATGGCGAGCAAGTTTTCCGGAGGCGGACACAAAAA
>JACPMB010000019.1 GCA_016186175.1 Candidatus Peregrinibacteria bacterium
GACCGTCGTGCCAGCCGTTACGAAGGCCACTCCCCACCGTGTTATAGGTGAGGAATGCCACATTATTCATGTGGTCTCCTTTCGTAGCGCCATACTTCTCCCCATGGTTGTTGTCCCATGGAAAGGCCGCCTGGAGGGCGACTGCGGGATATGGACCCTGTCTTTTTCTCCCCGGAACAATTCCGGGGGGCTCGGGGCAAAGACGCACCCCCAGTACCTCCCATCTCTCGGCAGAGAAGAGAAATACCGGCCGAGCACACCCACGTTTGGTGCACCTGGTCTTGCATGTGCAGCCGCTGAAGTGAAAGAACCGGGACAGTGTACGCAGTAAACTTGACATGTCAATACTATTTATATATAAAGATATAAATCTGATATTTCTGGCTTTCCTCCTTCTATTCTATGGAATCTGCACAGACACTCCCTTCGGACAGCGAACTCCTCGAGCAGATCAATACAGCGCTCGACCGCCTGGGAGAAATCGCGCGCTATAAAAGGCTTCCCGAGGTACCTGCCATCTGTGCTGCTCTCCACCGACGCATGCTCGTCATGGTGGACGATTCTCCATGCGTCCTCGCAGCCTACGTCCCTCATCTCGTGGCAACGACACGCGGAAAAGCCGCTTTCGTGCTCCACGAAGAGCAGGACATCGCAGAACTCGTCGAGGAAACACTGGCCCATACTCCCGATACCGTTCTCATGGACTACTTCCTTGCAGGGGATCTCCGCGGAGATGAAGTCGCCCGGTTTCTCCACGAACGCACGAACCGCGCCGTTCCCTGTATCGGCTTCAGCTCCATGTCGTCTGCCGCTCGCTATTTCGCGCGCGTTGGATCCCTCGCCGTCACAAAATCACCATCGGATCCTTCGACCTCCCTTGCGGAGATCGCGCAGATTGTCGCTGGGTATGGAAAGAGCATGTAAAGGTCGTATACTTTTGTCGTGATTGATCTTGATGATCTCCGCAAACGGCCGGATGTCTACAAAAAGGCAGCGAAGGACAAGGGCATTGACGCATCGGTCGATGAATTCCTGAAGCTCGACGCACGACGGCGAGAGGTTCTTCAGCGTACGGAAGAGGAACGCGCGAAGAAGAATAGTGTCAGTAAACGCATCCCGGGGATGAAGGGAAAGGAAAAGGAGACGGCGCTTGTGGAGATGAAACGCCTCTCCACGCGTTTGCAAGAACAAGAGGAGGAATTGCGGAAGACGGAAGATGTCTGGCGAGAGATGCAGCTCCTTCTCCCCATTCTCCCCCTCGATCGCGTCCCGCGGGGGAAGGATGAATCGGGGAATAAAGAAGTGAAACGATGGGGCGCCCCTTCATGGCTCGCAGGGTGTCATGGTGAGGTGCTCCGAAGCGAAGCGAAAGAGCCACGAATCCATACACCCTGCTCGCACCTCAGGATGACACCAACACAACCCAAAGATCATGTCTCTCTTGGCGAATTCCTCGATATCATCGACATTCCTCGCGGTGTGAAGGTGGCAGGAGCGCGGAGTTATTTCCTCAAAGGAGACGGAGCACGCCTCGAGCTCGCCCTCCTCCAATTCACGATTGATCACCTCTTGAAGAAGAAATGGACATTGTTCGCCCCTCCTCTCATGGCCACAGGGGAATGCTTCATGGGAACAGGGTTCTTCCCGGGGACAGAAGAGCAGACCTATGCGGTGGACAACAACCGGTACCTCATCGGAACATCGGAGGTCAGTGTCTGCAGTTATCACAAAGATGAAGCCCTCACTGTCGCAGAGCTCCCAAAACGCTACTGCGGATTTTCCACTTGCTTCCGGCGAGAGGCGGGGACGTATGGCAAAGATACGAAAGGTCTCTACCGCGTCCACCAGTTCCAGAAAGTCGAGCAAGTCGTCCTCTGCGCGGCCGACGAAGACAAGGCTATGGCGCTCTTCGAGGAAATTCGGACGAATGCGGAGGAGGTTCTGCAA
>JACPMB010000005.1:0-1101 GCA_016186175.1 Candidatus Peregrinibacteria bacterium
GTCATTCGTTACGAAGGATCACCCTTCGACAAGCTCAGGGTCATTCGTTACGAAGGATCACCCTTCGACAAGCTCAGGGTCATTCGTTACGAAGGATCATGAGGAGCGAAGCGATTGAATGATGAGGAGCGAAGCGATTGAATGATGAGGAGCGAAGCGATCGAATGATGAGGAGCGAAGCGATTGAATGATGAGGAGCGAAGCGATCGAATGATGAGGAGCGAAGCGATCGAATGATGAGGAGCGTAGCGATCGAATGGTGAGCGAGGCCCCGCAGGGCCGAGAAAGGAGGGCTCTTCGACTCACTCGCTTCGCTCGTTTGCTCAGAGTCATTCGCCTCGGCCATACTTCATGGGAAGAGTGGCCCGAGCCCGCAGGCGAGGACCATGAGCGAGGCCCCGCAGGGCCGAGTCGAATGGTGGGCAATACTGGACTCGAACCAGTGACCTCCACAATGTCAATGTGGCGCTCTAGCCAGCTGAGCTAATTGCCCGGAATACCGATGGAAAACACGTGCGGAGAGTAACAATTCTCCGCATCAACAACAAGAAAACGTATTTATAACATTCCGAGCAATTTGCAACTTGCGCGCCATGTCCCGAATACGCTTTTTGCGCTATAATAAAAGGATTTTGAACACACAAACACCACCCTCCTCCACGGCACAACAACCAGGCGTGCGCGCATCGAGAGTTCTGCTTGCATGGACCGCGCCAAGCCACTTTAACCATGAGCGTTCTGCGCGGTGGTACCTGATTTCCGGCGTTCTGGTCATATCCGCCGCCGCCTACGGCGTCATCACCGGCAACTGGAGCGTGACGCTTGTGAGCCTGCTTCTTGGCGGGGTCTATTTCCTCACGAGACACGAAGCGCCACCGCTCAAGGCTATACGCATCGAAACGGACGGCGTTCAATTCCAGGATTCATTCATCCCGTGGGCGCAGTGCAAGGACTTCTGGCTGATCGCAACGCCTTTGTACACGGAACTGCACATAATGCGGAAAGGCGCTCTGAAGGGCGAAATCCGAATACAGACGGGAGACATCTCTCCCCTATTGATTCGGTCTACCCTGAGCCAATTTCTCACGATGCGCGCTGATC
>JACPMB010000005.1:1127-12884 GCA_016186175.1 Candidatus Peregrinibacteria bacterium
CGGGAACGATTCCTCGACATAATTACCCGCCTTTGTAAACTATGATGCGGTTGGCCCGGTTCCCCGCCGGCCGCTTTGCTTCCCATCACTCTTCCGAAAGGGAGCGGAGGGAGCTTTTATTTGCCGCGGAGGATCAGAAGCCCGGCGCTGGCGGTGTTCCGCAGCCGGGTAAAACGGGAGGCGCAAATCCAGCGATCGGCGAAAATGAGCGGAACGCGGCAGACGACAGGTTAGAACAGCCCGGATCAGAGCCCAATCCGGATGCAATTGCGGGCGTGCTGGAGACGAACAGCAGTCGAATTAACAACCTCATCGGAGCGCAAATATCTCGAGTGGCGCCGGAAACATTCCGATCGGAACCCGTGTATCGCGCGCTCATGGCGGTTGAAATAGCCGGAGACGAAACTGCCAGGAGCGCCGATCTCAAGGAAGCCCGCAGCATCATCAGCAGATGGCACGCCGAAGACGACATGACAGACGACATGCCGCATGATCAGCGCAGAGCCCGGGAAGACGCGCGCGCCCCCGACGTGGAAAAACTTCTCAAATCCCCGGAGGTGCTCGCCCGTTGCATCCGGAAATTGGAGGAAACAATCGGTCGTGACGATCTGGCGCGATTGCGGCTTCAGACAGTGCACGACATTGACCCGGCGATGATTCAGGCGGTTGAGCTGATGCTCGAAACGGAACGCGACGATTCAGTCTCCGCCGAACGCATGCGAACCGGCCTGATGCAGCGATCATCCGGAATTCTGCGGCAATACAACGCGAAGGTTAATGAACGCATTGCTCTCAGGCGCGGCGCGATGCTGAGCGACATGAACGGACGGTCCAGGCGCGATCTCCCGGGCGCAGTGGAGATAAGACAGGACGAAGCCGGCAGGCAATTCCTGCAGAATCTGATACAGGATGTGCACAATAAGCGGCGGATCAGCGGATACGCCCAAAGGCAACTGAGAGCCGAAAACAGGCTGCTGGACGAGGAAAAAGCCGAAAGACAGGGAGTGGAAATGATGAAGCGGCAGCTGCATGATCTGCGTGGCGCCATGGACGCGGCGATCCGGCAGCGGGCGACGGAACGCGTTGCCGAAACCGCAGAGCGCCTTGCGAAGATACTGAATGTTGACGTCGGGACAATGCGGAGGATAGCGGCCGTGGCCGACAAAATCGCCAAAGCGTGCGAGGGAGACGTTAAGGCGAAAATCGCCCTGCGCGCCGAGCATGCCGCAATACGCGAGCTTTTCGATCTGGAGAAAGCAAACGAGCGGCGCGGAGTAAGCGCATTTCGTCTGGCGCTGCGGCTGCTTGATGCGGAGGACGACATGGAGATGTACGGAAACGGCTTCGATGGCTACCGCGATCTGGCGGACAAAAAGAAGGGCATTGCGAACAGGAAAGAAACGGATTTCGCCGCATACGCACAATACGCCATCGAAAGCTTTCGCGTGCATGAGCGCGGCGACGCCAGAACGATCGAAGCCGAAGAGGAGCGCGAACAGGCGGAGCTGGAAGACTGGGCGGCGAATACGGAGGAACGACTGGAACGTCTGAACCTGACCGAGGAATTCAGCGACCTGTACGACGATATCCACCACTACGCGCGCACAACGCCGGAACAGCGCAAGGCTTTGCGTTCCGGAGGGCCTAACCGATCTGTCCCTGCGATGCGCTACACGCCGGAGCACCGCGCGCGGATTTCACAACTTATTGATGCGTTCGAAACCCCATTCTTAAAAGCAGCTCTCGCTGCGGAAGAGAGCGCGATCAGAGACGGCGTTGAGAAGCTGGCTCCCGGGCTCAAGACCGTTGCAGGAATCGAGAGTGTCGCGGAAAATGTCCGCGAACGCATCAAGAACGTGGCCCCTAGGCTTCTGACGGCTGCGCGGCATTACGCGACTGAAGCCCTTGGAATCCCGTCCGCAATTCTTGAGCAGAGCAAGAATGCGGAATTCGCACTGAACAGAATCAAGGCGATTACGCCGGAAACTCTGCATAACGCGCTGTACGAGACAGTGCGCGTCGCCCGCAACGCGGAACGCATGGAATCCGCGCTCGACCGTCTGCGAGATCTTCCGACTCCGCAAAACCCGGACAGGAACGTCGTCTACAGCGACGAGTTGGAGGACGGCCAGCTCGCGCACTACAACGAGCGCAACAACCGGATCACCGTCAGTTCAAAGTACCTCGGTCGTCCAATCGCCGATTATTGGCCGGTCATAGATCATGAGCGCGGGCACGCGATGATTGACATTCTGACAAGGGAGAAGGAGGACAAAGGGAAAAAACTGCAGCCGCTTTTCCCGTTCGTATTCTGGAGCGCGTACCAGACGCTCAAAGATGTTCCAGTCGGGCGGGACACGTTCGCCGAACGTCTGGAAAAACTCGCGGACGCTTCCATTCCGTCCAGCAAAGGGCCGAGGCATCCGTACAGGCACATTCTGGAGCGGCATGGGAACGACCCGGAAACGAGGCGCAACGAACTGCTTGAGGAATTGATCATGCGGTACGGCAACTGGAAGCGGGATATGGCGCGCGGGCGGAAGACTGGATACCACGACGATGAAGTCGCGCTTTTCCGGATTCTTGACCAGGCACCGCAACGGCGTAAAGAACCGCGTGGACTTGCGGACGGCCCGCACGGGTCGCCTGACCGGTCGCCGCAGGCAGAGTATCTGCGTCCGATGATCGACGATGACGACGACGATGGCGGCGGCGCGCCGACGGTCGTGGATAATGCGCCGCGTTCAGCGGCTTCCGAAGGCGCTGTATACGACGCGCGCGAGAAACTGGACTTTATCGCAGACTCCGTCAGGCAGGCGAAAAATTTCCACAAATCGTACAAGGAAATTTATCAGGTGTTTGCGGAAGATATTCTGGAGTCGGCGCAAGACGTTGAGAAGCAGCATGACGAACTGCAATTGATATTTATGGATCCGGTCGAGCGCGAACGGTATCCGGACAAGCAGCCAGAAAATTACAGACCGTTCCAGAAGAGCGTGGACAAGGTATATGAGTTCTGCGACAAGGTGCTGCTTAAATGGATCAGGAAGGTCAACACGGACGCGCTGGATACGAGCCAGGTGCCGATGCGCGAGGCGAAGCTCGGCGACATAATCACTCTGTGGAGCATCAGCGATCTCGTTAAATTCTGCAAGGACACCTGGGAGGACATCCAGAGCATCTACAAACGCGCGCAGGACCGCAACATCAAGGGCACCGGCGACGTGATCACGTCCGCGTTGCGCCATCTTCCGGAAATCCCAATCCTCGGCAAGTACTACAAGGGGCTTAACGCGTATCATAAGCGCCGGTACTCGGGAACCGAAGTGGAAGCGGCGAACAAATGGAAGGAAGGCATGGAGAACGAAGACAGCCATACGCTGCTCCATTATCTGCATGTGACGAACAACAAGGACGCCATACGCGGCATCATCTCGCTGCTTTGCAGCCGTGGAGAAATGAACTGGAACGACGAGGGCGTGTGGAAAACGCTCTGCCGGCAGAGCCGGTACGGCGGCGGCATGCCGATCGAAGCCTGCAAGTACGACGACGTCCTGCGGGACACATGGCTGCGAAAGATGATCACCGAAATCTGGGATGATCGCGAGCTCTACTATCATTGGCGCACGGAAAACGACAGCAAAATCAAGAGCGGCAAACAGGGTTTTACCGACACCGCCGACCAGTTGAGCAACGTCGCAGGAGGCGGCATGGCGGCGGAACTGGAAAAACAGCTCAAGCTCAAGATTCTCACGCCCCCCGGCGAGCTGCCTCCGGAAGACGTTAAGCCGCACTTGTATGAGGAAGTCCTCGAATACGCCATACGCAACGGCAAAATGACGATGGAACAAAAGTTCTACTATCTGATTCGAGGGATAGCAGCGGATATAATTGGCGTCGAGCGACTGCGCTCGCTTTGCGGAGAAAAAGGCGAAATTCTCATGAAATTCCCGTTCCTGGACTTTTTCTACCACAAAAACAACTCAATCGAGGAAATCAGGGGATTCGCGAAAGAGATACAGGAGAAAAAACCCGAATATGAATTCAAGCCGGGGCTTAGAACCACGCTCTTCCTGTACTACAAAGTCACGCGCTCGGAGAGCATGCGCATGCGCATCAGCAAGGCCACGGCCCGCATCGCCGAGGGGATTGACCACGAGGACATTCCGTTCATGATCACGCAGATGGACTGGAACACCGTCCGCAGTCTTGCGGACGTCATAAGCGGTTCGCGTCAGAAGGTGACTTTTGAAGGCTGGAAGAACTCATACGTCGGTTTCAACACGTACATGAAAGTGTTCGGAGAGCTCGCCAATCTGGACAAAGTGGGCTATGACCGCTTCACTAAGTTCGACGCGAAGGGAATCGCTCAGGCTATAACGACCTACATCTTCACTGACAACCTTCTCACCCGCAATGGAATTGACAAAGACGATGCAACGTCGCGCCCGAGGCTGACGCGCGACCAGTTCAACACCACGTGCCCTTCCGGAGGCAGCCACGCAACCGGAGAGTACAGGCGCCAGATGAACGCTTTCCTCAAGGCGATGTTCAGTCCTAAATATCTCGGGCTATTCCTCGAGCGCGGGCCGAAGACGATAATCGGAAAGAACATACGCACGAACGACAAAGAAAAAAGGCGCGACGTAACGCTCGAGGAATTCGCGCCGGTAAACGCGGACCCGGACACTCTGCGGCGTGAATCGAACATGGATTCGAACGTGCAATTCTCAGTCTGGGCTGCGACTGACAGCTTTTCCGCATATCTGCAGAAGCTGCTTTCGCGGGAGGAGGTATTCAAAGTGTTCAAGCAATTCCTGCTGGAATACAACGGCGACGGAAAAACACCACTGATAAACGAAGGGGATCATCAATTCACGAGAAAAGACATCATGGGCATCAAAATGAAACGATGAATCGCGCGAATGACGAACCCAGGATTGCGTCAATTGACGCGAATCATGTTGTGTATCGAGGAAAAGGGAAAAGAGCGGTCCCTGCCATGTAAGGGCATACGATGTATGTGACTCGTACAACGAGAGGCATTCTGCTTGATAGTCCAGCGGAAGGAGGGTACAATCTGAGTACATTTGTCACCTCCTCCACTATGCCAACCGGTCGCATCCAGCACCGTATTGATCCGACACTTCAGAGAGAAGCGGAATTGATCCTGAAGACCCAGGGTATCAAACCGTCGCAGGCGATTTACCTCTTCTATATGGAAATAAAACGTTTTGGCGGTCTCCCGTTTCGTCCAACGCCGGTTCGGCCATCGGAAATTCCGAACGCGAAGCTTCAAAAAGATATCCGTGAGGCGCGTCAGGGAAAGGGGGTATGGGAATTTCGCGACAAAAAATCGTTCCTGAATGCATTGCATGACCTTAAATCATGAGAATTGCCAGATTCGCCAAGCGTTTCCGGCGGGATTATGCCAAAGCGCAGCGCTCGGGAAAGAACATCTCAAAGCTGGATACAGTGATGCACATGCTTGTCGATGGTGTTTTTTTGCCATCAAAATATAAAGACCACGCGTTGCATGGAGTATGGCAAGACATGAGAGACTGTCACATTGAAGGTAACTGGGTTCTTGTATATGAGTTGGCAATCAGCGACGATGGGTCTGACATCATCATTTTTCATGCAACGGATACTCACGAAAATATTTTCGGTTGAGCCTTGTCCACAACGATCCCCCTATGACCCTCTCCGTCTCTCTTCAACGCCTCGACCCCTCCCTCCCACTCCCCCAATACCATTCGGAAGGCGCTGTCGGCTTTGATCTGATCACGCGCGAAACGACGATCATTGCACCAGGCGCTATCGCTCTGATCCCCGGTAACGTGATCGTGAAAGTTCCGGAAGGCTACGCGCTTTTGATAATCCCGCGCTCTTCGCTTCCGCGCAAGAAGTCGCTGGTGTGTCCGCACTCCATAGGAGTGATTGATTGCGACTACCACGGAGAAAAAGACGAGATAATGGTTCAGGTGCAGAACGTCGGCGGCGAGCCGGTGACGATAGAGCGCGGTGAGCGCGTCGCGCAGGGAATTTTCGTGAAGACGGAGAAAGCGGAGTGGGCGGAAGTGGATTCGCATGATAAGGAAACGAGGGGGGGGTTCGGGAGTACGGGTAGTCATTAACGATTCAAGTAAGAAAAAGTCCAAGTTGCACATGACAAATAAAAAATCAAATTTGGTGTTATTTGCGAGGTGGATTTTTCCCCCCTTGAATCGCAAAGCGCACCTTCAATGAAGCTGGGGGTCCCCGGCCGCCCAGCTTCTGGATAATTCAACGATGTCACTCTGAGATTTTTCACTTCGTTCGGGACAGGCTCCGCGAAGGATTATTTACTCAACGGCTTCCTCATGAAAGCCGGCACCTCCAGTTCTTCCAGATTCAGGTCGGGCGAGGACGATTTTATGGCCGCGTCCGCCGCCTGCTCGCGCCTCGCGTCGGATTTTTCCGAGGCGGCGGAAGGAAGAATCGTCCGGCCGAAATTGCTCTTTAGAATGCGCTGCGCCGGCGAAGCAACGTGAGCCGGAGACGTCGTGGAATCCTCGAAGCCCGTAGCGATGACCGTCACTTTCACCTGGCCGGTGAAGGCTTCGTCTATTACGGCGCCGAATATGATGTTCGCTTCGGGGGCCGCGGCTTCGGTTATGATGCGAGCCGCTTCGTCCACTTCGAACATGCTTAGGTCGTTGCCGCCGGTGATGTTGAACAGTATTCCCTGCGCCCCGTGAATGCTGGCTTCCAGCAGCGGGCTGTCCACGGCGGCCCTGGCGGCCTCGGAGGCGCGGCTGTCGCCGGTGCCGTAACCGATGCCCATGAGCGCGGTGCCTGCGTCCTGCATGATTGTTTTGACGTCCGCGAAATCCACGTTAACCAGGCCGTGGACGGTTATGAGCGACGAAATGCCCTCTATAGCGTGTTTAAGCACCTCGTCCACCACCTGGAAGGCCTCCGTGAGAGGAGTTGTCTTGTCAATCAGCGAAAGTATCTTGTCGTTCGGGATCGTTATCAGCGTGTCAACCTTCCCCTTAAGCGCCTCAAGCGACTCGTCCGCCTGTTTCTTGCGCTTGAAACCCTCGAAACTGAACGGTCGCGTGACGACGGCAATCGTCAGTATTCCCATACTGCGCGCGGCGTCGGCGATCGGGATTATGCCGCCTGTTCCGGTTCCCCCTCCGAGACCAGCGGTGACGAACAGCATGTCGGTGCCCTCGAGTTCCTTTTTTATTTCCTCCAGGCTCTCCTCCGCGGCGCGCTTGCCGATGTCGGGGTTGGAACCGGCTCCGAGGCCGCGCGTGGTGCCGCGGCCGATGGTGATTTTTTTTGGCGCTGGATTGTGATAAAGCGCCTGCGCGTCGGTGTTGACGGCGATGAATTCCACGCCGTGTATTTTTCCCTGAACCATGCGCAGGACGGCGTTGCCTCCGCCTCCGCCGACGCCCATCACGCGAATCGTGGCGCCGGGAATCATATCGGGACGAACCTCGCGGGCGGAGGCTGAATCGTCATGGCCGGACCCGCCGCCGGCTGAACCGGACGAGCCTCGGGAGAAAATGGATCGGAAGGTGTCGGACATATAATGAGGGGGGAACGCTATGTGATGGAATCATTTCCGGGGTAGAGCTTCGCGGAACTACGGCTCCCCCCTGCTGGAAAAATTTATGGAAAGAGACTCCGGATCCACGATCCGGCGTGCGCAAGGGTGCGCTTCATCTGGAACATGCCTCTAAGGCCCATTCCGCCTTGTTCGTCTTCGCGTACGCCCCACACAAGCGTGCCCAGCGCGGTGGCGTAAGCCGGATCATCCACTTTCTCGATAACTCCGCCGATCTCCACAGGAAATCCCATCTGGACCGGAAGGCCGAGTACGTCGCGGGCCAAATCCAGCACGCCCGGCGCTTTTACCGCCCCGCCGGTGAGGATGGCTCCGGCCGGGAGCATGCCGCTGCGGCCGATGCGCACCAGTTCGGCTTTTATAAGTGAGAATATCTCGAAGTAACGGGCCTGCATGATTTCCGCCATGTACTTCTTGCTCACAGTCTGCGTGTCAACTTTGCTGACCGAGGAGAGGTCAATCATTTCACGCTCGTTCATCTC
This sequence comes from Candidatus Peregrinibacteria bacterium, assembly GCA_016186175.1. GTDB lineage: Bacteria > Patescibacteriota > Gracilibacteria > Peribacterales > Peribacteraceae > JABFSS01. The sequence continues at coordinate 9,234 of JACPMB010000005.1, forward strand.
GCCAGGGAGCACCGATCCGTACTCGATCTTTATTTTCTCCGCCGTGTCTATGCTGGTCCTAAGGCCGATGGCGACGTCGCTGGTCACGCTCTCGCCGGCGATCGGCAGCGAAACAGAGTGTAGAATCGTCCCTTCCTCGAAAACCGCGACGCTGACGCACCCGGCGCCGACGTCTATCACGACGACGCCGAGTTCCTTCTGGCGTTTAGTGAGAGTGGCTTCCGCCGCCGCGATGGTCGCCGGAACGATCGCGTCAATATCCACTCCGGCCTGATCTATGCACTTTTCGATGTTCTTCACATGCTGTATCTGGCCGGTGATTATGTGAGCCTCGACCTCCAGGCGTATTCCGGTCATGCCGAGGGGGTTTTTGATGCCGCGCTGCTCGTCAACCGCGTAGGCCTTCGGTTCGATGTGCAGAATGCGGCGGTTCTGCGGGATGCTGACCGCCTGGGCGGCGTCAAGAACGCGGCCGATGTCCTCAATCGTAATCTCGGATCCGGAGATGGCTATCACTCCCCTGCTGTCGAACGACTCGATGTGCGAGCCGCTCATGCCGACAAAGACGTGATTGACCGGCACACCCGCCATGCGTTCGGCGTCTTCCAGCGAGGAAATTATGTTGTGAATCAGTTCTTCGACGTCAATCACGTGTCCCTTGCGCATGCCAAGAGACGGGCTCAGCCCGACGCCGATAATGTTCGGCGTGCGCCTGTCCACACTGCCGCCCTCGACGACCGCTATGACCGTTCGGATTTTTGCGCTACCGATGTCCAGACTGGCGACAACGCGTTCCTTCGGCATAAAAATATGGCGCACGTGATAGGATTTCCCCCAATCGCAGCTTGAATCCGGCGCGCACGCTTTGCTGGATCGGAAAAGCGGCGCTCATTCTAATGTGATACAAAGATCACAAGCAAGAGCAGAACGACTACCTTTGGTATTCAGGAATACAACGGTCGAACACAAGAAATACTCGGATTTTTCATCTAAGGCATGCATAAGTGCTAAAAAATGTGTTCACATAGAAAATGATGAAAATATCATGAATACAGATTGTGAACGGTTCGTTAATTGCAAAATCAGAACAATGCCATTTGATTTTGCGGCGCCTCGCTATTGCTCGCTATTTTATCCTCGTTCCAGACAAAATGCTCACGCCCGTACTCGGTTCCGCAAAGCGATTGTAGGCGCTTGCCGAGTGAATTCATTTCAAATTCGCGGAAAAACGCCTCCGCACCGGCGGTTGCGACTTCATGCAGGCGCAAGGTATCAATTGGAACAGGCAATGGGAAATCGCATATCAGAGTCGCCATGCGTTCGCAGAAGAACGCGCTCTCGCGTCCGGTTTCCAGCTTGGCGCGCAGCGCCGGTTTAACCTGGTCAAGATGATCGTAGATGCTCTTAAGGGTTTCAAACTGCTGCAAAAGTTGCGCGGCTCCTTTCGGCCCGATTCCCCTTACGCCAGGCAGGTTGTCGGAGCTGTCGCCGGAGAGTCCCTTATAAGACGGAATCTGTCCGGGACGTACGCCGTATTTGGCTAGCATTGCCTGCGGAGTCATGTATTCCGGCGCCTGATATCCCTTGTGCGGAATGGCCACCCGGACATTTGCAGTAACGAGCTGCAGCGCGTCCCGATCCCCTGTTACGATCGTCACGCGCATGCCGGCCTTCTCCCCCGCGCGCGAATAGGCGCATAGAAGATCATCCGCCTCGTATCGCGGATCACTGCAATGTTTTATTTGGAAACTTTCTATCAGTTCCAAGATGCGCGGAATCTGCAAATAAAACTCATCAGGAGTTTTAGCTCTGCCCTCCTTGTATCCGGCGTGCTCATGATGCCGGAAGGTTTCCTCTCCGGCGTCGAAGCAAAAAAGCAGGCTGTCGGGCTCCTCGGCCTTGAGGAGCGACAGCAGCATGGATGCGACTCCATACACGGCGTTCACCTGCTCTCCTTTCGACGTTTTGAGAGCGGCTGGAACGGCATAAAAGGCGCGGTACATAAGGTGATGGCCGTCAACCAGTACGAGATGCTGCATAGCGCCAAGAATACATGATTAACGCCGACCGCCGGCATTTTTTGCGATATTTTCTTTTACGGTAATGCAGGGAATAGTCAATGCCACACGCCTCCCAAAATCCGCGGTTTTCCGCTATAATAAGAGGATTTACAAACACCGATGACCGCCAATCCGACTATTATGTTCAGCATAAAACGCCAGTCAGGACAGGAAGGGAAAATTCAGAACAAACTGGCTCTGCAGCAGAGTCTCGGATGGCCGGCGGAGCCCAAGCGGCCGATGCTGTGCCTTCCGGCCGGCATGAGCGAAAAGCTCGGCGGCAAATTGCTTGAGGAACTGCTGCCGGGACTGCTTGCCCTGCCCGTCGAGATACTGGTTGTAGGAAAAGGATCGGCGGCTTACGGGATGCTTTTTACGAAACTTGCGAGAGAGCACCGACACCGGATGCACATAGTCGCGGACAAGGAAGAACCGCTGCGCCTGATGTACGGAGCGTCCGACATGGCTCTCTTTATCGGCGATCCGGGTGGCGTCAGGGAACTGCAAATATGCCTGGCCTCCGGCGTGGTTCCGGTATCGCCTCCGTCTCCGGTTCTGGACGACTACGACCCGGTGCAGGAATCGGGGAACGCTTTTCTATTCGAAAGCCCCAACGTATGGCTTTGCTTCGCGGCGCTCGTCCGCGCGATGGAAACATACAAGCTTCCGTTTGACTGGCGGACCATCCAGCGCAACGGCATGGAAGCGATTCGAACTAGGGCATGACAGAACGCACATACCCAATATTCAATATGAACACCACATTTCTGCTCGGACTCACCGGCTCCCTGATCCTCGTCATTGGCAGCGCTCTTCCCGACAAACCTGTGAAGCGCTCGTATCAGTCGCTTAAGAACTGGTGCTTTGGCCTCGGCGCGGTCGTGATGGCGACGTACTCGACGCTCAACTGGATGGCCGGCGGCCCGGTATTCTTCATATTCCTGCAGGCGCTGGTGATATTAAGCAGCGTATTCATGATGCTCGACGTTGACGACCGCGTTGATACGCCGGTCATCATTGTCGCCGCGGCCGCCCTTGTGGGTTGGTCGCTGTATCTTTCGCAGGGCCTCGAAACCGTCATTTTCATTCTCGGCCTGGTCGGCATCGCACTCGGATACGAGCTTAAAGGAGGGACAGTCAGGCGCGAGATTGCGCTAATCGCCGGAAGCGTCATGATCGCCGCCTTCAGCTACCTGAGCGCGACGTGGATATTCTTCTGGCTCAACGTTTTCTTCGCGCTGTTTTCGGCGAAGGAAGCGCTTAGGATCATCAGGAAGTGAAGTCAGCATAGATGACGGCGCGGCCGTGACTGTTGTTTTTTCGAGCGCGTTGAGACCACATAAAAACATTGATAAGGTATTCAGGCTCTTTCGCTTCGAAAGAAATATCGGGGTCGGTAGCTCAGTCTGGTAGAGCAGTTGCCTCTTAAGCAATTGGCCGTGGGTTCAAATCCCACCTGACCCACCATTACGGTACGGGCGCTCTCGAAACCTAGACTCAGAGGAACACCTGTGCGCATGGTTTGCCAATTTTTCAATGCGTGGCGAATGTGTTGAAGCGACTGGTGCCGAGCGCAAGGGCGCAGAAGACC
>JACPMB010000018.1 GCA_016186175.1 Candidatus Peregrinibacteria bacterium
GAGCACACGCATGTCGCAGGAATTCTACCCGTGCACTGCTACGCAGCCAGCATCAATGCTCCCTCTTTCACCGGTTGGGAGACCTTGATGCCGACGGCGTCCCCCTTTTTGGCTTTTGGGACACTCGCGTGGTCGATTTGCATCGAAGAAATGGGCTGGGCAAACTCCTGCTCGCCGCGTTTGAAGAGGACGACATCGCCAACGTGGAGGCCCTTCTGGAGTTCAATGATCGCGACTCCGAGGTGGTCGTAGTAGTGGACGACTTTCCCAAGCGGTTTGGGCTTTGCTACACGAGGCATACCGTCCCCACCGTACTCTCATCCCTGGGGGAGGTTGCAAGGGGAAAACACTTGCCAACAGTAAGAAATCTTTGCATAAGAAAAGTATTGTCTAGAGGGTCTTCATGGAATAGGATGCGTGCCATGCTCTCCCATTCTCCTTCATTTTCATTGCGTGGCACGTGTGTCCTGTTTTCCGTGGCATTGTTCTTTCTTCTCTTCCCATTATCCGGACGAGCAGAGAGCCTCTCTCCCCCCTGCAAAGGGCGCGGAAAGGATTTGGTTCTCTGTTGGAAAAAAATGGACCCCGAGCGCGCACGGGGTGATCACGATGCTTGGCACAAGGCACAGAATGCGCTGCACTTGCAGTGGCACCAGGAGCACCGGAACATGACGGATGCGCAGGTGACTGTCGATCATCAGAAGTTCCATCAGGACATGGCGCGGAAGCATCAGGAGTTCCACCGAAGTACGAAGGCGCAGGGAGACGGAGAGAAGAAGAAGGTGGTGACCCCGGCGAACGCACGCGACACCAAAGCGGCGCCGAACAAGGGACTCTCGAAGAAGCGCCAGTTACGGCAGGGGAAGTAGCGGGTCTCCTGCAGCCATATTTTGTGTAGCCCACGCACCAAGCGCTCCGCGCTGGTGCGGGGCCCAATATCTGCGGCATTGCACTGCGCTCTTCGAGCTTGTGCTCTGCTCGCATTCAATTGGGGGGATGAAAGGCTTCGACAGCGTGATACTGGATGCGTGATGTCTCTGTCTGGGATGGCAACGGTTCCCATGCCCTGAAGTCGTGCGTAGCACGTACTGCGGGGCGAACCCACTGTTGCAAACGACAACTGCCAAAAACAGTGTCATGGCGAAGGCCCTCGAGAAGATGGATGTCTTTAACCGGACTCCTGCTCTCGTGCCGGCATTCGCTTAAGTTCTCCCTTTTCGGAGAACACATCACTCCTCTGATCCTCGCTACGGGGATGTGATGCCATTCGCGAGGTGGATTCCTGCATGCCACTGTCGCTCTCGAGCGACGTGGCGCGATGCGACAGGAGTCGTCACACAGCATCGACCCTCCCTGCCGTTCTTCGTCCGGTTCTTATGGCAGGGTGATGCGAAACGGACATGACAGTACGGATACCGCGTTCACACGTTGGACCCGGGTTCAATTCCCGGCATCTCCACCAACCTTCGCCCCGCTTCGCGGGGACTACGGTTGGCAAGCCAACTTCTCAAAAATAAAGCTGCGAAGGTTGTCCACCGTAGCCTCGCCGCAGCGAGCGGAGGTGGACTTTTCAGTCAAGACCTCCTGACTACGGTTGGCAAGCCAACTTCTCAAAAATAAAAACAAATTTGTAAAAATTGGCTTCTGTAAGCCAGGATATTATTTTTAAGGGAAAATCCTTAATATGGTATGGCATAAATTATGGAGTCATGCCATAATAAGGACATGGCACTTCTGGATCACCGCATCCGCCGGCTTGATGAAAAACTTGCGAAGCTCAACAAACTTCGACCGCTGAGTAGCACGCAAGTGCAGAAGCTGCGTGAGCAGTTGGAGATCGAAATGACCTACAACTCCAATGCCATTGAAGGGAACAGTCTTACCCTGAGAGAGACGTGGCTTGTGCTCCATGAGGGCATAACGATTAAAGGAAAACCCCTCAAAGATCATCTCGAAGCCAAAGATCACAAAGAGGCGCTGGATTTTCTCTTTGAACTTGTTTCAAACAGGCGCTGTACAATTTCCGAGCATCTGCTCCGGCAGCTCCAGCAGTTGGTTGTCCAAGAAACGGAGAAGGAGTGTGCAGGAAGATATAGGAACGGTGTGGTCATTATTGGAGGAGCCGCACATGTTCCGCCGGACGCTATCGATGTGCCACGACAGATGGGAGGTATGATGCAATGGCTGAAGAACAACGAAAGAAAACTGCACACCGTTGAGCTATCCGCGATTCTCCATCACAAACTTACTGCAATCCACCCGTTTTTTGACGGCAACGGACGTACGGCGCGCCTCGTCATGAATATTACGCTCATGCGCAAAGGATTCCCGCTCGCCATCATTCTCAAAAACGACCGCAAAAAATATTACGACGTACTGCAGAAAGCCGATGATGGTGACAGAGTCCCAATCACACTCTTTATCGCACAGTCCGTTGAACGAACGCTCGATCTCTATTTGCGCACGTTCGCCAGAGAGAAACCGACGAAGCTTGTCACGCTGGCCGATGTAAGCAGATACACTCCGTACGGTCAAAAATACATCAATCTCCTCGCGCGTACCGGACGTATCTTTGCAGTGAAGCGGGGGAGGATCTGGTACACAACGAAGGAGGATATCGAAGAATATCGCAAAGGGAGACTGAGGAAGCGCTAAGGGGAAAGCCTCGGCCCTTTAGGCCTCGCTCATGGTAAACCATTGGCTTATGAGCCAAAAAAGCGGCACACGTGTTGGGATGTAGTCGCCTGAAGATGTTACGATGGAGCAATGGAAAAAGCTTGGTACATCTCCCATATCGATATCTTCGATGGCATCCCCGACGTGGAGATCATGCAGATCGCCGAGAAGGTGCAGGATCACCGCTGTATCTCTCCCATGCATCTCTACAGTCCGCATGATGGACTGGATCGTAGTGTTTTCCTGCTCAAGGAAGGAGAGGTCGTTCTGTATCACTCTCGCGATGGGAAACGAACAATTTTTGATGTGCTCGGCCCCGGAAGCCTCTTTGGAAACTTCCTGCCGAATGCAGAGGGGGCGACGCACTATGCTGAAGCGCTGCCGGGAAGCCGCATATGTATCCTGACACCTGGAGATTTTCAGAAAGTCGTTGCGAAGCACCCGGAAGTTCTGACCCGATTGCTACAGAAACTCTCGTCGCGACTCCACGACTACGAGCAGAAGCTGAAACTCGATACCGGCAGTGCTTTAGAAAAAGTCCTTGGTGAGCTTCGCAGATACAGTCGGAAGAAGCGCAATCCTTTCGCGCTCCTTTCCAAAGATGCGCCACTTGCGCTTTCCCACGAAAAGATTGCGGAACTCACTGGTCTCAATCGTGTGACCGTGACGCGGATGTTAAAGCTGCTCCGGTTGCAGGGA
>JACPMB010000017.1 GCA_016186175.1 Candidatus Peregrinibacteria bacterium
TATCACCGCACACATCCAGAGCTCGAAATCATCGGCTTCCGGTTCATGTCGGTCTACGGCCCGAACGAAGAACACAAAGGAATCTACGCAAACCTCATCAGCCAGTTTGTATGGGCAATGGCACGCGGGGAATCACCCGTCGTGTACGGCGACGGGACGCAAACGCGGGACTTCACGAATGTTCGGGATATCGTGCAAGGAATCACCCTTGCCATGGAGACCGAAAAACATCTTGGAAACGACGTCTTCAATATCGGTACCGGGACATCCATCGCGGTGCGCGACCTTGTTGAACTCATCAACAAAGTTCTCGGAACGGCAATCAAGCCTCGGTACATCGAAAATCCCGTAAAGGAGAGTTACATCAGCTCCCAACAAGCAGATATCACGAAAATACGGTCAGTCCTCGGTTACGCCCCATCCGTCTCGCTCGAGGAGGGTATCCGTCGCCTCGTCGAAGAGCACCGCAGCCACAAGCCCCCCTCCACTCGCGACCGGACCCACCAAGCAAACGCAGTCCCGAAAAAAGCCTAATTCCTCCTTCATCACTCTGAGTCATCCGGCTCGAGCGGAGACCCGAACACGGCTTCGGATTCGTCGGGCCAGCGAGAGCTGGATGGCGAAGAGCAAAAGTTGTGGCCGATTTTACAGAAGACAAAAGAAAGGGCCTCCATGAGGAGGCCCAAAATTAGGGAGGCAGCTGCTTCACGCCCCCCACGACAAGCCACACCGCGAATATCGCGAGCGCCGCTCCGATCCATTGGCGCAGCGTCGGCCATCCTCCTCCCAGGAGAGCCAGGAGGAGAGCAGCACAGATAGGCGCAAGGGAGAAGAGTGTCAGGATACTCATCATCCCACCGTCATGGTTGAACGCCGCGAAGAAACAGTAGGCTCCAACAGCGACGATGAGTCCTCGCAGGAGGATGACTCCCCAATCCCATCCTCGTGGCGTAGCCTTCTCCTCCACCCCCTGTGCAAGGAGAAACCCTCCCGCAAGAAGAATGCACACAGCATCTGTCAGAAAGAGGAGCAGCCACGCAGAGACATGGCGAATCTTCATTTGTAACGTCACCCCCGCTATAGAAGCAAGGAGCATGGCTGTAAGAGCGAACAAGAACGCAGGTTTCATTGCGTACCTCCCATGAGTGAAAGAGCACCCAGCGTAGCAAACGACTACCCTGGACTGCCTCTTATACACCCTGCTAGGATCGCATGTCATGCGAAAAGTGCGCCTTGCCATCTGGGACTGGAACGGAACGCTCCAGAACGATGCAACGCACATCTATAAAGAATGTGTGCGGCGGATTTTCCGACACTTTGCCCTCCCCTGCCCCTCTTTTGAGGTCTATCGCAGGGAGATCGCCCACGATTACATGGAATTCTACCAGCGGCACGGCGTCCCGTCGCACGTCACCAACGACGAACTGAATGGCATTTTTCGGAGTGGAGTAGCAGGGAGA
>JACPMB010000021.1 GCA_016186175.1 Candidatus Peregrinibacteria bacterium
AGGACTCGCAGAGTTCGACTATCGGGCATTTGCGCAGTTTCTCGCAAGTGGCCGGAAAGTTGTTTCCGCAACCTACTATGTTGGGAAGGTCCGGGCGCGAGGCGATGCGAAGAGCGAAGAACTACGCCAGTGGCAACAGCGTCTTGTGGCACATTTGCAGAACATGGGGTGGTGTGTCGAGTACGGTCATATGTTGGAAAATAATGGGGTGTTCCAAGAGGAAGGCGTGGATGTGCACATTGCGGTCGATTTGCTCGAAGGGGCATACGCCAATGCGTACGACGCGGCAGTGCTCGTCAGTTCTGATACCGATCTCATTCCCGCTGTCCATAGCGTTCGTTGTAAGAGGAAGAAAGTGGAATATATCGGCTTCGCCCATCGCCCATCCTTCGGACTGATTAAGAATGTTGATAGCACGACGACCCTGCGTCGCGAAGATCTTGTCAGATTCCTCAAGGGTCGACACGATCACAAAAAGACCCGCCGTCGCACTCGTCGGAAGGACGGGCGCGAGGGACGGGTGGGTTTAGCGCGGAAAAAGTACCACCACCCATCACCCAAAGCAAGGAAAAAGGGGGAAAAATAGAGTTACATCCCTTTCCTCAATGTCCATGGTCCACATATGAAACAACACCCACGGCACCATATCTAAGGAACTTCTGAATAATGCCAATGTGTCATGGTGAGCGTAGACGAACCATACACATTGAATGTCGCCATTCGACTACGCTCAGGGTGACACAATAAAAAGAGCCCCGTACCAGAGGGGGCCCTTTTTCTTTCCAAGACTACTTCTTCCTCCGCGATTTTCGTGCATCCAGGCGAGCCTTTCTCTTGTCCATACGGTCCTTCCGCAGTTGCGCCTTCGTCTTCAGCGCCTTCTTGACGGCCTCTTGTTTCTTCACGGTTACCTCTTTCTTCTTCGCCTGTTCCAAGCGCTTCTCCTTCACGGTTTGCTTCATAATCCTCCGCGCAGGAGGCGGTGTTTTCTTTGGCCCCTGCACGGGAGCCGAGGCACCCACTCGCCTGCCACCGCCACCGCCTCCACCACTCCCGGAACTCCCGGAGGTTCCCAGGACTTGGAACGTTGCGCCCTGGGAATTCTTGAGACCGTCCTGCGCATCGGTATAGATCGCACTGATGCTCGCGTCCTTCGTGTAGTCGAGGTAGCCGTTCTCGCTCGATGCCGCCTGGTTCTTCGTCGTCACACTGCCACGGAAGATTCCCGTTTCCTTCCCGGTTTCAGTGAGGGTAACAGTTTCCGTATCGACGACGGTACCGTCTCTCGCCAGCGTCACGGCGATGGTCAAGGTATCCGCGACCGTCCCGTCGATATTTTCATCGCTGTCTTTCATCGTGAAGTAGACAGAATCCCCCTCACGGAAGAGGTCAATGCGGCTGTAACTGCTGTTGCCGACGACAAAATTGGATCCTGTGTGGTAGATCTTCCCCGTATCCTCGTAGATCTTCCCGTAGTTCACGATTGCGGAACCGGTGGCGTAGAGCGTGTTTGCACCAAGTGCAATGGTGGACCCGGTGTTGACGGTGAGAGTGCCAAGGACTGTGATGTTGTCCGCGAGGATGCCACTACTGGTCTTCGTGACCGTGAAGTTCGTGACCTTCGCGTTGTTTGCGGCAATCGCTTGCTTCCTCTTACTCCCATTGAGAACGAGCGTTCCACCGGAGAGGGCGAAGTAGCCCGAGGACCCCCGCTGGACACTGCCCGAGATCGTCAGGGTTTGAGCGCCTGCAGAGAAGCCCGCCTGTGCGTTGCTCGCGATGACCATGGACCCGCTGAGCGAGAGATTGACGCCATACTTCGTCAGGTCGAGGTTCCCTCGATCGATGGTGATACTTCGGAGGAAGAGGGTCGCTCCGGTGAGGGAGAGATCATCGATCGTGGTGCCGGCGGTATTATTGAGCGTGACGCCGGAGAGCGTCGCCTTCGCATACTGGTACGTTGCGGAGACCGTTCTGTTATCGGTAATGCGCAGCGTCTGATCCGCATTGGCACTGTTGAACAGGATCGTCCCCGAATAGCTGAGTGTGCCTCCGCGATGGAGGAGGCTTCCCGA
>JACPMB010000022.1 GCA_016186175.1 Candidatus Peregrinibacteria bacterium
GATGAGCGCGTCCCCGCCGTCGCCTATGGTGGTGGCTGCGGTGAAGTTGAGGTTTCCTCCCCCCATTGTGATGTCGTCGGTCGTGGCGAGCGTGGATTTGAGTACGGCGGCGCCCTGGATACTGAGGGTTCCAGAGGAGCGAAGCTGATCGTTCGCATGGAGCTGGCGTCCGGAGGAGGTTCCCATGATCTCGAGTGCGGAGCCGGAGAAGGAGGAGGAGAGGGAGAAGGCGCTGCTTCCGTTCAAGGAGAGCCCCTGTCCTGCGTAATATGCGGAACCGGCGTCCGTGGACCATGAGAGTGTTCCTGCTGAGTCGGTTTTGAGCACTTTGCCGGAGGCTGAGCCGTCGTATGCAGGGAAGGTGTAGGTGACGCCGCCGATCTTGAGAGTTGATTTGAGAACTGTCGCTCCCTGGACGCTGAGAGAGCCGCTGGATCGCAACAGTGCGGACGCGTAGAGCTCGCTGCCCGACGCCGTACCTCTGGTGGTGAGGTTGCCCTTAAAAAGGCCTGCTGATTGCACGATCAGCGAACCGGATGAACGCAGTACGTCTTGTGCGTGGAGAATTCTTCCGGAAGCCGTTCCGATCACTTCTAGAAGCAAACCCGCGTCAATCGTCGCAGGCGTCACTCCTGCCGCAGCCGACTGGATCAACAGGCCGCCGGTCATGGAATCGCCGCTTACATTCACGTAACGGCTGTCTCCGGACGCCTGCGAAAGCCCCGTTCCGGCCGACGTCCACGATAGTGTTCCATTTCCAGCAGTCGTAAGAACCTGCCCGTTTGAGCCGTTTGCGGACGGCCATGTGTACGCGACTTGATTGAATGTGGTCGCACCGCTGAACGCAAAGCCGGATGTGTTGCCTAAAGTCATTTCCGCTCTGCCGTCGTTGTTGGTATCGAAATTGATCGAATCTGTGGAGTCGTTGTATCTGATGGTTGCTTCGTTTCCATCGGAGCCGAGGTAGAGCGTCCCACCGGAAAGATAAAGGCTTCTCCATCGCATACTGGACGTGCCCAGGTCATACGTGTTCGTAATCGTAGGGATCAATGATCCCGAAATTCTGGAACGCACGCGCAGCACGTCCGTTGAAGCGTCCCCAATGGTGAAATTCCCGTCAATCGTGTCCCCGTCGCTGTTCAAATAACGAAGATCTCCGGCAATGGCGTCGAGGCCGGTCGTCGTGTTGTTTATGACCGTATTGCCCCCTCCGCCGCCACGGTTTCCTCCGCCGGATGAGTACGCCGCCGGCGTTGAGCCGTCTCCGGCAGGCTTGCGTCCTGTTCCGCTGGGGCGGTCTCCTCCGCCGGCATGGAGCATGCTCGCCGGAGGATCTCCCCATGTCGCCTTTCCGTTTTTAAAGACGACTACCTTGCCTTCTCCGGGAATGCCGGCGATGTTGATAAGCGATGCGACGAGCTTGGTTTGATATTCCGAGTGCGTTGGCGCGCTGGCATGTTGATCTTCCGCGACATCGGCCGGCGTTTCGACATTTTGCAGCCTTTCCTCACGTCGCGTCGCCAGTCGCTGTCGCAAGCCGCCTTCATTCGCTGTGATGGCCGGCGCGAACTGGGAGTATGCCTGCCGCCGCCCATTGCGCCGTTCGGCGATACGCTTGCGGAAATCCCCGTCCGGCGCGATGCCAAGCCAGCTCGGCGCGCCGCCATCATGCGCGGCGGAGATCGCGGTATTTTCGCCAGGTGTCGGATCATTTGACGCAATGGCATTGTCCGCAACTCTCGAATTGATGGTAGAAGCGACAAATCTGTCCGAGCCGCGCATGTGCCCGAAGATTACGAGTGCAGCGCTGATCATAAGCGCCGCCTGCCATCCATGAAGCGCACGCACGACAAGACGCTGTGCCGGTACCGCGGGAGTGTTATTCCGGTCATCATGCTCTACGCCGTGTCCGGCCGCATTGGCGATCGCGCTCACGCTTTGCATTTGTGCTGCTTCTTCGCGATATGCGGAAATATGACGCTCGATCGCCGCGCGTGAGTATCCAGTCACACGCTGCAGGTATTGGCGCACGAACCCCCTGTCCTCCCTGGAAAGATTCTCATAGCCGGCGCGGGCCAGCGCCTCGTGAGTCCATTGCTGCCTTGTGGATCGTTCAGCGCCCTTCAATTCCCCGCCGCCCTGTGCGTTGTCCAGGTAGTCGCGGATAGAAGCGATCTGCCGGTGTGGGGGCGTTGCGAGAAGCACCTATGTATGTTGGTGTTTTGGAACAGATCGGACTGCCAAATGAGCCTGGGCTTGTTTTGTTTTTTAACGCTGTAATTGTAGCAGAAAACGCAAAACGGCGCAACGAACCGCATGGCGGAAACGAGCCTCCGCCGACAATCTTAAAAATGCGATTTGAGCGGAATTTCCGAAGCTGAAAAGCCCTGTAAAGCCTGCTTTATTTTTCGACGATTCCCTCCAGCAGGGCATTCACGCCCGCCGCGATTTGCGGATCATTTTGCCAGCTCCATGGAACACCCACCGGCGGAGGCGTTTCATCGGGCCGTTTTGGCTCGACTTCTATATCCGGATGCACCCCCTCTTTACCCAAATTTTTCCCGTTCGGCGTCAGCCACCTTGCCACTGTCACCCGGAGACTGGCTCCGCCCTCCAGGCCGATTACTTCCTGCACCGTGCCCTTTCCGAAACTCTTTTTACCGACGACGGTCGCCCGCCCGTGATCCTGAAGCGCCCCGGCCACGATCTCCGACGCGCTCGCCGTAGCCTCGTTTTGCAGTATAACGAGCGGAGTATCAGGGAGCAGCGCTTTGCCATTCGCCGTCTGGGTGTCGGTTTCTCCGTGCCTGCGCTCCACTTTCACGACTTCTCCATTCTGGAGAAATATCCCCGCAAGCTCTATCGCTCCTTCCAGATACCCTCCGCCGTTATTGCGCAAATCCAGAATAACGCCGAATACGGGGATATCCTTGAAATCCTGCAATTCACGCTTCAATTCCTCAATCGAGTTCTCGCCGAACTGGTTAAGCGCGACGTATCCGATTGTTTTTCCCTTATGGGTGATTCGATGCGATTCCACGCTCGGCACGTGAATTTCCTCTCTGGTGATCGTGAATTCTGTGTGGCTGATTGCCGCATCCTGTTTTGTATCTGCCGTAGAACGTCCAATCCGGATTCTGACGCTTGTGCCCTTTGGGCCGCGAATGTGCGACACCGCCTGCGCCAGGCTCCATCCGTCCGTTGGCTGCCCGTCCACTTCCAGAATCACGTCTTTTGGCATAAGTCCGGCTCGTTCCGCCGGCGATCCCTTGAGCGGCGAAACTACGATGATCATGCCGTCGCGCATTACAAGTTCGGCGCCGATTCCTTCCAGATTTCCAGCCAGTTCGTCGCGGAATTCCTCATTCTCCTTTGGAGTCATGAACATCGTATACGGGTCGCCGACGGCCCGCGTAAGCCCTGCAGCCGCCCCATATACCAGCGGGGTTACCTGCAGCTGCTCCGGTTCGATGTAAAAATCATTCAGCTTTTCCCACACTTCCCACAATAGCGAAATATCAACGCTTCTCTGTGGATCCTGAACCGTAACCCCGCTGGCCGATTCTCCTGGACTTATCTGTTGCGACGTTAAATCAATGCCGACGACGCGCGCTCCGCGCTCGCGCTCGTACATCACGCCAAGCTGCCATCCTAGAACAAGCAGCAGGATGCCGGCTGCAAGCCGCAGAAAGAAACGGGAGCTCATTGCAAAAAATTGTAGTTGTTTCCCATGATGCTGTCACCCCGATATTAAGGCGCATTATCATCTTACTGTCTGTAATATACTGCGTTACCTGATGCCAGAAATGTTCGCCATTCATAGGCACATGCCTATTCTCGAAATCGTGACAATGATTCCCGAAGCCAAATCTGTGCTCGCCGAATACGGATTGCACTGTTTTTCGTGCCTTGGCAATGAAACTGAAAACCTGGCGGAAGGCTGCCGCGTTCACGGTTTCTCCGACGAAGAAATCTCTGAACTGGTTGATGATTTGAATCAGATGCTGAACGATCTGCCGTCTCGCCCGCAGACGCTCGAATTGACTGCGGAGGCCGCGCGGGCCGTTCAAAAAGTCGCAAAGGAAGACGCGGCTGTAAATCGCCGTCCTGAACGCAAAAGAAATGGCGGTCGGCGTGGAAACGGGGCGTCCATCGGCTTATCGGTTGTCGCTGACGCATCCGGCGGATTTTGCATGGAATTTCGTCAAAAACCTTGCGACGGTGACAGGACATTTGAGAATCCGGAGGAACCCGGCGTGCGCATCTTCGCATCCCCGCTGACTCTCAGGCGCATCGGCGGCGCCGTTATTGACTTCCGCGAAGGGCGATTCACGCTGGATTTGCCGGAAGACGACGTGCAATTCTGCCGTAATTGCCTTGAGAACAGTGCTGTATGTTGCTGTAAAACCGGTCAAATCGCCAAATGAGCCTGCGGCGGTCCAAATGAGCCCGGGCTGATTTAGTAATAAGCACCAAAAACCAAGCTCCAATGATCAGATACATTCAAGCGTTTACGAAAATTGGATAGGGTATCGTAGTGTCATGTTCCGCTTCCCCTCTTCACTCGAGCGCCGTTTAAGCGAGATTTTCCCCAAAACCAGCGATCGTGAGCGCTTCGTTATTGACGCGATCGAAGAAGCTCTGGCCGGCGAATCGCCGGAAGACCGGACTCTTCCGGGCTCCGTCGGCGGCTCGCTGCATTTATATACGGATGGTGGCTCGCGCGGGAACCCCGGCCAGGCGGCAAT
Source organism: Candidatus Peregrinibacteria bacterium (assembly GCA_016186175.1). Taxonomy (GTDB): domain Bacteria; phylum Patescibacteriota; class Gracilibacteria; order Peribacterales; family Peribacteraceae; genus JABFSS01. Next base: position 4,749 of record JACPMB010000022.1, read on the forward strand.
CGGCTGCATCCTTGTGGATCCTTCCAAAGGAGTTACTCTCGCAGAACACGCTGAACGGATCGGCGAGGAAACTAATAATGTTGCGGAATACCTGGCGTTGATCGAAGGCCTTAAGATCGCTCTGCGATACCGTCCGAACCGACTGATTTGCCACCTGGATTCCGAGCTGGTGGTCAGGCAGCTCAACGGCGAATACCGCGTCAGGATGCCGTCTCTTCAGCCGCTCGTGGATGAAATTCAGAAGCTAGCGATGGAATTTCATGATGTTGTGTTTCAATATATCCCGCGCGAAGATAATTGGCGGGCGGACTCCCTGGTTAACAAAGCCCTGGACGAACATCCCGTCCCCAGCCATTCAAAACCAAAGAAAATGGACAGCAATGAGTGGAGAATGGAGAATTGAACCGCATGCGCACGAAGGAAAGATCACTGCAAACGGCGCGTTTATGGACTCCGTTTATCATGAAAAAGTGCATAGCATTTTCATTTTTCATTTTTTATTGCTCATTTTTCATCCATCCGGCTGCAGCCGCCGGCCTCCTTACATATCGTTACCAGCATCACATTTTCACCATCGCCCCCGCCGACCATCCCGAATGGCGCACGCCTGCCGAAACGTGGACATACAACGGCGTTCCAATCGAACCGCAATCGGAATGGCGGGTTGACGGCGACAAAATGCCGGATTTACCTCCGGGAATCGCGCGCACCGGAACGTTCTCGCTTGATCGGGACGCCATCGGCAGAACGATCAAGAAAACTGTGGCGGCGCAGTTGGATCGCCCGGCTGGCAGCGTGGTTATACGCAGGGAAAAGAAGCCGTCTGAAAAAAGCGGCTCGGGCTCGATTGTTTTCGACGGAGTCGGGCTTACAGGCCGCGTCGTGGATATTTCCATCGCTTCGGATTTGACCGCTGCGGCCATTGAACGCGGATTGACGGAAATAGAACTTCCCGTCGTAGAAACGCAGCCGGAAGTCAGAGTCGAAGACAGCGCGCTGGTCGCTCAGGGAATCAGGGAAGTCGTGACTATCGGCGAATCGTTCTTTGCAGGTTCCCCTGTCAATCGCCGGCACAATATCGGCGTGGGATTGCGCAAATTCAACGGGACGACGATTGCGGCGGGCGAGGTTTTTTCCTTTAACAAGGTACTTGGCGCCGTAAACGCGGAGACCGGATATCGCAAAGAGCTGGTAATCAAAGGCGACAGGACCGAGCCGGATTTCGGAGGCGGCTTATGTCAGATTTCGACAACGGCTTACCGCGGAATTTGGGAATACGGTTTTCCAATCTTTAAGCGCAAAAATCATAGTTACACCGTCCGCTATTATGCGCCTCCAGGGACCGACGCAACCGTGTATCCGGGATCGGTGGACATGGTATTTAAAAACAACCTCCCCGGCGCGCTGCTGATTCAGACTCACCAGGAAAAAGACCGCGCCTACTTCATCTATTACGGTACCCGCGACGCGCGGAAGACTGAGCTCGTCGGCCCATTTCTTTACGACCGCAAGGATCCTCCGCCCGACAGGACGGAGCTGACGACTGATCTGCCGCCGGGCGAGAAGAAGAAATTAAACGAGCGTGTTCCGGGCCTCAAATCCGTCTGGTACCGTTTTGTCACCACCGGCACGGGGTCGCGGACGATGGAGGCTGTATATTCCCATTACGAAGCCAGGCCGCTTTTCACCGCTTTAGGCGTTCTGCAGCTTCCGGAGGGATACGCCGAAATCGGCTCCGGTGCACTGTTGCCACAGGGTGACATTCGCCTGCCGATTCGGTGATTAATATCATAAAACATACTGTTTTCAAGCCATAGCCGCCGCGATTTCCGGCGCCTTCATAGGCGTCGTGAGATGATCATCGAGCAGCGCCGATTTAAGAGTCATGAGTTTATTGAGATCGCATTCAGGATGAGGGTCATCGAATATCCCCGCCAGCGATGACCGCAGGTATGCGCGCTCATGCATTCCAATTGCCGAAAAATCCCCAAGTTCATCATCGCCGGGAAGAAGCCCCAGATGATGCAGCAGCGCGAATCCGTACCCCAGGCTCGCAAGGCTCACGCCGTCATGGCATGCATCTATGAATGCCAGTGTCGAATCGAAAATTTCAGGAAGCGCTCCTTCATCCGTAACAAGCCGGAGCAGCAATTCGATCCCCTCCTCCAATGCTGTAAAAGTCGTGATTGCTTCAACGGACATATGGGTGTTTTCGCGCCGCGTCAAAGAGGCATTCTTCAGGGCGTTTTGCCGATTCTCGCGCGCAACACCGGCGACAATCCAGCCCGCGGAACATTCTTTAAGTTCGGCTTTAACGTGCCGGAACGGCAGCAGCGCCCCTCCCAATCTGCTGGTCGGCCTGCGTGCGCCGGATGCCCGCGCTGCGATTCTTCCGCGTTCGCGCGTGAAAAGAATGCAGAACCTGTCCGCTTCGCCGACGTCGTAGGTTTTAAGGACTATTGCTTCAAACGATTGCGAGTGAGCCATGCTGGAACAAGTGTACCCTTCCGGCGCCGATAATAGCCGCCGCCAATCCGATGACTGGCAATGCCGCGAATTCAATTGCAATCACGGCCGGACCGCGCGCGATCGCAAGCGATCTGGCTTCCTCAATGAGCGGAATGGACGATGGAAATGCGAACGCCAGAAGGGCCGTGCATGCGAGACTGAAAAACAGCGCGATGGCGAGAAGAGCTGTTATCTCGGTTGCAAACGGAAGAATTACATATGTTTCATCAGCGCCCGACACTCGCTCGACGAAAACGTCCGTGCCGCGCGCAGCCGCGGAGCGCCGCACCAGCTCGATTGCGACGAGTAGGACCGCGGCTCCGGCAGCCGCAAACATGATAAACGCGGCGGAGCTTCCGGCGCCCGCCTGATCCAGAACGGTTCTGATTTCTTCCTGCCTGGCCGCCATGGACGGGAAAGTGGCGGGGGCAATGATGCCGCTCCATCTTGGATGTCGCACGAATGCGGCGAATTCATCGAATGTAGCGGTGCTTGCAATCGTTACGATCGCGGAATCGTTGAATGGATTTATGGCGTTGTTTTCCATCAATTTCGCTATATCAGGATGCATCTCTTTTTCCGCGGCCATGGCCTTTTCGCGCGGGACATAAGCGATGGACGAGACAGATGGAAACTGCCGCGCTGCAACAAGGAATTGCTGCGTATCCATGTCCGTCGCATTCTGTAGAAATTGCAGCCGGAAATCGCTCTTCGCCAACAGGGATTCCCTCATTCTGCTCGTCGAAAGCCACAGGACCAGCAAAAATTGCGCGAGTAAAGCGGCTCCGAACAGCGCCATCGCGCTCATCACGAGCCCGCTGCGACTTACTGTCCATCCGCGGCTCAGATTTATCCGTCCTTGCCGGAGACCGCGGAGCAGGACGGCGGGATCAAAATTGAGATTGGCCACGGCGCTTAGTATACGCAATCCGCAACCCGCAATCACCCCAGCCTCGCCATTCGCGCAAAGCGATCCACCGCCGAAAGGCATTCCTGCGCTCTTGTATTTTCCGGCTCAAGTTCCAGCGCCCGTTTTAACAGTGCGCGGCTCTTGGGAAAATTCTGCACTTCGATGTATGCGACGCCCAGATCGCACAGAGTGAGCGTAGAATCCTGGTCCAGATTGAGCGCTCTTTCGAGGGTTACTATGCCCTGCGCGCGCTGGCCGGCATGAAAAAGCGCCCACCCGAGGCATCGCAGAATCTCTGCATTGTTGGATTTAAGTTGATTTGCTTTCCTCAAACGCCCGGCTGCTTCGTCCCATTGGCCGGAACGTGAATTCAGAAACCCGAGAATATAATGTCCTGTGTAGCTTTTCGCATCCAGGGCTATCGCCCTCCTTGCCGCCGCTTCCGCGCGCCGGTACTCGCCGAGGCTTAGTTCGTTGTCCGCCACTTCCTCCAGCGCCGAGACATTCTCGGGGTCTTCCAGCAACAATTCTTCCAGAATCCCGAGAGCCTGATTGTAATTTCCGTTGAGCTTCAACTGTTCCGCGCGCTCCAGGCGTTCCATGGTTTCCGGCGATGGATCGTCATGGGTCATGGATGGCTGACTGTACCTGATAACGGAGACGGATGTCACGCCGTTTCACAATGCCTTTCGTTCTTCATTTTGCATGCTTCATTCCTCATTCTGCTCCTACGGCGCCCATTCATACAAGAAGTAGAGAACCGTGCGTATGATGCCGTACGACCCCAGGATTATTGCAAGGCCGATGAGCGCGCTGATCATCAGTTTCTTGCCGTTGTCCACTTTTGTCTGGTCGCCTTTGGAAATAGTCAGTTGCGCCGCGCCAAGGAGAAAGAGCAGAGTGCATACTCCTGCCGCGCTCACGGCCATGAACGTGTATATGTTGCCCATCACCTCCAGGAATGATGTCCTAGCCCTGACGGCAATCGCGATTCTACACTTTAGATCTCATGAACAACGGTTTTCATATACGTTCCATTTCGCAGAGTGATGCTATTCCGCCGCGCGCGCGAATGCAGGCCAGGCGCTCTCGGTTATTTAAAATTGTTAATGCCACTCGCGCGCTCTTTCGCTTTATGCGGCAAAAGAAGGCGGCTCTCGGCTGGCGCAGGTCGTTTCTCTGCGTCTTTTCGGTTATCTGCGTCCTTTTCATCATCCATTTCATTTTCCTCTGGCTCACGCTTCCATCCATCAGCGAAGAAACTATTCTGTCGGCGTCGCAGAGCACGGTGATCACGGACAGGAACGGCGTGGAGTTGTATCGGGTTTTCGGCGACCAGGACCGCACCATGGTCCCCGGAAGCGAGATTCCGGACGTCGCGAAAAAAGCGATGATCGCAATCGAGGACAGGCGGTATTTCGATCGCGGATGCATAGACGTGCGCGCGCTTGCTAGGGCGGCATTCAGTTTTGGCCGGACAGGCGGGGCTTCCACAATAACGCGCCAGCTTGCGCGCAACGCGCTGAATCTCAAGCGCGATTACTTGATAAACCGCAAGATCAAGGAATTCATATTGGGATGCCAGCTGGAATCGCGATACGGCAAGGAAGAGCTGCTCAGCTTGTATCTCAACTGGATACCTTTTGGACAGAATGCCTACGGCATTCAACAGGCAAGCAGCCGCTTCTTCGGCAAGGATGCGAAGAACTTGACGCTCGCTGAATCCGCCGTGCTCGCCAGTCTTCCGCAGCTTCCGTCTTATTTCAGCCCTTACGGACGCCATGTGCGCACGGAAGTAAGCGAGGAGTTGCGCAGAAAGATTTTGGACGGGACAGTGAACCGCATTGACCAGGTTCGTGACGCCGACGTGACAATCGGGCTTCTTGGCGTGACGATTGGAAGTGGTTCGACTGCGCTCACCGCAGGCTCCAAAGCGGGAGGGATGGGAACGGGGCATTTGCTCTACGTCGGCGGACGCGCCGATCAGGTTCTCCGCAGCATGCAGGACGCCGGATTTATTTCCGATGACGTGAGGAAGAAAGCGGAAAACGAATTGAAAACAATGACGTTCAAGCAGATTCGCGAAAACATCCGCGCGCCGCATTTCGTGCTGTGGGCAAAAGATCAGGTGGAAAATCTGTTCGCGAATTCTCCGGATAGGGGGCTGCTTGAACACGGCGGGCTCACAATTCAGACAACATTGGATTGGAAGCTTCAAGAAGCGGCGGAACAGGTGATCGCCGCGCACAAGGAAGACGTCTCAAATCGTTTTATGGCAAGCAACATCGCGCTTGTCGCCATTGATCCGAAATCGCGGGAGATTTTGGCTTACGTCGGCAACACCGATTACGGCTCGGATGTCGGTGAAGCCAGGATAGACATGGCGCAGGTTCCGCGTCAGCCGGGCTCCAGTTTCAAGCCGTTCGTCTACGCCTCCGCTTTCAGCAACGGATACGGTCCGGCCACGGTCCTGTACGACGTCCCGACTAAGTTCGGCGACTACGCGCCTCAGAATTTTGAAGGATCGTTTTGGGGGCTCGTCGGCGCCAGGCGCGCGCTTGGCGGCTCGCGGAATATCCCGGCGGTTAAGGCTTACTTCATGGGAGGTCAGGAAAAGGAAATCCTTGATCTCGCCGAGAAGATTGGCATGCCTTCCATAAAGTCCCGCATGCCGGAAAAAGGCTACGGCGCGGCGCTGGCCATCGGCGCGGCCGAAGTTCCGCTTGTGGAAATGGTGCAGGGTTATGCGACCATCGCCGATGGTGGAATTGTGAAGCCGGCTGTCGGAATTATCAAAGTCACGGACAGTCGCGGCGCGCTCGTCGTTTCCGGCGACGACGGATCTATATGGGGCTTGCTGCGATCCGAATCTGGATACGATCGCGCTGGGAAACAGGCGCTCGACCCGCGCATAGCGTACGAGGTCACGTCCATCTTGAGCGACGCCGGCGCAAGGCCGAACGAATATTGGAAGTCCGTGCTTTCCGTACCCGGAACGCAGGCGGCCGCCAAGACAGGAACAAGCAACAAGTGCCTGGAACGGGAAGAAAAACCCGGCGGTGATCCCGAAACCGCTGGGATTTTATGGCCATGGCTCAGAAGATTATGAAGCCAGCGGTAACTTCATTCGCGATGCCCGAAGGCATGGTACAAGTGCAAATTTCACTTCTATCAGGAGAGCTGCCAACCGAATGTACTCCGGTGGCGCTGCGACGGAGCGACATATTCCTCTCCGAGAACGCGCCTACAAAGGACGATCCGGCATGCGTGCAGCTGGAAGTTGATAAAGTTACCGGTCTCCTCGCATCGGACAGCTGTCCGGCGGAAGCCCGAGAACTGAAAAGTTTCCTCGTTCCTTACAATGCCGCCGGGAAAGATTTCCCGCAATGGGATACTGATTTCATCAAATGGGCCGCGGCTGTGCAAAAAGAACGACCGGGCTCGGCCAGCGGGCTGACGCTTTTTGTCGCCGGATCGGGCGGCGTTCTGCCGCTTCCGGTCGCCCCTGCGGAAAAGTGCGACATCTCCATGACTCCGGGCCGCACCGTGAAGCCGACATTAAATTTGATTCATCCGTCGCAAAACGGAGTCGTGAACTATCCATCATTCGTGCCGAAGATTCAATTCACAGTCGGTTCGCGCGTCCACAGCATCGAGTACGCGATCGACGGGAAGGTGATCGCGACGGTGACGTCGTTCCCGCCTGCCCTGCCTGCCGGGCGAAGCCCGGAGGGCGAAGACTGGAACCGCGCCGAAGGGTGGAGTCCGGCTCTCCGCGTGCCAAAGAGCATCGAAAAGACCGGCAGTCATTCTTTCCGCGTAACAGTGACAGATCACTATTACAACACAGTGAGCGCGGAATCTGCGATCATATTCTCGATTGACAGGAGCGGGCCCGATATCCGCTTGATATCTCCAACGGAAGGGGCTGAGATCGCCGCAGGCTCGCCATTGGAGATGCGCGCTGAATTCTCCGATGAGGAAGGCGACGTCAAGTATGTGGAATTTTTCATAGACGAGCAATTGATCGTCCGTCAGCCGGTGGCGCCGTATGGAATCACGTATCCTCTTAACGTGGTTCCCGGGCCGCACGTTGTCCGCGTTGTCGCCACAGATCTGGCAGGGAATACCGCGGAGGATGGTGTGATGATTACGGTGAAGTGAAACTCAGAGCGGAAAACACCTGCTACTTTCCACTTTCAACTTTCAACTTTCCACTTTCCACTTTCCACTTTCCACTTTCCACTTTCCACTTTCCACTTTCCACTTTCCACTTTCCACTTTCCACTTTCCACTTTCAACTTTCCACTTTCCACTTTCAACTTATTTCCGATATGCCAGAAATCCAAGAAACCGTGCGCGTTCAATGGCGGTGCGCAGCATTTTCTGATGCTTGAGACACACTCCCGTGTAATACCGCTTCATGATGTTCCCGAAATAATCCACGAACGGCTTGATGCCCGGGTAGTCCTTGTAATCAATATACTTTGCCTGCTTCAGGCAGAAAGGGCATTTCTTAAGTCGAGGGTCGGTGCGCCGTTGAGTGGCAGATTTGGCTGGAGGCATGAATTTGTTATATATCAATCGCGTCGTCCGAGATCAGTTTCTCGATTCCTTCGGCGATCGCCTCTCCGCTTATTTTCGCGTCGGGCTTGTCCGTTTTCTTTTCTGTCGTCATTTTGGCCCGCCTCTTTGCCTGCGCCGCCACGCGCTCTTCAAGCTGCTCCTGCCGCTCACGCGCCCGTTTTTGGTCGAGGCTTTCCCGCTCCTTAAGCCACAGTTCGTACACATCGGCATACTTGATGATCTGGTAGTGCTTCGGCGGCTTGACGAAGAGGTGGCGCAAGATTCCTTTGCTGATCTTCAGGCTTTGGTCCACTTCTTTCAATTTGAGAGGATCCATCTCCCAATAATAGATCGCGACATTCGCCTCTTTCGCGCCCTTGATCGGATACGCGAGACCACGACGTCCCCACGCGTCTTTTGCGACCAGCGTCGCGCCGGCCTCGTGAAAGTACGAGTCTATTTCCTTCATCAACGCAGCCTCATCCTTTTGGGCAATGGGACACGAATACAATATCGCGCATTCGTAGACGCGGACGTCCCTATCGGCGGTGTCCGACGCAGTTTCGTTGGCAGCGGAGGCTGATGTGGTAAGTGATGGCATTGTGGCTTGCGGTCAATGTCGCGGCGAAGTCTTGATTGGCTAAGCCGGATCAGAGCCCTATATCACGCAGATACAGGGAAGCTGGACGCACACCATAATTGCCATAACCGGCGTCAGTCAAGACATTCTTGCGCGTCCATCTCACGCATTATTAAGCGCGGCGCGGAATTCCTGCTGCGATTCCCGGACTCTATGCTGTTGTAAAGAGCGCATCGCCCAGCTCGTCAGCGAACCAAGCCCGACGGCAAGGAGCGCGGGGACCCATCCGCCGGTCATGCCTGCAGCTGCCACTGCTCCTATCCCCAATAAGGTTTTTGTCGCCGCCCTGGTTTTCGGATTATCAGGCAGAGCTTTGTCTATCGCCGCATTTACGCCGTAGTATGCAGGGGCGGCAAGAGCGCCAAGCGGGCCTAACGCGGCGAATCCTGTCATTGCCGCTGTCATCATTCCGGTATGAACGGCGTTTTCTTCGGCTGGCTGGAGAATCGGACCTGCGTATTTTTCCTGCTGCATCACCTGCGCCAGCAATCCAGAAAGTTCGGCGCTTGGATTTGGCATGTTCTGACTGGCACGGAACACGGATGGAATTCTTTTTCTTAACTGACCAAGCTCAACGGCAGTGAGACTTCCCAATTCTTCGCGGCGCCGGCTGAGATCTGCATACATCCTGTTCAGATTATCGAGCTCTGCTCCAGTGGGATTGTTGGAAATAGTGTTGTGAGCGGCCTCGATTGCGTCCAGCAGAGCATTCAGGCTGAGACGGTTGTCATTCCTGGGGGTATCCGCGTGTATTTCCTGTGACTTTTCCATAAGTTCATTGTGCGGAACCGTCATGCACGGCATTGTACTCTTTTCCGCTGCCAGAAGCAATTGATTGCAGATGACGGGTGGCGAATTTTGCAATTCGCAATGCATAATCCGATTTCGCACACGCAGCACGCATTTCCAATCTCCAGCATTTCTTTCTCCAGCATTTCTCCAGCATTTCAAACTTGACCCGCGAAATGTAAGGCGTAGGATACCTCGGCTGCCTCCGGGCCTTACGGCCGGGCCGCAGAAGTTTCAAGCTCCTTTGCAGCCACAGGCTCTCGAGGAATCTTGAGGGCCGGCTTATGAACGTGAGTCTTGAACAGCGTTCACCATTCGACTCGCCCATTCGGGGCTCGCTCAGGGTGAACGCGCTCCGCTCGTTCACAGCATCGTGCAGTAGAGAAGCTTGCTTGCCCACCGTAGCTCCGTCAGGAGCGAAGGTGGGTGAGAATCCATCTGGGGTTCGCAGGAACTTCAGCATGGACACCCAATTATTCTTTTGGAATTAACGTCGCTGATCGTCCGACGCAAACTGATGATCATACCTCGCTAACGCTCAGGATGATATTGTCATAGTGAGCGAGTAGTGAGCGAAGCGAACTATTGAAGAGTTTGATCCTAGCTCAGAGTGAACGCTGGCGGTGCGCCTAACACATGCAAGTCGAGCGCTGCGCAACAATTAACATTTAACTTTTAACAATTAACAATTGACCGTGGAAGTTTTCCCACAACGTACGTCCAGGGGTGTAACTTTTTCTGTTAACTGTTAATTGTTACGTGTTAATTGTTGCGCAGCGCGGCAGACGGCTGCGTAACACGTTGGTACCTACCCCAAACTCGGGGATATCCCGCCGAAAGGCGGAGTAATACCGGATAGTCCCGGCTCCTCTCTGGAGTCGCCGGGAAATTCTAAGCACTAAGCACTACATCCCAAGCAATATTCAATTTCGGAATTTGGAAAATTCCAAAATTGTTTAGGATTTAGATTTTAGGATTTGGGATTTCCGATGCGCGACGGCAGAGAGGAGCCGGGTAAAGATTTATCGGTTTGGGAGGGGCCTGCGGCCTATCAGTTAGTTGGTGAGGTAACGGCTCACCAAGACTATGACGGGTAGCTGATCTGAGAGGATGATCAGCCAGAATGGAACTGAGACACGGTCCATACTCCTACGGGAGGCAGCAGTGAGGAATCTTCCGCAATGGGCGAAAGCCTGACGGAGCGACACCGCGTGAAGGATGAAGCCCTTTCCGGGCGTAAACTTCTGTTCTGAGGGACGAAATTTTTGACTGTACCTCAGGAGAAAGCATCGGCAAACCCTGTGCCAGCAGCCGCGGTAAGACAGGGGATGCAAGCGTTACTCGGAATTACTGGGCGTAAAGCGTCTGCAGGTTTCCTGCCACGTCTGGCGTCAAATGGCGATGCTTAACATCGTCACCGTGCCGGAAACGAGCGGGATCGAGTCACCCAGAGGCATCTGGAATGTCGTGTGTAGGGGTAAAATCCGTAGATCCACGATGGAACGCCGAAAGCGAAGGCAGGATGCTGGGGGTGCACTGACACTCAGAGACGAAAGCGTGGGGAGCAAAGGGGATTAGATACCCCCGTAGTCCACGCCCTAAACTATGCGGGCTCGGTGTAGGGATTTTTCAATTGATCTCTGTGCCTTAGCTAACGCGGTAAGCCCGCCGCATGAGAAGTACGGCCGCAAGGCTAAAACTCAAAGGAATAGACGGGGACCCACACAAGCGGTGGAACATGGGGTTTAATTCGATGGTAAACGAAGCACCTCACCCAGGCTTGACATCTCGGGAATCCGGCAGAAACGCCGGAGTGCCGCAAGGAACCCGAAGACAGGCGATGCACGGTCGTCGTCAGCTCGTGCCTTGAGGTGTACTGTTCAGTCAGCGAACGAGCGCAACCCTCATCCTCTGTTGTTTTTTCAGGGGAGACTGCCGCCTCCAAGGCGGAGGAAGGTGGGGATGACGTCAGATCAGCGTGTCCTTTATGCCTGGGGCTACACCCATGTTACAATGGACGATACAAAGGGCAGCGAACCCGCAAGGGGGAGCCAATCCCGTCAAAATCGTTCTCAGTTCGGATTGTCGGCTGCAACTCGCCGGCATGAAGTTGGAATCGCTAGTAACCGTGGGTCAGCTATACCACGGTGAATACGTTCCTGGGTCTTGTACTCACCGCCCGTCAACTCATGGGAGGCAGGGGCACCCGAAGCTCCTTTACCCCGCACCCTTGCGATGAACTTGAAACAGTTCTCGCAGGAAACGTGAATATGATCTCACGTCGCAAGGGTGCGGGGGAGGAACCACGGTGACACTGCTGACTGGGAGTAAGTCGTAACAAGGTATGTGTAGGAGAACCTGCGCATGGAACATCTCCTTACCAGGGAGTCTTCGCTGCGCTCAGACTGACAATCGGCGTTCGCCGATTGAATGCTGCGCGGTAGCGATACCTGCATGCTCTGTCCAGTAGCCACTTGCCCTGAGGAGGCGCGCAAGCGCCGACAAAGGGACGGATATCATGTTATTGCATTGACCAGGGGCTATCTCCAATTCTTTGTCACCCTCATAGCGAGGGAGATAAAGATTTGGAGCCTGGAACCAGGCTTTCTCTACTGCACAATGCTGCGAAAGATATTTGATCTTTCACCCTGAGTGAGGGCCGGAGGCCCGAATCGAAGAGCGAACGAGCGGAGCGCGTTCGCCATGAGCGATCCCTGCATGGGCGAGTCGAATGGTGAATGACTTTCGGTCATTCACACGCCAAATTTTTTTCTTCTCTTCCGGCGATCAACGGCTGCAGATGCATGCCGCTCGTTACGACGTGTATCTCGACGGCCTGTCTCGTTTCTAGCCCTTTCATCAGGCGTAGCGCGACGACCGTATTTTTCAATCCTTCCCTGAGCCATATTCAGTGCCCCCGAAAGCACGCCACGAATGTTCATTTCGATCACCTGCGTCCTGGAATCGTCATACACAATGGGGGCCAATGGCTCCGGAGGACAAAGAATTTCGCCCTGATCGATCATTTTTGCGGACATGTTCGCCATTTTAGCGGGAGCGACATTTCCTTTCCACTGCTTCCAGCAGTTTTTCTCTTGACTGCCGATCACCGATCTTTGCCGTCATCTCCCACAAAAACCCCTCCACGAACATCCTCCTCGCTTCCCTCTCTCCGACCCCACGCGCAGCGAAGTAAAACATATCTTCGTTTGTGACATGACTGACGGCGGCTGAGTGACTGGCTTTGACGTCGTTCGTTTTTATTTCAAGAGCCGGAATCGCGTCAACCTTCGCTGTCTTATCGAGCATCAGGACGTCTTGCGTGAGGCGGGTGCCCGTTCCCGATCCCCCTTCCCCGATTTTGATCATTCCGTCGCAACGGACATGCCCTCTCTCCCCTGCGACGCCCTTCATTATGATTTCCCCTCTCCCCCGTTTGCCATTAAAGACGTTGCGCGCGCGAAGGCGGTACGTCTCGTCGCCTTTCGCGTAGAACATCCAGTCAATTCCGCTCGTCGCGTCTTCTCCCGCGAGTTCAGACAGAATGTCGTGAGTGACCTTCGCTGATCCGAGTGTGATATTGCGCCAATTGATCGCGGCGTTGTCGCCGAGATGACTGCGCTGCGTGATCTGCACTGCGGCGTTCGATGACATGCGGTTGATGCTGATGAATTCGACGTTGGCTCCTGCCTCCACTCTCACCACGGCCGCATGTGATGTTCTCGCTCCCGCTATTTCTTCAATCACGCACACGGTTGCGCCTTTTCCGACAGTAAGATTTATCGCCGTATCTCTTCTGCTTCTTTTCCACCGCACCCGCACCGGATGCCTGAAGCGTGCGCCCTCCGGCGCGCGCACCGTCGCCGTACCCTTGTCATACGTGACGGCGAGACGGAGCGACTTATCCTCCGGATTGATCGTGATTATGAAGTCCGTGACATCCGGCATACCGTAATCGTAGCATCAATAAGCCAAGAAAATCGCCGCAGTGGAGATTATTGACGTTTTGCTTGCTCCCAGCGCTATAGCAAGTACACTGAGCGCGGTTTTTATTTCTTACTCCATTCGTATATGCCTACTCCAGAAGGTATGGAACCGCTCGACGTCGTTGTGCCGGTTGAGACCGGTGCCGAGGTTGATCCTTCCAAAATCGAGCAGGTGCTTAAGGATCTCAAAGGCAAGTTCCCAAAGATGGATGACAAGAACATGCAATGAAAAAATGAATGTCACGCAAAAAGCCCTCTGTGGAGGGCTTTTTCATGTCATTGCTAATGATTTGTAAATTTGTTATAATGACAATGACATTCACACATATTGCAATGCAGGGAATCAACACCAAAGACGCGCAAAAATGGCCGGACGCTCCTCCGGATGCCTCGCCGGAATTGCAGAAGCTGATTGAAATTGAAAGAAAGCGCGGTGATGTGCGCAATCAATTCAGCAATGTGATGAATCGGGCCGGCAGATGATTGGCGCTTAAGGAGTGCGACATACGGCTGATCATCCCACCGATCCTTCCATTTCCAGTTCTATCAGGCGGTTCATTTCCACGGCGTATTCCAGCGGCAGCAGTCTCACGATCGGCTCCATGAACCCGTTTACGATCATGGCGCGGGCGTGATCTTCCGTTATCCCGCGGGACGCGAGATAGAAGATATCTGCGTCGCTCAGTTTCCCCACCGTCGCCTCGTGGGCGATAGTTACGTCGCTGTTGCGTATTTGAATATCCGGGATTGTATTCGCGCGACTCATCTCATCCAGCAGCAGCGCGTCGCATTCGACGCTGGATGTGCAATCGTGCGCGTGCGGCTCTACTTTCAGCAGTCCTCGGTAAACCGCCGTTCCTCCGTTCATGCTGACGGATTTGTTGACCACCTTGCTGCTCGTGTGCGGAGCCAGATGGATGACTTTCGCGCCGGTATCCTGCCATTGTCCTGCGTTTGCGAATGCTATTGCCATGTGATCGCAGCGGGCCCCTTCTCCCGCCAGCACGGAACACGGATACAGCATTGTGGCTCCGCTGCCCATGTTCCCGCCGATCCATTCCATCGTTGCGTCTTTTTCGATGATCGCGCGTTTTGTATTGAGATTATATGTGTCCCGGCTCCAGTTTTCGACGGATGAATAGCGGCACTTTGCGCCGGGCTTTACAAATATCTCGACACATCCGGCGTGGAGCGACTGAGAACTGCCTGCCAGACCCGCCAGCGGGGGGTATTTTGGAGCGGAACAACCTTCTATGTAGTGCACTTCGGCGTCGTCCTCGACAATGATCAGCGTGTGTTCGAACTGGCCCATATTGCGCGCGTTCATGCGGAAATACGCCTGTAGGGGTTCGGCTACGCTCACACCCTTCGGCACGTACAAAAATGTCCCGTCCGACCAGACGGCGCCGTGCAGCGCCGCGAATTTATGATCGGTATTCGGCACACACTTCATGAAGTGCCGCCGGACGATATCCGGATGCAGACGCACCGCATCATCCATATCAAGGAAAATCACGCCATGGCTTCCCCACTCTTTCTTCAGGTTGTGATAAATGATTTCCGATTCGTACTGGGCGCCGACGCCTGCAAGTATCTTTTGTTCGGCCGCCGGAATGCCGAGGCGCTCGTATACTTTTCGTATTTCCGGCGGAACATCGTTCCAATCGCTTGCCGGGCCTGAGCCTGCACCGAGCGATAGAGGGGCGTAGTAAATGATGTCGTCCAGATCGAGTCCGGAAAGATCAGCGCCCCACGCAGGCAACGGCGTTTCGCGGAAAATTTTCAGGGACTCCAGACGATGCCGGAGCATCCACCCGGGCTCGTTCTTTTCGGCGCTGATGCGGCGGACGAGCTCTTCACTTAATCCCTTGACGGCGAGCTCCGCATACGGCGCCGGGTTGGCCGTGTCGAAGATTGCACGGCTGAGTTCAGAGAAGATTGCCATAAGGAACTGTTAGTCTAGCGGAACTTTTGCACTTGACATTCTCAAAAATCAGGATATTCTCCCTCTCACCATCTTCACTATGCCTGCTGCATCCGTTAAAACATCGGCGAAAACTGCCGTTAAATCCTTTTCCGCCCCCCGAGTCCGCATGGAACAGGAAATGATGATCATGCGCGAGACAGATCAGTGGATGTGCGAGCATTACAAGAGAGCGAGACGCTGAGAGTGTGACCGATGGCATCTGTCCGCACCTGCGCCCGGCAGTCATGCGCGCTGAGCGAGTTTTTCAAACGATTGCACTAGGCGCGCAAAGCTCTTCCCCTGCCTGTGCGGAGAAAGTCTTTTCCATTGCTGCAGCACTTCCTTGCCCAACTGCGCGAAATTCTGCAATTCCATTACGCTCTCTTCGTGCTTGCGCCACGCAATGCGCTCGCAGTCGAGTTCATCCAGAAGCGCAGCGAAGCGGTCCAGCGTTCGTCCGACCGATTCCAGCAGCAGCCGCTCGCGCAGTATATCTATGTTGTACCAGTCGAAATCGTCGTAGAAGTCAAGAATTCCTTCCAGAAGGGTTTGGCCTTTTTGATATGCGATGCACAGATTGCTCCATGATTTGTCGCCGAGCGCACGGTGAGTTTTCGCATGTGCGGCGACTGCATCGCAATCCCGGCGGACGATGTAAAAGCCCTCCCGCGTTTTGAAGAAGGCGTTCTGGAACGCCAGCTTATGGACGTTATATAAAGCGATCTCCTGCTTGTGAGACACGAATTTACTGATGAGAATCGCCAGAATCAGGAATCCGAGCACGGCTTCGCCGCCCGCAAGCGCTTTCGAAAATCCCAGCGGCGTCAAATCGCCGTAGCCGACAGTCGTCGCGGTTACGATGCTGAAATACAATGCGTCGCCGAAGCGCGTCCACAGATCGTCAATCGCAGGCAGGGAGGTGATTCCGTGTCCGGCGGCATTTCCGAAAGAACTGAGAAGAAAATATGCGGCTGCGAAACTTAAGACCATTAAAATCCATATGCCGAAAAGAACACTGGAAGGGAGTCCGATCAGATGTCCCAGGAACGGCCACTTGATGGATGGGTGTTTGCGTCTCATGCCACTATGCATATTATACCGTTTTTTCGGCTTCGGGGACATGTCTCACTATCTTCACTTAACCTCATACGTGAGATTGACCTGCACATTCACCTCCTGTTCCCCGGCCGGAATCGGCGGCGCCTCGGACTTTTCATCCATCATCATTGCTCCTCCGCGTGCGTATGGCATGTATGGAGGAACATAACCTCCCCCTTCGCTGAAGCTCTTTAATTTCCCCAAACGCATTCCGAGTTGCGCTGCCAGCATTCCGGCTTTTTTCTGCGCCTGCACAATCGCCTTCTGCCGCGCGCCGGCGCGTGCTTTTTCGGGATCGTCCGCCACAAAGCTCACGCCCCCCACCTGATTCGCTCCGGCATTCGTCGCAGCCGCGAGCACGCTGCCGACCGAATCCAGTTCCCGCACTTTTACGCGCAGACTTTGCGAAGCATCATATCCTCTCGCTATTTGCTGCCCATCTTTCCAATCATACGCCGGATTGAGCGAAAATTGTTCGGTATTGATGTCCTTTGCCTCAATTCCGGCTTTCTTGACGGCTTCCAAAATCCCTTCCATCATTCGCGCCAGCTTGTCCATTGCCGTTTTCGCGCTTTCCTGGCGCAGGATCGTAACTCCAAAGCTGAGCTCGGCTACATCGGGCATCACCGCCGATTTTCCTTCGCCATTCACCGTGATGGTCGCAGGATTGTGATCCTGTGTCTCCAGATATTTTCCTCCGACATAAAACGTGCCGACGACGATCACGGAAAAAATAAGAACAAAAGGCGCCCAGTAAGGAGGACGGAATTGCAGAACTCGAGTATCGTCCATAGGAATAATTTGGTAAGCGGAATCAGAATACTAGACACGGCGCCGTTTCTCGTCAAACATTCATTGGCCTTACACAGCTATATTTCTTGGAGTGATGTCCACGAAGAAACGGCGCCGTGTCTAGACCGAGCCGTATTTCGCATACCCGTTTCGTTCAAGCGTCCTTGCGACGTCCATTCCGCCGCTTTCAACGATTGTTCCTTTAATCATTACGTGCACATGATCCGGCTCGACGTAATCCAGCAGTCTCGCGTAATGCGTGACAATCACGGCGGAAAATCGCGGCGATCGCATCGAATTAACGCCTTGCGCGACAGTCTTGAGCGCGTCAATGTCGAGCCCGGAATCGGTTTCGTCCAGAAGAGCGAGACGCGGCCGCAAGACTGACATTTGCAGGACCTCCGATTTCTTTTTTTCGCCGCCGGAAAATCCCTTGTTGACGAAACGGCCAGCAAACCCGGCGTCCATGTGCAGATATCTCATTTTCTCTTCCATAAACTTCTTGAATTTGATGGGAGAAATCATTTTTTGAAGCCCTTTCCTTGAGCCGGATTGCGCTTTATATGCTGCAAAAAGCAACGAACGGAGAGTGACGCCGGAGATTTCTTGCGGATATTGAAATGCAAGAAAAAGCCCCGTCCTGGCACGCTGGTCCGCGGACATCTTGAGCAGATTCTCGCCGATAAAACGTGCTGATCCGGCCGTTACCGTGAATTTCGGATGTCCCATGAGCGTATTTACAAGCGATGATTTTCCGGATCCGTTCGGCCCCATAATTGCGTGGATCTCGCCCGGACGGACGGTAAGAGTTATGCCTTTTACGACGGCTTTTCCGTCCACGGATGCATGGAGGTTAGTGACATTGAGAATTGCGGATGCTGAACTGCCGATTGCGCGCGTCATGTGTCAATGATAACGCGAAATTGCGTAAAGCGGCATATGCGCTCGCAACGTGTAACCCGCAACCCGTATACTTCCAATATGCCAAAGATCACTTTTCATTACTCCGGCCAGGTGAAAATAGTCGAAGCGGAATCTGGCAGAACTGTCCTCCAGATTGCGCTCGATAATGGCGTCCCCATGGAACATGCTTGCGGCGGCAACGGCTTTTGCATCACATGCATGTGTCGCGTTAAACACGGCATGGAAAATCTAAGTCCACGGAACGACAGGGAGGAGAACATTGGTATTACTGATAATCCCGACAGGCTCGGCTGTCAGGCCAGGGTGCAGGGAGATGCAACAATCGAAATTATTGAATATTGACGGCCATTTATACTTTTTATACTTTTGCCAGGCTCAGCAACTTCGCCTTCACCGTCTCGTCATACGGCTCGATCTTATTGATGCGTCTGTATGTTTCTTCCGCCTTTTCAGTGGCGCCGAGCTGCAGATAACATTCTGCAAGAAGATGCAGCAGCTCGGTCGAGCGTGACAGTCGTTGTGTGGCTTTTTCGAGCAATGGTGCGGCTTCTTCAAACCTCTGTGCGGCTATGCACGCGCGACCAAGGGCCGCGGAACGCTCCGGAGTTTGCGGATCGCGATTCAACGCTTCCTGATACGCCTGGCATGCCTCGACATATTTGTATTGCCGATAGTAAGCCAGTCCCAGATTGCTGTGGAACGAGACCTCGTCACGATACTGAAGAAGTTCGCGATACATTGCTTCGGCCTTGTTTTCTCGTCCGGTCGTCAGATAAAGCTTTGCAAGCATCGCCTGCACGTCATAAGCATTGGGTTGCACAGTGAGCGCCTGGATGCAAAGGCGTTCCGAATCTTCGATTTTCTCCTGCGCCATCGCCTTTTCTGCCTGGCGTATCAGAGATCTAACTTGTTGGAGTTCTATCGCGGAAGTTCGTGGCGATTTGCGGGGCCTGGAAATTATTCGTTCTTCGACCATCAGAGCTCCGCGCTCCTCGGCAGAACGAAATCTGTGCTTTATGGAACGCACAAAGCGTCGCACTGCTCGGTTGCGCAAAAGTGCTCTGAAACCAAACAGCATGATGATGCCTGCAAGGGAGCCGGAAAGGACGAGTACATACAGCATTCGGGGCCCGGAAAGACAAAACATGCTAGCATTTCTCCCGCGGCTGCGAAAGGCGGAAAACGGTTACGCGTGCTCCAAAATGCCAAGGACGAACTGCTGTGCCAGGAGCTGGCGATTGACATTTGTCGTGAGATTTCGACATAGAGACATAATTCTTAAGATGATTGACGGAGACACATTTTCATTTTCCTCTCGCAAGGCAAGCAGCAGATGAAGCAGAAACTTGTCTGACGCCGCGCCACGCTCGTGCAACGGCTTCAGGAGTCGCATACGCTCGATATTCGATCTGCTATGCCAAAAAGCCAGCGCGTTGCTGTACATCTGGCGCTCGATCCGGAAAAGCTCTGTGTCGTCCCGCAAGCGCCGCAGAATGCCCGGCGTCCCCTGCGCGACGCGGAGCAAAAATTTCCGCTCGTCTTCGCTTGTTCCGCCAAGAAACGGCTCTAATTCGACATCTGTGAGACGGCTGAAGTGAAGCGTGCGTGCGCGGGAAACCAGCGTTGGCGGGAGCGACTGCAAGGACTGCGTCGTCATAAGGAACACGACTCCATCAGGCGGCTCCTCAAGTATTTTAAGAAGCGCGCTGATCGCTTCGATTTGCATCCGTTCCACCGAACGTATGATGCAACAACGATAGCGGCCGGTCCCGACTTCGTGCATGCGTTCCTGGACGGCGCGTATATCGTCTATTCTTATCTTATCAGTGCGGGCTGGCGGCTTTGCCTTCATCCGATGCTGCTGCGGAATGTTCGACGACTTGGCGATAACGACCAAATCCTCACATACGTTTTCGATCCACAGCCGGTCAATCACCAGAAAATCAGGATGGAGAAGCCGGTCAATCTGATCCGCAATCGCCGCGCGTTCATCTTCAGAGCGCCCGTGACAAAGAAGGTAGCGCCCGAATAGCTTGGCGATGGTGAACTTCCCCAGGTGCGGCGCTCCGGAAAAAAGATATGCGTGGACGACGTTGCCACTGGAAATATCGGCGGCAATGTCGGCAAGTTGAGCGCTGTGGCCCAGAATTCCGGAAGTCAGCATATTGAAGACTTATGGTAGAGAAATTCACGCGTTTTTTCCATGACACTTCTTGTACTTGCTCCCGCTCCCGCATGGACAGGGGGCATTTCTGCCGACTTCTTTGACAGAACGTCTGCGCGAAGCCGCAGCCTTTTGCTGCACTGATGATTTTGATGATTGCGTCAGCATGTTAAATGGAATGTCTCTCGATTCTTCCGGAGACAATAGCATGGTGGTCCCCCCGCCGCCGCCTGTGTCTCCTGCGCCGGCGCTGCCGATCTGGACGCCGCTGGTCAGCGCCTCTTCGATGTCCGATTCATTTGTGCGCAAATCCTCATCTCTCTCTTCTTCATCCCACACGATCATCGCCTGGGGCGCAAATTGCTCAAAATCGGATTGGAGAAGAGTGCGTACAATAGTGGAATCTATCGTCTGAATCAGCTGCTCAAAGCGTCGAAAACCCTGATCCTGGTATTCGATTAGCGGATCGCGCTGGGCGTAGCCTGAGAATGCGACTTGCTCGCGCAGGTGGGACATATCGTCTATGTGATCCATCCAGTGCACGTCAATTGAACGAAGAGTGACAATGCTCTCGGCTCGCGCCACAAGCGAAGAATCCGAGGAATCGCATTTTTCCTTATAGAAACGGTGGATGAAGACAGTGAGTTCGTCATTCAGCGCGTCGCGATCGTTGTACAACTTAAGTTTTTCCGGCGTGTACTTGCGCGCAAATTCCTGGTGCATCGCGCTCAGCCCGCCAGATATTTTCTGTATTTCCCACTCTTCCGAATCGCCCGATCTTGTATGAACATTCACGAGGCAATGGATTTCGCGGCGCATCGAAGCCAGAATTTCTTCATGCAGAGGCCATACATTCGGAGACGTGGTCGGGTGCGAGGCCGGACCCTGAATTGTTTCCGATCCCGAGCCCGGCTCCGAGCCCGATCCCGCCTCAGTGATTCTCTGCAAAATCTTCTGTCTCCTCTTATACACAATCTCCCTATGCCGATTCATTACGTCGTCATATTGCAGAACGTGCCTTCTGATATCGAAGTTGCGTCCTTCCACTTTTTTTTGCGCGCTCTCGATCGAACGGGATACCATGCGATTTTCCAGAGGAACGTCATCTGGCACGCGCAGCTTTTCCATCATTGCCTTAAGGCGATCGCCGCCGAAAAGCCGCATAAGATCGTCCTCAAGGGATAAGAAAAATTGAGATGACCCGGGGCCCTGCCATATTTGTGGCTATCGTGATGCTTTTTTCCTGGCCGGCTTTTGAAACTATTTCTGCTTCCTTCTCGTGATTCTTCGCGTTAAGAACCTGATGCGGTATCCCTTCGCGCTCCAAAAGCGCGCTCATTGCTTCTGATTTTTCCACCGAGGTGGTTCCGATCAAAACAGGCTGGCCTTTTTCATATTTCTCCCTGGCGATTTTTGCGACAGCTGTGAATTTTGCCGCGACCGTGCGGTATATCGCGTCCGTTTTGTCGGTTCTGATCATCTTGCGATGAGTGGGGATGGTGAGAACGCGCAGTTTGTAGATTGACTCGAATTCCTCTTCTTCTGTTTTGGCGGTTCCGGTCATACCGGCGAGTTTTTTGAAAAGCCGGAAATAGTTCTGGAAAGTGATTGTCGCCAGGGTTTTGGATTCTCTCTGCACGGCGACTCGTTCCTTGGCCTCGATTGCCTGGTGCAGCCCGTGACTGTACCGCCGGCCCGGCATCAGTCTTCCTGTGAATTCATCAACGATCACCACTTCGTTGTCGGGACTCACGACATAATCAATGTCCCGCTGGAAAATCGCGCGCGCCTTAAGCGCCTGCTCTATGTGATGCACTTCCTGAAAACCGCGATCCGTATAGATGTTCTCTATGCCGAGCAGCTGCTCCATTTTTTTTATCCCCTCCTCCGTAAGGACGGCTGTGCGCTGCTTTTCGTCTTTCGTAAAATGCTCGCCTTCCTTGAGTTCTCCGACAAGCTGTGCATATTGCACGTATTTTGTCGTAGACTCGTCCGCTGGCTGGCTGATGATCAACGGAGTTCGTGCCTCATCAATCAGTATTGAGTCTACTTCGTCAACTATCGCGTAATGCAGGCCGCGCTGGACCTGGCGCTGCAACGACGGCGCCATGTTGTCGCGCAGGTAATCAAAGCCGAATTCGCTGTTGGTGCCGTAAGTGACGTCGGCGGCGTACGCCTCGCGCCGCGCGGCCGATGGAAGTCCATGAACAATGACGCCGACAGTCAGGCCGAGCGCGCGATACAGTATGCCCATCCACGCCGCATCGCGGCGCGCGAGATAGTCGTTGACAGTGACCACGTGAACGCCTTTGCCCAAAAGCGCGTTGAGGTACACCGGCATGGTGCACACGAGCGTCTTTCCTTCTCCAGTGCGCATTTCTGCAATATTTCCGCGATGCAACGCGATTCCGCCGAGTATCTGCACGTCGAACGGAATCATGTCCCAGACGAATTCCTGCTTGCCAAGCTGGATTTTCGCGCCGGATTCTTTGAGCAGCTCGCACGCGCGTATCGCAACTGCGAAAGCATCCGGAAGAACTTCGTCCGAAGCTCTCTGCGGCTTCTTCCCGCCAGCTTCATCCGATTGTATGCGCAATTTGAGCTCTGCCGTTTTTTTAGGCAGATCCGAAATCGTCAGCGCGCGGATTTCCGGATTCTGGCACGCTTGCCGCACATCCGTGACGACCGGCCAGAGCCGCTTGAGCTCTTTTTCGTTTGGATCGCCAAGCAGCCGGTTCAAAGCGTCAAAAAAGGCCATGCGGACGCTGCATTTTAGCCGTCGCTGAGTCGAACGAGAAGGGGCCGAGGCAAAAGTAGTATGACGATAAAATGTTTGACAAATGTGTTAATTTCACCACTCTCTTCCGTACCATGGCTGCAGTGTCTGCTTCTTGTATGACTGTGCTTTAAGGAAGACGGGCAGAGTATCCTCTTTGGTTTCAAGCCTTATCTCCTCCGCCCCTGTTCCGGCGACAATCGCCCGATGCTCCGAAATCAATTCCCCGGTCCATCGCGTTCCTGCGCTAATGGCATGTTTCAAATCACCGGCGGCTATGCGTTGCGGTTCGGGGAATTTTTCCTTCAGCGATCCAAATCCTCGAATGAAAAGCTCAAATCGTTTCGTGGAATGCAACCACGCGGCTCTTATTTCCTGCTTCGCAGGAAGGCGATATAAAGATAAAGGCATTCGCGCAAAATACATGTCGCTTAAATGTATGCCGCACACCGGAATATCCAGTTCGTGCGACATCACATTCACCAGCGCTACCGCCGTCCTCAAGCTCATGAATCCTCCCGGCCCTATGACGCAAGCAATATGCGTGAAGTCGTGATATGTCCATTTTGCTGATGTGAGCATGGCTTCGATCCGTGAGACCAGACCGGCGTCGTCAATTCGATGATCAATGCTGTCCAAAGCCGCAATTTTGTCGTCAGTGACACAGGCAATCATCCCATCATGGGAAGCGGTGTCGCAGAATAGAATTCGCATAAGATAAACTTGTTATCCATTTTCCATTCTCCTCCCAAACTTGCCGAAGGATCAATTTGCTCCGTTGCTTTCAATCGTAATCCCCACCCACAGGCGCCCGGAAATTCTTAAGCTATGCCTGGAACATATCGAGAATCAGACAGTCTCGGACAGTCTGGAGACGATTGTGGTAAGCGACGGACCGGATGAAGAAACGAAGCGGATGCTGGAAAACTACAAATGGAAAATAAGTATCCAATACTTTGAAATTCCGAAGAGCCAACAAGGAGCGGCGCGCAATAAAGGGATGCAGCGCGCGCATGGCCAATACATACTATTCATAGGCGATGACATTTTTCTTGCGCCGGCCGCCGCCGAAAAGCATCTCCGGACTCATTCGCTTCCAACTCCCAATTTCCAACTTCCAACTTTCGCAGTTCTTGGCTTCACCGCCTGGGATCCCGCATGCGGAATAACTCCGGTTATGCGCTGGCTGGATAAAAGCGGCTGGCAATTCGGGTACCGGATGCTGGCAAGATACGCGCATGATTTTATTCCGGCGGATATGCAGCGCCGATTCACATACGCCAGTCACATCAGCCTGCCGGCGGCAATAGCGAAGAAGTTTCCGTTCCGTGAAGACGCAGCCTTGTACGGATGGGAAGACATCGAATGGGGATTGAGATTGAAGAACGCCGGAGTGGGGCTTTTGTACGAACCGGGCGCCAAGGCTCTCCACCACCATCACATTACTGTTGAAGATTCGTTAAAAAGAATGGAGACGCTCGGGAAGTCGGCGGTTGAAATGGAGCAATTTGCGCCGGAATTGAAGCTGACGCCGCGGAAGTGGAAACTGCTGAAATATCGAATGGCAGCAATGCTTCCGGGGCTTTGTGGGGCGCACTACAGGGCTTTCCTGCGGGGAATTTCCATACCGCACGGCGCACAGTGACACATTTTTTACATGTGATAAGCAAACAGGAACCGATGAAAAACACCCCGTCTGATCGTCGGTAGGGCGGTTTTCAGCATGTTTACATGTTCGATCATTGCGGTTCTCTCTCATTCTGTGTCCTGAATATCTTCATTTTCATGTTCAGGCATG
>JACPMB010000020.1 GCA_016186175.1 Candidatus Peregrinibacteria bacterium
CGCTCCTACGAGCGGCGAATGCAAATCTCAAAGCGGTGATAGTGCAGTTTCTCCAAGCGCCTAACATCAATATCCTCGGCATCGTCGATGCGCAGGATTACCACACCCTGATCAAGGCGGAACCCACGGTCGACAGCCTCTTCGAGAAGGTGAGTATAGAAGATGCCACCGAAGAGGAGACCATGAATGTCCTCATGGAGCAGTACGTTGCCGTCGAACGCAAGGGGATCGCTGTCACCTACAAAGCCTTCAAGGCCATCGTGGAACTTTCGCAGCGGTACATCGGTAAGGGGGCATTCCCTGGGAAAGCAGTGGAAGTGTTGGAAGATGCGATCCTCGCGGCGGTCCGCAAAGGCGAGCAGTGCATCACGGAGCAGCACGTGCGTGAGGTGATATCCTTGAAAGCGCACATGGATGTGCAGCAGGTGACGGAGGGGGAGCGAGAGAAACTCCTCAAGTTGGAAGAGGCGCTCCGAAAGAAAATCATTGGCCAAGAAGAGGCCATCCATGCTTTGGCTAATGCATTGAAGCGCGGACGGCTTGATGTCGGTGTGCGCAAGCGTCCCATGGGGACATTCCTCTTCCTGGGACCGACGGGGGTCGGGAAGACCGAAACGGCGAAGGTCCTCGCGGAACTATACTTCGGCTCCGTCGATCGCATCGTGCGTCTCGATATGAATGAATATGGAACAGAGGAATCCGTCTACGAGATCATCGGTTCCCCCGACCCCGGTAAGCAGCATGCGGAAGGATTCCTCACGAAGAAAATTCAGGATCAGCCGTTCTCCCTCGTTCTCCTCGATGAAATTGAGAAGGCGCATCCCAAAGTGCTGAATCTCTTCCTCCAGATTCTCGATGAGGGACAACTCACGGATGGTCTGGGCGTGAAAACGGACTTTCGCAGTACCATCATCATTGCGACATCAAATGCCGGAGCGCTCTTCATCCGGGATTTCTTCAAAGTACAGGAGAATGCGTCGGAGCAGCGTCGGCAATTTCGCCAGCAGCTCATCGATGAAATCCTCAAGCAAAAGCTCTTCTCTCCGGAGTTCATGAACCGCTTCGATGACATCATTCTCTACTTCCCTCTGACGCGAGAGCAGGCATTGCAGCTCGCCATTCTTATGCTCGATGGATTCATCCGGGATTTTGAGGAGAAGAGGGGGATCCACGTCGTTCTGGAAGAAGGGACAGTCGCCGCTCTTGCGGAGAAAGGCTACAGCATCGAATTCGGTGCGCGGGAAATGCGGCGAGTCATCATGGAACAACTCGAAACCTACCTCGCCAATTATCTTCTCAAGAACACCGTCCAGCGCGGGGAGACGATTACGGTGCGGAAGGAGGATTTGGGGCTGCAATGAGGAAAATGCCACCGAAATGTCAGGAAACCTTGACATCATCAAGAAAGTGGGTATCATTTCCGGTTATCATGAGATACGCAGGAGTCTCCATTGAGGAATACCGGGAGGTATACGAGAAGCTCCGTACGGCAGGGGAGGGATCGATGCACATTGAGCACCTCGAGCTCATGGCAGATCAAATACGGGAGAAGTTCCAGGATGCATTTGACAGGGAAGATGATGGGAACAAGCCGGAGGTTGTGAGCGAACTCCAGGGACTCATTGCAAAAATCCTGCGCTCTCTCGAGCGGCAGGATTTGCGGTAATCTACTCCCTCTCCCCCATGGGAGAGGAGGGTTTAGAAGTCCTCCCCACCCATTCCGCCCCCTCCCGGCATATGTGGCATCGGAGGCTCCTTCTTCGGGATTTCCGTCACGGCCACTTCGAGAGTCAGGAACATCGCGGCAACGGAAGCAGCATTCTCGAGGGCTGAGCGGGTGACCTTCTTCGGGTCGATGACCATCGCCTTCACAAGGTCTTCGTAGACTCCCGTGAGGGCGTTGTACCCTTCGTGGCCCTTGCAAGAATTCTGCACCTTTTCGACGACAACCTTGCCGACGATCCCCGCATTATTCGCGATATGCTCCGTGGGAGCAGTGAGGGCACTCTTCACAATTTCAATCCCAATCCGCTCATCCTCGGTCTCTCCCTGGAGCGTTTCCAAGGCCTCGAGAGCGCGGATGTAGGCAGTTCCACCACCGGGCACGATGCCTTCCTCTCCGGCAGCGCGCGTGGCAGAGAGAGCGTCCTCCACGCGGTGTTGCTTCTCCTTCTGCTCCACCTCCGTTGCGGCGCCCACTTTAATGATGGCGACGCCGCCGCTGAGCTTCGCCAGGCGTTCCTGGAGCTTTTCGCGGTCGAACTCTGATTTCGTGGTTTCTAGGTTTGCCTTAATCTGATGCACACGCGCATCGATTTCCTCCTTTTTACCACCTCCGTCTACGACGGTGCAGGTGTCCTTCGTAACGACAACTTTTCGCGCAGTCCCCAGGTC
>JACPMB010000023.1 GCA_016186175.1 Candidatus Peregrinibacteria bacterium
GCAGGGGCGCTGGCCTACCGGGAGGAAATGGCGGACTTCCGCAACTGCGAGAGCCCCTACACCGCAAGCAAGATCGCAGGGGAGGCCCTCATCCAGGCCTACACCCGCTGCTATGCACTGGACCATGTGATTTTCCGGTTCAGTAATGTCTACGGGATGTACGATGATTCTGAGCGCGTCATTCCCCTCTTCATCCGCCGCGCACAGAAGAACGAACCCCTCGTTGTCTACGGCAAGGATAAGTGTCTCGACTTCACGTACATCGATGACACCGTCGACGGCATTCTCCGTACCATCGATCGTTTCGCTGACGTGAAAAATGACACCTACAACATTGCGAACGGCAAAGGAACGACCATTGTGGAGCTCGCGGAAACCGTGCGAAAGCTCACGGGAAGTGCTTCCAAAGTCCACTACCGAGAATCCCGAACAGGCGAAGTGATCCGCTTCACCGCGGACATAACGAAAGCGAAGGAGAAGCTGGGCTATGCACCACAAACATCCTTCGAGGAAGGAATCCGAAAAACGGTAGAGTGGTACAGCAAAATATCCCCTCTCCCCGCGGGACCTGCCCGCCGGCAGGCAGGGAGTGGTTAGGGTGAGGGGCTACTTCTTCTCCTCGTGATAGCTCATTTCGAGATTGATATCCCATAGATTAGCCTTATCTATTCGTCCCTCGACGATATTATCCACCGCCGTCATCGCCGTGAGCATGGAGTGGTCCTGATTGTTGTAGCGGTGCATGCCGTTGCGGCCGAGGAGGAAGAGATTCGGAACCCGATCGACGTACTCACGCACCGCCGGCAACTGATCGTAGCTCCCCCAGTACGCCGGATACGCCTTCGGCATCCGAAGCACTGTGGCATCGAGGAGATCCTCTCGCCGGAGGAAGCCAATCTGCTCCATCTCGCGGATGCCGAGATCGATGAGTGCAGAATCCGGCGTCACCCAGAGATCCCCCCCCTCGTTCACGAAGTACTCGAGCCCGATCCACACCGTATTCTTCCGATCAAAAACCATATAGGGACTCCAGTTATTAAAAATTTGCACGCGCCCGACGCGCACCCCACCCTCCTGAATGTAAATCCAATTGTCAGGCACATGCGCTTGAGCCTGATAATTGCCTCGGCGTAGTCTCGGCAAAGCACGAGCGA
>JACPMB010000024.1 GCA_016186175.1 Candidatus Peregrinibacteria bacterium
GATGCGTTTGAATCCTCGGACTTGGGTGATACCGTGGCGGGTACGCATGGAGAGATGTGGGAAGAATGAACTGCCAAGTCCATTCTGCCCGTCTCTTCGGCGCGAGGTGAGGTCGATGGCGCGGTGGCCAGAACTGTGTTCTCCGCTACGCTCCGAACACAGTTCTGGCTTGCATCCTCACCCAGGGGAAAGGGACATATGTTCCTGGCGAGGTTCACCGCACTTTGCAACTCGTGCAATGAACTGATAGCCTCGGAGCGTGGTGGGTGTATTTTTTTCATTTTTATTCTGGCCATTTCAACCTATCCTGACATTCCCTCCTATCGCGGCGATTCCTGGAGTTCTGTTCTGGATTGCGTACCGAAAGAAACGGCAAGATGGAGTGCTCGCCGGAGCCGTAGCTTGGCCGCTCTATGCGTTCTATGAAAGCTATATGACGTGGTGGGATCCCACTGTAACCGCGCCGATCCGCGTAGATCTACTTCTCATCATTCCGGTCTTGTATATCTGCTCTGGCATCGCGCTGTGGTCTTTTTTAAGGGCAGCGCGTTGACCTCCCTACACTCAATTGTATCCACCATTTACACAGGCAATTGATGACATGATTGGTTCAGTTTAGCAGCCGAACTGTCCCTCGACGCAAGGTGAGATGACGGGCGAAATCTTCGGCTTTCCCGGCTCCACGCCGGTCGCTATGTAGTCCTCCGGTTTCGTAGTGGCCCATTCGTGTTCGTGATTCCACTGCGTCCAAAAGTGCCGCCACTCGTTCCATCCGATGCCGAGGTGTTGGACGTAAATTCCGCGTTCGGCGAGCATTTTTCCTATTTTTCTGCCGGTCATGCAGGGTGTGGAATAGCAATATACGATGATGTCTTTGTCCTGAGGCAGGGCGCGAAAGGCCGCCACGATGCGATCGCCTTCATCGTAGGCCGAGGTATCGGGGTCCTTGTACGCCGGAATGCTTACGGCTCCGGCGATGTGCTCCTTTTCGTACTCCTGCGCGCTGCGCAGGTCCACGAGCGTGTAATCGGTGATGCCCTTGCCCATCTTCCCGCGCAGGCTGTGCGGACTTACATGCACGGCGTTTTCAACCGCGTAGAATTCGGATATGAGCGCCGAACGGTCGTGCAGCCTCCAACGCAGGATTACGGCGGATGCGATAAGCCCGCCGGCAAGCCCTGAAATCGCCGCGACCAATGCGATGACGAGAGTCCTTCTCATACCTGCATACTAGACACGGCGCCGTTTCTCGTCAAACATTCATTGGCTTTGCACAGCTATATTTCTTGGAGTGATGTCCACGAATAAACGACGCCGTGTCTAACAGAGTCGGCCTTGACGCTACAATGCGTGCATGAAATCCGTCCTGCTGTGTTTGCATGGCTGGGGAGGGTCGAAGGAATCCTTTGCTGAGCTCCGCGATGCTCTTAGGGGCGCCGATCTGGAGATACTGGCTCCGGATTTGCCGGGATTCGGTTCCGAACAGCAGCCGCCGCGAGCGTGGACGACGGACGATTACGCGGACTGGGTGATCTGCTGGCTGAAAGGACAACTAATCGGCGAATCGGCGAATCGGCGGGTTTTACTGCTCGGTCATTCCCACGGAGGCAGGATTGCAATAAAACTCGCAGCCCGTCTACATGATTCTTCGAATGTCCGTCCGACTGTTCCTATCACTCGTCTGTTTTTGTGCGCTTCCGCCGGCATACGCCGTCCGCGCCACATTAAAAGGATCATAGGCCTGCTGCTCGCGAAGATTGGCAAACTCATCCTCTCGGTTCCGGGCCTCCAGCTCCTCCGGTCTCCGGGGAAGAAACTGCTGTACAAGCTTGTCCGCGTCCACGACTACGAAAAAGCCAGCCCGGTGATGCGCGAAACTCTGATTAAGGTGAGTGCGGAGGATCTGACTCCCCTGCTCCCGCGCGTGACGGTTCCGACCGACATATTTTGGGGCGAAGACGACGGTATGACGCCGGTTGCTGACGGACTGCTGATACACAGCCTGATACGCGGCAGCGCTTTGCATGTTTTCCGCGGCGTGCGGCACCGCGTGCACAGGGAAAAGGCCGTAGAGATCGCTGCAAAAATAAGAGAGGCCCTCTGCGATATACATCCCTCATAACCCCTCACCACTAGTCCCTCCCCCTTGCCCTCCTCCCGATACGATGTCGCGCTGGACGAATTACCGCTTCCGTTCCATGCCCACGCGGAACCGGAAATAGCGCAGAGCGGAGAGGAGAACGAGTAAGAGGAAAAAGAATCCATCGCTTAAGCCCTCCCGCTCGCCGGAGAAGAGATTTTTGCTTGGAGTATTCTATCTCTTTCTCCGTGTTTTTATGGCTCTCAACGTCCCCTCCAACGAATCCGGCAAGCCGCCGAAGAATGTCCGTAAAGCGATCCTCCCC
>JACPMB010000025.1 GCA_016186175.1 Candidatus Peregrinibacteria bacterium
ATGCCACGTCGTACCGATACACCATGGTATCATCCCATCGCGTCCGTCCGCGATCCTGCACCACCCTGATGAGTGAGGCAGGAAGAGGGAGAAGATGGGAATCGTTTGGTTCCACACTGACCCCGGCAGTGGAACCGATGAGTGTGCCATTGCGTTCGACACTTATATACCAATCGTTTTTTTGTGATTCCCGGTCAAAGTTCCCCTGGAGAAGAACGTTGGTGTGGTCACCGTTTTCCGTGGTGTGCGTGGCACGCACCGTATAGGAAACGGAGGAGAGAGCCGTACTTGCTTGCATGCTTTTTTGGAGAACTTCTTCGGGAGTGCGTGTCCGTATGCTCTGACATGCCGTAAGGAGAAAAACAAGGACCCCCGTGAGGAGAAGGCGTGACATATGTTTACGAGTGCCTGTGCCTTGTCTGTCCTCTCTGTTGTCTCCTTGTCCGAGTCCATACAAAGAGCACGAGAAGCACGAGAAGAGGAAGTACAATGCGATAGCTTGTATTTTTTGCAGGGAATTCGCCCCTCTGGCGTTTTTCCGCATATTCACCGCTCAGGCGCCTCCGTATTGCATCAGTTCCCTGTTCGATGGCGAGGGCATACTTGCCCTTGCGGAGCTGAGGGAGGATTTCTATTTCCACAATTTCTTGAAGAATGCCATCAGTCAGTATGTTTTCGTGACTTTTTCCCGGTGCAATGAGTGTTTTTCCTTCTTCTCGTGCAATGAGAAGCAGGATGCCGCTTCCATTCTGTTCTATGCCCCATTTTGTTCGTATTTCCCACGCCAGATGGACAATATCCCGTTCTGCGAGCGTCGGAAGGACGACGGAAACGAATTCCAATCCCGTCTGCCGTCGTTCCTCTGCCATTTTTTGCTCGAGTTCCTCCTCTTCCATGAGAGGGATAACATCGCCAGGATCGGTGATGTAGCCGTCGTTTGGCGGAAGAACAAACTCCTCAGCGTATGCGGCGAGGACAAGGCTGGAAAGAAAAAATGTTCCAATGATATTCACAATCATGCCTTCTTACCCTATCATCCTCTTCATTCCTATGCCAGAAACATGGACCCTCACTCCCACGGCCTCCAATAAGAGAGAACTCTACGACCTCATGTTTATGCTGCGAGGGAGTACTTGCCGTGTCAGTCCCTACGAGCATCGCGGCGGTGTTCGCGGCGTCTTCGATCTCATCATCGACGGGCTCACCGATCGAGAGCGCCAGGAAATGCTTGAGAGGATGGAGCGGGTGGGGTTACGGAGAATTACCGAAGAGGAACGCTATGCCATTGCTGCAGAGGTTCTCCTTCCCAGACAACAGCCGGAAACATATGAACAGTCGGAAACTCCACCTCAAACACCATGAACATGGAAAGCACGCCGACGCAATGGCAGCACCTGAGACCACGGACACTCGAGATTCTGCAGATGCGGGGATTTCACGATCCTTCTGAGGATCCCTACGGGGCCGTTGCCCCCCCCATCAAAGGAATTACCGGCGACGTCTACACGTCGATCGCCTATACGTTCCGCAGCGCCGAGGAAGCGGCTGCAACGTTTGCCGGAGAACCCGGGGCACGCGACTACGCCTATTCCAGAATAGGACGAGGACAGCCGCCGATTGAGGCGCTCCGTCAGCGTCTCCTGGATCTTGAACGCGGGGAGGATTTTCCCCGGAAGGAGCAGTACGACGTCGTGCTGACATCCTCCGGCATGAGTGCCATTTTTCTCTTGGCGCTGCAATTTGCCGATCAATGCCGCA
>JACPMB010000030.1 GCA_016186175.1 Candidatus Peregrinibacteria bacterium
GAGGTCCGAACCATAGGGTATCGCAAGACCTTGGGATGACTTGTGGATAGGAGTGAAAAGCTAACCGAACCCGGAGATAGCTGGTTCTCTTCGAGATGCCTTTAGGGGCAGCCTCCATTCGCACGACGGGGGGTAGAGCGACTGTTTGGATGCGGGAGTCACCTCGACTTGCCAAATCCTGACAAACTCCGAATACCCGTCTTTTGGAATGGGGAGTGAGACGGTGACAGCGAACTGCCATCGTCGTGAGGGAAAGAACCCAGAACATTCGCTAAGGTCCCTAATTATCGTTCAGTGGCAAAGGTGGTGTATGTGCGCAAACAACCAGGAGGTTGGCTTAGAAGCAGCCATCCTTTAAAGAAAGCGTAACAGCTCACTGGTCGACGCATGTATGCGCCGAAAACTCAACGGGGCTAAACGATAAACCGAAGCGGTGTGTGCGATGCGGTCGCAAACAGTTAACAATTGACAATTAACAATTAACATTTGACAATGATCGACTGATGGAAACATTTCGTTTCAAAAACTTTGGCGTGTACAGCGATGCGAAGAAATTCCGCAAACTCGTTCAGAGTTATCTGAAAAAATTTCCACCACATCATTCATTGCATGATCAGATCAGTAGAGCATGCCTTTCCATTATCTTGAATATCGCTGAAGGTTCTGCCAAAGGTTCCGATAAGGAGTTCAAGAGATTTCTGGGGATGGCAATTGCTTCTGTGAATGAGGTTGTCGCTGGATTTGATCTTGCATGCGATGACGCACTTATTAACGCTGTGGATTTGCAAGTTATTGAAGATGCCGCAGGAAATGTCGCCAGGCAAATCGGTGGATTCATCAGGAGGCTTGCGTTTGATGTGAAGAGTCAAAAGTTAAGAGTTAAGAGTTAAGAGTTAAGAGTTAACAGTTAATTGTTCGCGGCCGCACCGCGCGGTAGAAGAGCGTTCCCTTCAGCTGTGAAGCAGCACCGCGAGGTGTTGTGGAGCGTAGGGAAGTGAGACTGTTGGCATGAGTAACTACTAGGCAGGTGAAAACCCTGCCCGCCGAATCCCCAAGGTTTCCCACGCAACGGCAATCGGCGTGGGGTTAGTCGGTCCTAAGGCCAGGCCGAAAGGCGTAACCGATGGGCAACAGGTCAACATTCCTGTACTTCCGGAAGATCGTCCCAGGGCAGTCGTTGAAAGTTCAACGAGCCTCTGTCTTCACCATTCTTCACTTACGGCAGTTGAAAGTGGAAAACTGAAAGTGGAAAGTTCGCGAAAAACTTTCCACTATCCACTTACAACTTTTCACTCGTTTGAGTGTGGAATGGTGGAGACATGTTTGTCGAAAAGGATACTTCGGTCCTAGGAGCGGTGTGACGGGATGGGAAGAACGCAGCGTGCGCATTGACTGCACGTGTAACGCGCGAGACGCCGAGAGCGGCAGGGAAATCCGCCGCTTGAGTCGAACGCGGAATCCAAATGTCCCCCGCGAGGGGGTCGAGTGCGTACCTTTCCGTCTCCAAGAAAACCATCGCTCACAGAGCTTCCGGAAACCGTACCGCAGACCAACACCGGTGGGGTGGTCGAGTAGACCAAGGCGAACGGGAAAACTCGCGTTAAGGAACTCGGCAATGAAGCGTCCGTAACTTCGGGATAAGGACTGCCAGCGCTTAGCTGCGTTGGTTGCAACAACAGAGGCCGGGCGACTGTTTATCAAAATCACAGGTCCCTGCTAAGCCGCAAGGCAACGTATAGGGGCTGATGCCTGCCCAGTGTCAGAAGGTCACGTGAGAGGGTGTATGCCTTCGAACTAAGCCCTGATGAACGGCGGCCGTAACTATAACGGTCCTAAGGTAGCGAAATTCCTTGTCGGGTGGTCCCCCTCGATACGCCCCGCACCTTTCGAAAAGGTGCCGGGCTACTCGGGTGACAATACTTGCCCGAATGCATCGCAAGGTGCAGCACTGAGGAATATCTCTAATGATTTTGATGCGGTCTCATGATCGAGACTCATGATGTCCTTCGTACGAAATTGCTTCGGCAATTTCTACTCGGGACGGTCTTATGTTGACCCCACTACGCTCACTGCGTGAGCTACGCGGGGTAAATCTGAGTTCTATAAATTTTTTGGGACTCCGGAGTCCCTTGGCTGAAGTCTTCTTTACGAAGATGGAAGTTGTATCAGTCCGTAGCTTGTCCCGCGAAGCTCCGCAGCAGCGGAGCGTAATGGGATGGAATACCATTCAATCACCCCACGTCGCTCGCTTCGGCGAGCTATGCGGGGTAAACAGTGTAAAACGTTGCTATATGCTGGAATATCCGAGTATGGCGCACTACTTGACAAATTTAATTTGTTGAGTGAAAATGTGTCGCCTGCGCCATGAACCATTCGCGCCTAACGACGCTCAGGTACATGGCAACGGACAATCAGCAGGAAAGATCTCTTCCCAATCAACGCTATGGTAAATATTGCAGAGATAAAAAATCTGGCTCAGCGCTTAGATGAACTTGATGCTGCTAGTAGCCATATGGATGATTCATATACTCCAGACGACATAGAAGAGAGTCCGATCATTCAAGAAACTATCTCTGTGACTGAAAATTTAATGTAAATTTATCGTTCAGATAGAGTCGGCTTCCGTGCAGTTCTGGGTCAGATGTCACTGACTGACCAAGTCATATTGGCGGAGATTGCAAAAGAAGCTGATGAAGAAGATGGGAAGTAAAGAGAATCCTCAGAGACTACACGCGACGCGCCGCCTTCGGCGGACAATTGACGAGTAACAATTAACAATTGACAGAAAAGTTACAGCCGCACGCACCCGTGCGTTTGTTACTCCCAAGGTCAACTGTTAATAGTCAACAGTTAATAGTCCACCGCGAAGCGGTGATGATATAGTCCGATCCCTGTGGCGACACAGGGGGCGGCTTCGCCGCAACTGTTAACAATTAGCTGTTAACAGTTGACGGTAGAAAACCGTGCCGCCAATAAAAAACATGCGTTACTCTCCCTCGATACGAAATCGCTCCGCGATTTTTACTCGGGGTGACAGAGTAGGTGTTAGTGCGCCCGGATTCGATCCGGGTTCTTGGTTCACCACCAAGAGGAATCGTTAACTGTTAATTGTCAAAAGTTAATTGTTAACTGTTCGCGTGCTTCGCACGCGTGAAGTTCCGACCCGCACGAATGGTATAACGGTCTGGTCACTGTCTCGACGCGAGATCCGGTGAAATTTCAATCCTGGCGCAAATGCCAGGTAGACCACGGTAGGACGAAAAGACCCTATGAAGCTTTACTGTACGCTGACATTGTTTCGTTGGTTTGCGTGCGCAGGATAGGTGGGAGGCTTTGAGGCTCCGACTTTGGTCGGGGCGGAGCCGCCGTTGAGATACCACCCTCGCGTTCCGCCGAAACTCACCCCGTCTCTGAAACGGAGCGGGGGACAGTGTTTGCCGGGCAGTTTAACTGGGGCGGTTGCCTCCTAAAGCGTAACGGAGGCGCGCAAAGGTCAACTAGCGCCGGATGGAAATCGGCGTTGTCGTGTAATCGCACAAGTTGGCCTGACTGTGAGACTTACAGGTCGAGCAGGGACGAAAGTCGGTGATAGTGATCCGGCAGCCGAGCACTTAAAAATGCTCTTACCACGTGGGTGGGCTGTCGCTCAACGGATAAAAGTTACTCTAGGGATAACAGGCTGATCGGTCCCAAGCGCCCACAGCGACGGACCGGTTTGGCACCTCAATGGGGTGCTGCGGGAGCAATTCCGCACCAAAAATTCGGCTTATAACGGTGAAACCGTCAAGTAGCACAGTGGGGTGTACGAATGTACAATACACCTATGCTACCCGGCGATACCGTGGGAAGTCTGAATGCAATACAACGGTCAATTCTCATTGGCAGTCTTCTCGGCGATGGAACGCTGAGGAGGCAAGGCACGAGGACAAATGCACTTTTCGAAGTGAATCATTCGTTCAAGTGCAAAGAGTATGTCGACTGGAAATATGCGCAGTTTCAACCGTATGTCCTGACGCCACCAAAAGCCCGAAAAGGCCGAGGCAAGCGCATCGCATATCGATTTGTCACCCGCAGCCTTCCGGTATTCACTCACTATCATGAGTGGTTCTACCGGAATGGAAAGAAATACATTCCAGAAGACGTCAATCTCGATCCAATGACATTGGCAGTGTGGTTTATGGATGATGGCACGAATAGTCGCTCAGCGATTTATCTCAATACGCAGCAGTGCGATATGTCCCAGCAAAAATTCCTTCAGGGATTATTGCGAGAAACATTCGGGATTCGATCCACTCTCAATCGAGATCGAACGTATTATCGATTACGTATCACGAGCGAAAGCACGAAAGTATTCAAAGCAATCGTGCAGCCATTCATTCTTCCATGCTTTCAATACAAATTGCGTTCATGACCCCGTAACGACTGACTCGAAAGAGAAGGGTTTGCTCCTAGCAAGCCAACACGCCGAGTCCTGCGTCACAACATCAGGCTATGGTGAATAACCTACGGCCGATGGCAGGAACAAGATATAGTCTGCGCCACACGAAATTGTGGAACAACGTACGATGTCGGCTCATCGCATCCTGGGGGTGGAGAAGCTCCCAAGGGTTGGGCTGTTCGCCCATTAAAGCGGTACGCGAGCTGGGTTCAGAACGTCGTGAGACAGTTTGGCCTCTATCCTCCGCGGTCACTTAGAAACGTGAAGAAAGCTGCTCCTAGTACGAGAGGACCGGAGTGGACGAACCTCTGGTGTGCCTGTTGTCGCGTCAGCGGCATTGCAGGGTAGCTATGTTCGGACGGGATAACCGCTGAAAGCATCTAAGTGGGAAGCCCCTTCTAAGATAGCGTTTCTCCATCAGCCCGCCGGAAGACTACCGGCTAGATCGGTCGCAGGTGTACGCGCAGCAATGCGTTCAGCCGAGCGATACGAACGGGCAATTGAACATTTTTTAATGACGAAAGGACAACCTACGGTTTTCCTCTCGTCGGCTCTCCTTTCCCTCAGTGGAGTGCTTCGGCACGTTTATTGTATGGACCGGAGAGGTACTGTTCGTGTGCTACAACTTGGGCACATCTCAAGAATTGATTCTTTTACAATAACGAGTCCAAAGTCTTGGTGCTTCTACCGATGGGGCAACACCCGATCCCATTCCGAACTCGGCAGTTAAGCCCATCTGGGCCGATGGTAGCCGGCGGCACAGCCTGCAAGAGTAGGTCGGCGCCAAGACTTTGGACTCATATCACTGCCTAGAATTTTCTAGGTTTTTTGACATGGGTCACACCCTGTACCAGTCGCGCTTCGCGCTCCGGTACAGGGCAAGCCCGATACCAGTCGTGCAATTACAGGTGGACTGATACATGCACTCATGATCAGCCGTGACGCGCTAGTATGAACGCATGCCTGGGTCCTTCGTCCTCCTCGTGCCGCCTTCCAATGAATTATGCTAGAACGATTGCAGAAAATTCTTTCGGCTAGAGGCATCGCCTCGCGGCGCAAGGCAGAAGAGTACATCATTCAGGGGCTGGTGACGGTCAATGGCACGGCTGCGACGCTCGGGCAGAAGGCGGATCCCGAAAGCGACAAGATCGAGGTCTCGGGAAAAGTCATGCAGGCGCGACATGAGATGCTCTATTATATGATGAATAAGCCGCGAGGGATTATCACCGAGAACGTGAGCCGTGTCGCTTCTTCCGGCAAGACAGTTCTCGATCTCATTCCTTTGAATCTTCGCGGAAAGATCTATCCGGTGGGTCGCCTCGATAAAGAATCTGAGGGACTGCTCC
Organism: Candidatus Peregrinibacteria bacterium; assembly: GCA_016186175.1. GTDB lineage: Bacteria > Patescibacteriota > Gracilibacteria > Peribacterales > Peribacteraceae > JABFSS01. Next base: position 5,785 of record JACPMB010000030.1, read on the forward strand.
TTCTGACCAATGACGGCGTCCTCGCCTATCGTCTCACGCATCCGAAATTCGATCACGAAAAAGAATACGAAGTGACCGTGACGCACATAATCAAAGACGGGCAGATCCGGAAACTGGAACAGGGGATGACGATCTCGGGTGAGAAAACTAAGCCCGCGCGCGTCCGGCGGCTCGATGAATCGCGATTCCGGATAGCGCTGACAGAAGGCAAAAACCGGCAAATACGCCGCATGTGCCAGAAGGTCGGCGCGCCGGTCGCGCTGCTTAGGCGTGTGCGGATCGTGACTCTGCAGGATGCCTCTCTCAAACCAGGAGCGATGCGGCCTCTTTCTGCGCAGGAAAAGGAGGAGCTGCTTGCCGCTACCGGAATGTAAGATCTCCACGATTTTTTTTCATGTCCAGAGAAAGTGTGGGTATTGCATGCATAGCCTCTACACATCCATGTTATTTTTCGACTATCATCCGGTCCGATGACAAAGAAGAAGAAAAAGTCTGCCGACGGGCATATTCGATACAGCGGCGTCGTCGCAATCGCGCTTGCCGTCGCTCTTGTGATGCAATCGGGTTTTGGATCCATGTACGGCTCCTTTGCAATGGCAGACCTTTTTAATGTTAAGTCCTGGCTGGATATTTCCAGATGGTGGCAGAGTCAGGGGGGCGCGGACGGCGACAGCCGGGGGCAGGAAAAAGGCCCTGTGGAATGCAGGGCGCAATATGATATTCCGGGTATGTGTCCGGCGAACGGGGATTGTCCTGCAGGAAAATACTGCAACAAATGGGGTGACGAGTGCGAATGCGTGTGGAATACGGGCGATTATTGTCCAGATACATGGCCAAACGCACCGCTTTTACAGGACGACAGCGACCCGACAGGCTGCATTGCAGGTGATCAGTTGAGCGGCCTATGTCCGGAGGGCACGAAGGAAGAATTAGGCATAAGATGCGGCAACAGCCCCGATGAGAGATTTTGTCATTATTGCAGATCTGGCTCATGCCTGGATGGTTTCGAGTGTCGGCAAACCGGGAATAATATCTGTCCGGACGGTTCGCAAGCCGAAGTAGGAGACCCGTGCAGCGACGGGACGTGTTATCATTGCGCAGATCAGGAATGTCCGGCGGGCTTTGATCGTTGCTGGATCCAGACCGGAGAACAGCCATGCGACTCTGGTTTTCCAAACATAGGACCGAGATGCACAAGGAATGGAGTGGCAGGGCGATGCATTATCTGCCCGTCGGACGGCGGCGACAGAGGCGTGTCCGACGGAACAGATGCGGGAATCGGCCAGAGTGGGCAGGACAACGCCGACTCCGGCAATTTCCACGGCTCCAACGGCGATAGAACCGGCTGCGACCCTGCGATCGCCAGCCTGAACGACGAGCAAAGATCGGCGCTTATGCATCCGGGTGGAGCGACGGTCGGTACTCTGTTACATGCGCTAAGCCAGTTATCTGGTGACAAGACGCTCGATCAGGTAATTCAAGCAATAGGCGTGTGCGGAGGTTAGCGCGAAAAATGGTGGTTACGCTATAATGAAATAAAATGAAATTCATCAGTCACGGCGCGGCACGGGAAGTCACCGGCACATGCCACGAGCTGCGGATCGAATATGCTCCCGGCAGGATAAGCCGCGTTTTGCTGGATTGCGGGCTCTTCCAGGGAAGGCGCAAGGAATCCGCCGAGAAAAACGCGACTTTCGCGTTCAAGGTCACCGACATTGACGCGGTCATCCTCAGCCACGCGCACATGGATCACGTCGGGCGCATCCCTCTCCTGCACAAGAAGGGATACCGCGGCCCCGTCTACTGCACATACGCGACGAAGGATCTGGCGGCGGTGATGCTGCGCGACGGCGGGTATATCCAGGAACAGGACGAGGAATTCTTCCAGAAACATCTGAAAAGTTCGATGATTGCATTCGACGGGCCGCTTTATACCCAAGAGGACGCCGCCGCATGCATGAAGCTCTTCAAGGGCCAGAATTACGGCGACTGGATATCCGTCTGCCCTGGCCTCCGCGCACGGTTTTTCGACGCGGGGCACATAATCGGGTCGGCGCAGGTGTTGATGGAAATCAAAGAACAGAGAGGCTCCGGCGCGGCGCGGGTCTTGCGGCTCGGATTCAGCGCGGACCTCGGCAGGTCGGAACTCCCGATCATACGCGATCCGGTGCCGATGCAGCCGGCGGGCGTGCTAATCTGCGAAAGCACCTACGGCAACCGCCGGCACGAGGAAGTCGGACAGGCGAAGAATCATTTGCGCGAGGCGATCGTGCGCACGGCCGAGCGCGGAGGCAAGATAATCATTCCTGCGTTCTCTTTGGAACGGACGCAGGAGATCGTCTACGACCTGCACGTTCTGTGGGATTGGAAGAAGATCCCGCCGGTCCCGATCATCATTGACTCGCCTCTGGCCAGTTCCGTCACTGACGTTTTCATGAAGCATCCGGAATGCTACGACCAGGAAATGTTCGCGCAGTTTCTCGGAAAGCAGCACAACCCGTTCCAGTTCTCGCTGGTCAGTTACACCGATACCGTCGAGCAGAGCAAGGCGCTCAACAACACGCCCGGCCCCATGATAATCATGGCGGCCTCCGGCATGTGCGAAGCCGGTCGCATCCGCCACCACCTGAAAAACGAGATCGAGAACCCCAAAAACACAGTTCTTGCCGTCGGTTACATGGCGGAAAACACGCTCGGCAGGCGCGTGGTAGACCCCGCCGTCGGAGCGATCAAAATTTTCGACAGGATGTACCAGAAAAAAGCGGAAGTAGTCACCATTGACGCGTACTCGGGGCATGCGGACATGGACGATCTTGACCGGTACGTTGCGGCGGTGGAGGGTCTGAAAAAGATTATCCTTGTGCATGGCGAAACTGAGCAAATGGAACCTTTTGCGAAACGGCTGAATACATCGCTTGGCGTGGAGACTTTGCTGCCGGCTAGGGGGGAAGAAATTGAAATATAACGGTGCATTGTGCAGCGTTATTCGCTATTGCCAGAAATCAGGAATTAGTATATAAATGGCATGTGAACACTCTTGCAAAAGTTGGCGGCTTCTGTCCCAGTTCAGAGGAAATAAAAAATGAGATGTTCAAGAACGGAGGATGCGCAAATTTTCCATGCAATCCTTCCGATTCTCAACGTAAACATTTGGAAAGCAAAATTTCAACGTATGCGAGTATCAAGTGGATAAATCAAGGCGGCATTAAAAACGGACGCGACAAAACACGAATGTCTGTATGCGCGATGATTGATCCAAAAACCATTCAAGACAGTTTGCAATTCGGTCACATGCTCGCCGACTTCGGGGCTTATGCAAAAAATACCACTATTGCGCGGCAGGCCCGGTGGGACACCGAGTCCTGGGAGCGAAATATTTTCCAGTGTAATATGCATGTTAAACGATTGCAGGAAAAAGGATTCATGCAATCCATTGAATGTATGTGCAGCTCAATATTGGGTCATACATCGGAATATCTTGCGCGAAAAATCATTAAAGAACTGATTTCCGCAATCCATGCCGATGATGAGTTGCACGTGCCGGAATTCACATCCAATGATTCATTAAAAATCGGGCGAAGTTTCAGAATAGGCGGATTTTCCAGCGGAGGCATATTCTTGAAACGAAGAAACAAGAATCCGCAACGATATGATCAGCTTGTTTTACAGGGCGACGGGCCGAATCAGTATTGGTTTTGCGACATCACGGCTTCGGAATGGTCTCTGCACAACGAAACTGCGTCTTCGCGCCATCACTGGCTTCCGTCACTTGAACATGAGCTGAAATGTCAGGCGGAGGAGCAAGGTTCTTCCGCGCCCGCAGTCCGTTTGATGTATATCGTTCATTCTGATTCGTCATCGGCCGATATGGTGGCTCAAGAGGGATTGGGAGAGTGCGTTGTCGTGCGTATTCCATTTTTGCAAGAGGCATTGCACCTGAGCGAAGAAGTACTAAAGCGCATGGGTTTCGAGCACCTGATTCCAGTCCTGCAGGAAAACGATTTCGACAAAAACTGGTGATCGCGGTGCTTCATAATCCCATCTCCCTGGCGACTCCCTTCATGGCTTCCAGGGTCAGTTGTATCATTTCATCAAGCGGCACGCCCAATAACTCCTCGCATTTCCTGATCTGCTCCCTGCTGACCTGCGCCGCGAAACTCTTATCCTTCATTTTCTTCTTGATGGAACTGACTTCCACATCGGCGATCTTTTTTGAAGGCCTTACAAGCGTAACGGCGATAATCAGGCCTGTGAGTTCATCCACGCAATAGAGGCATTTTCGCAGCATGCTTTCCAGGGGGTGCTCCGCGCCGTATTTCTCCGCATAATGCGAGCGTATGTCCTCCAACAGTTCTTTTGGAGACTTGATTTCCGCAAGCATCTGTTCCAATGTTTTACCACAGTGTTCATGCATATCCTTTTCCAAATGATCCCAGTCGAGGTCGTGCAACATTCCGGCGATGCGCCACGTGGCGGTATCGCCTCCGAATTTTTTGGCAAACGCCTCCATAGCAGCTCCGGTCGCGATCAGATGAGAGCGCGTCTTATCGGCGTGCTTCGACAGAAGACCATGAGCGGCCGGCAAAAGGTGGCCGTATTCGAGGTGTTGCGGAGGGAGAGACGAAGGAGGGTTGGGGTTAGGGTTAGGGGTGGGGTTAGGTTCAGATTTTTGGCTTAGAAAAGGGCTCATCGTTTTTGCAAGAGGCTTCATCAACGGGAAAAGAACAACGTCACGAAGGTTTGTCTGTTGTGTCAGAAGCGCAACAATCCGATCCACTCCCATTCCCCATCCAGAGCATGGCGGACATCCGTATTCCAGAGCCGTCACGAATTCATCGTCTTTCCTGTGCGCTTCGTTGTCTCCTCCTGCATTTGCCTTGTCCTGCTCGTCAAAACGACGTGCCTGGTCCATCGGATCAATTAATTCCGAATAGGCGTTCACTACTTCCCATCCGCCGACGACGAGCTGAAAGCGGTCGGTGATGTCCGGATTATCGTCATTTCTGCGCGCAAGGGGGGAGAGTTCAATGGGATGATCCGTGATAAAGACGGGGGAGGTAAAATTAGGACGACAAACCTTCTTGTAAAGCTGGTCAATCAGGTTCCCCATACTCAGGTTCTCAGTCGGAACATCGAGTCGGATACTCTCCTTTTTCATGGCTTCCATAAGGGCTCCCCGCGAATTACTCTTTGCAATGTCAATGTCACATCCGCCGATAATCGCCTGGCGGATGCTCATGCGGGGCCATGGCGTGGCGAAATCCACTGCCACGGACTTTCCATTGCGGTCATGGATTTTAGTTTTCGTCGTTTCGAGCATTTCACCGATGATCGAGCTCAGCATTTTTTCGGTGAATTTCATATTTTCCAGATAATCCCAATACGCCGCGTAATGCTCTACCATCGTGAAGTCTTGCAAGTGGCTCGGATCAAGGCCCTCGTTGCGGAAGACGCGCGCTACTTCAAAAACTCGATCAAATCCCCCAATTAGACATTCTTTCAGGAATGTCTCGGGTGCAATACGCAGGAAGACATCCAGATCATAGGCTTCATGGTGAGTTGTGAATGGCTTGGCGAGCGCTCCCGACGCTGCATTCACTAGAACGGGCGTCTCCACTTCCACGAACTCATGCGACCAGTAGAATTCGCGAAGCTTTTTGAGAAATGCGCTGCGGAAGATAAAGCGATCAAAGCTACCGCGATTGCTCACGGTATCCAGATATCTCTGCCGCCATGCGGTTTCTTGATCAGCGATCCCGTGCCATTTTTCCGGAGGCTGTCGCAAAGCCTTGCTCAGCATCGTCCATTCCGACGCACGGACGGTCGGCTCGCCCTTTTGCGTCGTGAAACGCTTCCCCCTAATGCCGATGAAATCGCCTAAATCAAGCAGATGCAGCATTTCCTTGTACTTTCCCTTGCCGATGTCTTCCTCTTTCATCGCTATCTGCAGTCGCCCGGTGTGATCCTGCAGTGCCAAAAACGTCATCTTTCCCATGTCCCGTAGCAGGACAACGCGGCCAGCGATGACGGTTTTTTCTTCATCATTCAATGCCCTTGCCGCCATCAGAGTATGCGTCCGATCAAAGGAAGACGCGTACGGCTGCATTCCCTGCTGTCGAATGATCTGCGCTTTCTGGAGGCGAAATTGATTCATCGATTGTGAGTATAGATCGAGTATTTATTGCTTGCACGCGGCATGGGGGCAATATATGATATTATCATACTTAATTCCCAATGCGTTTATGACGACCATTTCCGTGCCGCTCACCGACGAGATGTTGAAGGCAATTGAGGATTTGATTCGCGATGGCATTGCTTCCAATAAAGCCGATGCGATGCGTAAAGCGATGAAAAAATATTTGGAAGATCAGGCAGTGGAAGCAGTATTGCAAGCTCAACGCGAGCCGACTCTCCACGGAAATTTTGATGACCTTCTGAAGAAGTTCTGACAATGCTCCGCATTGCCTACAAAGCGGCTTTCTTCCGAGCGTTCAAGAAATTACCACACGTTCTTCAGAATGAAGCGAGGAGATCTATTGAGCTTTTTGTCAAAAACCCGCATCACCAAACGTTGCACACACACAAGCTGAAAGGAGCTCTGCGAGGCAGATGGGGTTTTCCCGTCAATTATCGATATCGGGTCATCTTTATCTACGAAAACAAGCACACGGCAGTTTTCCTTACCGTTGGCGACCATTCTGTCTACGAGTGACAACTACGTGGGGAGTTGCATTTGCACACATCTTCATTTTCCGCTATAATAGTGGAAACCGTAACACTCATATCCATCCCCCCGTGCGCTATGCGTACTGTCCTGTATCTGCGGTCGAACGAGAAAACGATGTTCGACAATTTGCCTGCTGCTCTTCGTCGGAAATGGGAGAGCAAAATAATCGAGGAAACCGCAGAAAATTTCGAGCATCCCGAAGAATTGGAACGCCGCATTGCCAGGTACTCCAAGAACCCAACGCTTGCTCCTTACATCGAGAAGGTCAACGAGCGATTGCAAAAGGGCGAGGATTTCGGCGCCATTCTCGCGGACATGCCCGAAAACGTCCTTAATGTCTTCCTAGATGCCATCGGCAACGCTGGCATCTGCATGTTCATTGAATTCGCACTGCTTAGCGGCAAGGCGAATGATGAGGCGATGAAGGGCATCGCCGTTCTTTCTGCGATTCGCCATCGGCAACTGATGCATAAATCCGTTCTTGCCTGATTCCTTAACCCCCCCCTCATGGTAAACAGAAATAATCAGGGTCCTAATGAAAATCCAAGTGACGGACAGGAACGTCCTCGTTCCCGCCTGTTGAAATGGGTCGTGACTGCGCTTGCGCTCGTTGGAGCTTATTCTCTGCTTCCCGCATCGGCGAAAGCGACAATCTCAAATGTCGCAAGAGGTAGCTACAATGCGATCACGAACAAACTGTTCCCCGGCATGCCGCCCATCGGCCTTTCGCCGGCGGCGGCCAGGGCTTACCGGGAGAAGTATCAAGAGCTGACGAAACTGCAATACGACCCCCAAATTGCCAGAACGATGTCCTGGGACTGGGCAACGGAAGTCGGCAAAAAAACTGTCCATGCGGAGCGTACCAAATTTGCAACGGATGCAGGGAGCGTGATTGGCAGCGTGGCCCCCGGACCGGCTGGCCTGCTGACACAGGAGGCAATAAAGCAATCCTCAGGAATCTGAGCAAGTTGGCCTGATCATCAAGTTTCGCACACAAACAATGACCATCTACCTCACCAAAGCCGAGCGAAAACTCTACGACAGACTACCCGTGAGCATGAAGAAGGCATGGGGCGGGAAAGTGGAAGAAGAGACAGGGACCGCGTGGGAGACGAATGAGGAGCTGATTGAGCGCGCCGATTATCTGCGCAGCCAGCTGCCTCCGCGTCTTGGTCTCGCCCTGGAACATATGGTTTCAAAAGCGGGTAAGGAAGGCCTGGATGCTGTTGGCGTTGATGATTTCCCCTCCGAAGTCCTGACGAAAGCGTTGCTCGTTCTCGGCGCGGTCGGCCTAACAGCAGTCATCCATCGCACACTCATCGACGCAAAGAATACCAAGGACCTTTCCGCAGTTGCCAGTTTGAGCGAAGTGCGTCACCAGATTCTGATATCGAATTCGCTCGTTCTTCAACGATAATTCTCATGAGTAGCACACAAGCACCACCGGAAAATCCATCCGAGAATCCGCCATCCGTTGACGAAAAACTGACAGTCCCGAAGAAGGGACCCATTCGCCTTGAGCAAAATCCCGGCGATATTCGTGTTGCCGGACCGACGTTGAAGCGCTTTGTAGAAGCGGACAGTCCCACGAAAAAGTATCGTGCGGGGCTGGAACTGCAGGAAGAACTCATTAAAAACATGGCATTGGAAAAGAAAACATGGCTCGGAAAGATCTTCAAGAACAAACTTACCAAAGCCGCTTTGCTCATTGGCGCCGGTGCCCTCCTCCCCACTGTCGGCAGCATCGCATTGGGGGGAGAAGTTCCTGCGTGGATGACCGGCATTTGGGAAAGAGCAAAAGATACAGGAGGGACTCTCGCAGGAGTTGTGCCAACGGAATATGCAAAAGCAATATGGGGTGAAATGCCGCTTGGCTCCAAAGCCGCGTTTACTCTTGCCGGTGGGGGGCTCGCGGCAGCCGGTATCTACAAGGTCGGATTGCGTTTGACCCAAGGAAATAAAGATGCCAGAGATGAACGCAAGAGACTACTGAGCAATCTTGAAGATGAAAAGAGGAAAATTGATATCGGGCAGGTGCATATTCGAAAAGCGGAGGATCGGTAAGTATCTTTGTGGAGCAGGAAGCATGAGAAAATGAGAAACATGCTGCTTTCTCTTGATCATCAGGTTCCCTCTTTCTCCGAGTGAAGTTTGACAGGTCAGCTTGGCATGCCTAGACTCCGTCCGCTCTCGTTTTTTGCGTGAGTGGTCTTGTGTTCGTTCCTCGGTACGCCCCGCACCATTCTGCGGAAAGGCGCGAGGGCTACTCGGAATGACAGAGGGCCGTCTTGTGTTCAAGTCTGGTGTTCCATCGATACGAAATTTGCTCCGCAAATTTCTACTCGGGATGACAACTATCCAGGCTAGAAGAACCTCCAGGATCTTAAGTTCACAAGCTCTTCCTCTCATCCTTCGTGGCCCTTCGGGGCGCCTCAGGATGACCACTGTATGTCCGGCCTTATCGCTAAAAAAATGACAACTCTTTTATGTCTGGATTGATTGCTACCAAAATCGGCATGTCACGCATCTTTCGGGAGAGCGGGGAGGCGGTTGCCGTGACTTTTCTACAGGCCGAGCCGAATACAGTGGTGCGGACAAAGACGAAAGAGAAGGACGGCTACAATGCAGTGGTTCTGGGCGTCGGCGCGAAACCGTGGAAGAGCCGAAAGGGGAAAGAGAATGTCCGGTACGCCGCGCAAAAGGAATGGAAAGTTGATTCGCTCGAGGGGATGGAACCGGGGAGAAAAATCACCGTGGAGATATTCGTCCCCGAAAGCCTCGTTTGCATTCAGGGCGTCTCCAAAGGAAAGGGCTTCCAGGGAGTAATGAAGAGGTGGCACTTCGGCGGCGGCCCCGGCAGCCACGGATCGCACTTCAAGCGCGAGCCGGGCTCCGTCGGCATGCGCACGCAGCCGGGCCGCATCCTCCCCGGTCATCACATGGCCGGTCACATGGGCAGTGACAGCGTAACGCTCCACCGCCGTCCGGTAGTTACGGTGGATGCGGAAAAAGGGATAGTCGGCGTGAAAGGGCCGGTGCCCGGGCCGAACGGGGGGCGGGTGTACATTACTGTTGAGCCTTCCACTGATAAGAAGTCCTAGTTTTTACCCTCACCCCTCCGCCCCTCTCACGCTTCGCAGGAGAGGGCGGACTGCCTTCCCTCTTATGAAGATTGACGTCTACTCAGCCACAGGCACCAAGACAACCACGCGAGATCTACCGTCGGGGCTCTTCGATGTTCGCATCAACATGGACCTGATGCACCAGGCGGTCACGATGCAGCAAAGCAACCGCCGCATGCCGGTCGCGCATGCAAAAAAACGCAGCGAGGTCCGTGGTTCAACGAAGAAGGTCTACGCACAAAAGCACACCGGCCGGGCGCGCCGTGGTTCGCTACGCTCACCACTCCTGCGCGGAGGCGGCAAGGCGTTCGGCCCGAAGAAGGACAGGAATTTCACGAAATCCATGCCGAAAGCCATGAGGCACGCCGCGCTCAGGAGTTGCCTTTCGGCGCAGGCGAAGAACGGCGCGATACTGGGACTTGAGAGCTATCCGGAAACGATCAAAACGAAAGCGTTCCATGAACTGCTCACCAAACTTCCGGTTCAAATCGGACGCCGCCTGCTGTTCGTGGTTCCGGAAAAGCATGATGCCATGCTGATGTCGTCCAGAAATATTCCCAGAATCAGGATTTTGCGCGCGGCGTATCTGAACCCCGAAGACGTGCTGCTTGCGAAATCCATCGTATTCGTAGGGGATTCGATTGAGCGCGCCGAGAAAGTTTTTGCATAGTTTCTTATTTCTCACCCAAGCGTCTCTTTTTCTGCCATCACTCCCTCATCCCTCATTCACATGAATCTCTCCTGCGTAATCATCGCCCCCATTGTCACCGAGAAGGCCGAACGCCTGAAAGCCAGTGACGTGCGAACCTACACGCTTCGCGTGGATCCGCGCGCGACGAAAGTGGACGTAATAAACTCGCTCAAGATGTTTTACGGCGTTGACGTCTCCGCCGTCCGCATTATCAAGACGCAGGCCAAGAAGCGCGATCTTGGCGCCGGGAAGACGATGGAAAAGCGGCATGCATGCAAAAAGGCGATGGTGACGCTGAAGCCGAAAAGCAAGGCACTGGATATTTCTGACTTTCAAGTGATCTCCGCCTAGACTCTCACTCCCAGTCCCTCCTCCGCTTGCCTGCCCTGAGTGTATCGAATGGGCGGGAGATGGGAGTGCCTACCCCCCTCAATGTAATGCCACTCAAGAAGCCAAAGCCGACAACACCGGGTAGGCGACAAATGACGATCGCGGACTTCTCGTGGCTCACGAAGAAAGAGCCCGAGAAAACCCTCGTCTACGGCAAGCAGCGTTCCTCGGGACGGGATAATAAGGGGCGAGTATCTTCCAGATTCCGGGGCGGCGGGCATAAGCGGCTATACCGGATCATTGACTTTAAACAGACGACGAAGTTCGGGATCCCCGCCCGCGTCGCAGCGCTGGAATACGATCCGAACCGGTCGGCGCGCATCGCGCTGCTTCACTACTCCGACGGCGAGAAAAAATACATCCTCGCGGCGGAGGGGCTTAAGATCGGCGATCATGTCGTCTCGGGGCCGCGCACGAAAGTCAAGCTCGGAAATCGCATGCAACTGCAGCATATTCCGGTCGGTTATCGCGTTTTCAACATTGAGATGCAGATGGGACGCGGAGGACAAATCGTCCGTTCGGCCGGATCAGCTGCCACGTTCGTCGGCATTGACGATCCGTATGCGATCATCCAGCTGCCGAGCGGCGAGACGCGCAAAGTGCGAAAAGAATGCTTCGCGACGATCGGCGCAGTCAGCAACGCCGAACATAACCTGATCACAATAGGCAAGGCAGGCCGGATGCGCTGGATGGGACGCAAGCCGCATGTGCTGGGCAAGTCAATGAACGCAGTGGACCACCCGCACGGTGGAGGAGAAGGCCACGCGTCCATCGGCCTCGTAGCGCCAAAGACGCCGTGGGGCAAGAAAGCGTTCGGCGTGAAGACGCGATCTCGCAGAAAATCCACTATGCTTATCATCCGCAGACGCTTGCATAAGAAGAAGCGGAGGTAAACCCCCTCCCCTAACCCCTCCCCCGCCTTCGCTACGCTCAGTCGGGAGATGGGGACTGCTCCTCTCGTTCACTACTCGCCAGCCAAGATCACTTCTTCCTCCAACTAATGTCTCGCTCGCTCAAAAAAGGCCCGTACGTTGATCCGGCTCTCCTGCAGAAAGTCATGAAAATGATCGAGAAGCAGGAAAAAAAGATTGTCAAAACATGGGCGCGCGACTGCGACATCCCGCCCGAATTCGTGGGATTCACATTCGCCGTCCACAACGGCAAAGACTTTGTTCCGGTGTACATAACCGAGCAGATGGTCGGTCACAAATTGGGTGAGTTCTCCTGGACGACGAAGTTCAAGGGGCACGGCGGCAAAGCGGCCACGACGGTCGCTCCGGCAGCTGCCGGAGCCGCGCCCGGCGCCACAGGTTCCGCTGCTGCTCCGGCTCCGTCGAAATGACCATCCCCTACGATTTATCATCTATGAAAGCATATCTTCACTCCGCGCGCATCGCCCCAAAAAAGGCCAATCTCATCGCAAAGATGGTCCGTGGGATGAGCGTGCCTGATGCAATTGAATCGCTGCGAAAAACTCATAAAAAGGCCGCACGCATGATGGAACTGCTGCTGCGATCCGCCGTCGCCAACGCATCGCATAACGACAAACAGGACGCGCAGATGATGGTTATTCAGTCCGTTGTTGTAAATCAGGGGCAGGCGTATCGCAGGGGAATGCCGATGGCACGTGGACGCACGCGCCCGTACAGGAAATTCCTGTCGCATGTCAGTTTGGAACTAGGTTTTCCCGATGATCGTGGGCAACCAAAGCAATCAGCGGAATCGAAAAAAGCGACAAAAGAGCCGGGCAATGCTTCACAAAGATCGGCACATGCTGTAAAAACAGCGGGTTCTGCCAAGGCGAGAAAGGGAAAAGCAGCGCAATCCGCCGATTCTTCTTCGTCATCTCAACCCTCTTAACATTCTTTTTCAATGGGCCAGAAAGTCAACCCCAACGGCTTCAGAATCGGCATAACTCATACGTGGCCTAGCACGTGGTTCGCGAAGGGCAGAAAATTCAGCGATCTTCTCATTCAGGACGTGCAGATCAAGCGTTACATACGAAAACGTGTAAAGGAATCCGGCATAAGTATGATCGCTATAGATCGTGGCAAGAAAGTGACGGTCACCATCGTCACCAGCAAGCCTGGCGTGCTGATCGGCAAGCAGGGAACCGCCATCGAAGAGATGCGAAAGGACCTTGAAAAGCGATTCAGCGGATCGTTTCTGGTCGAAATTCAGGAGCTTCGCAATCCAGACGCAGACGCCGAAGTTATCGCAGAGACGATCCAAGGACAGATAGAACGCAGAATGCCGTATCGCCGCGCGGTAAAAATGGCCATCGAGAAAGCGACGCAGGCCGGAGCCGAGGGCATAAAAATCACGGTGTCCGGCCGCCTTAACGGCGCAGAGATCGCGCGCGATGATCTCTTTAAAGAGGGGAATGTTCCTTTGCAAACGCTCCGCGCGAATATCCAGCATGCGCACCGCCATGCCGTCACCAAGTTCGGCACAATCGGCGTTCAGGTCTGGGTGTACAAGGGAATGGTGTTCAAGAAGATTCAACAGGTTCAGTCTGCCTCATTACAATCTGCCGCCTAAACCTCAACTCCCAGCCCCTCCCCCACGCCTCGTCCCGAGCGAAGCCGAAGGACTCGATGAGGGAGAGGGGAGTCTCTCCTCCCACTTGCAATCTCTTCCATGTTGGAACCCAAAAAATTAAAGCATCGCAAGCATCATCGCCGCCGTGGCGCGTTTTACGGCAAGGCGACTCGCGGCGCACAACTCGCGTTTGGAAGCATCGGACTCAAGGCTCAGGGAGGCGGCGAGCTCACTGCGCGGCAGATCGAAGCTGCCCGCAGGGCGCTGACACACAAAGCGCAACGCGGAGGGAAAATCTGGATACGCGTGTTCCCGCATACGCCTGTAACACGCAAGGCGGCGGAAGTGCCGATGGGCGCCGGCAAGGGCTCGGTGGAGTACTATGCTCTCGCGGTCAAGCCGGGAACGATGCTTTTTGAAATGGACGGCCTATCCGAAGAGATTGCGCGAGAAGCCTTGCGATTGGCGGCGCATAAACTCCCATTCAGAACGAAGATCGTTGTGCGGTTACGGTCGTAATCTTATTACGTATGCGGCGTGCCGCATCCATGCAGCCGAATTTATTTTCCCATCCATGACGGCAACCACCACCATCACAGAGTTACGCGCCATGCCGATTTCGGATCTGCGCAAAGAACTGCGCATTCATCAGACGCATGTCCGCAAGATGCGATTGCAGATCACGATGAATACCGAGAAGGATACAGGTCGGTATAGGCGGGAGAAGAAGCAGATTGCGAGAATGATGATGGTCCTTGGCGAAAAGACGGATTTGAAGAAGGAGCCAAAAACAGCTACAGTCTCCGTCCGCAAAAAGGCCATGCGTTCTTCTTGATTTTTCTTATGCGCACCAAAGTAGGAACAATCACCGCAGCCAAGATGACCGACACCGTCACTGTGACTGTGCATCGCTCCGTGTTCCATCCGCTCTACCGCAAGCGGTACCGCGTGAGCAAAAAGTTCCTCGCGGACACCAAAGGCATGACAGACTTGGGTATCGGTGACACCGTCGAGATCACCGAATGTCGCCCGATTAGCAAGCGCAAGTTCTTCAAGATCACGCATGTTGTTAAACGCGTCCCAAGAGTAAGTGATTTGGCTGAGGAGGGTGCGATTGAGAGGGTTATGAGAAAGCGACATAACAAAGATGCCAATGACGCCGAAGGCGCCAAGAGCACTTCTTCCGACGTACGATCATGATTCAACCCCAGTCCATGTTGACAGTGGCAGATAACACGGGTGGGAAAACGGCCATGTGCATCCGTGTGCTTGGCGACAGCAACAGGCGCTATGCGCGCATAGGCGATGTAATAATCGTGGTCATCAAGGATGCCGAGCCCCGAGGCACTGTTCGAAAAAAGACCATTGAGACCGCGGTTGTTGTGAGAACCCGGCAAATGACGCGTCGCAAGGACGGCAGCGGCGTGCGTTTTGACGACAATGCCTGCGTAATAATCCAAAAAGACGGCATGCCAAAGGGAACGCGCGTATTCGGGCCAGTGGCGCGCGAACTGCGCGCCAGGGGATACCAGAAGATTATTTCCCAGGCGCCGGATGTCCTATAATTCCTGTTTTTTTAATCACGCTTTTTTCTACTCTCACAATTCCGTCCATCTCCCGCCCATTCGATAAACTCAGGGCAGGCAAGCGGGGGGAGGGGGAAATTGTTCCACTCATTATGAAGCTTCACACAGGCGACACAGTCCTGGTAATCAGCGGCAAAGATAAGGGCAAGACCGGCTCGATTCTCCGCGTTTTGGAAACCGAGAACCGCGTGATAATCGGCGGCGTCAACATGCGTACGCGCCACGTGAAAAAAACCCACCAGCAGGCTGGCCGTATTTTGAAATACGAAGCGTCGCTCTCCGCGAGCAACGTCATGATTCTCGATCCAAAAACCGGCAAGCCGTCGCGCATCGGATACAAGTTCGACGACAAGGGGAGGAAAATACGCGTCAGCAAAATTAGCGGCGATGAGGTGAAGGCGGTGAAACCGAAGAAGGAAGTCAGGAAAAAGGCGGATGAAACGCAGAAAGAAATAAAAGAAATCAAGGAAGCCAAAGACACCACAGCCATCGGCAAAAAACAGCCGTTCTGGAAACGCATCGGGTTCGGCGCGCAGGCGGCTGAGGAGCAGGTCGAGGTGAAAGAGGCATCGCACATGCAGCAGGACCACACCATTCCAAGCCAGCAGCTTCATTCCCGCAGTGCGGGAAGAGGTTCATAACCTTCATTTCTGCGCCCTTCCCACGCTTGCGAGAGAAGGGGGATAACTCCAATCACTCTCCATGACTAAGTACGATTCATTGCATGACAGGCTGCGAGGTCCCATCGTCACAGCGCTTAAGCAGGAACTGGGGATCAAGAATATCCACGCTCTGCCGCGCATAGAGAAGGTGGTTGTGAATGTTGGTATCAATAAAACGAAGATGGACAGCAAGGAAATGCACGAATTCGTAGCCGACGTGCTCAAGCGCATCACCGGACAGAAGCCGATATTCCGGACAGCGCGAATCGCCATTTCGAATTTCAAGACTCGCAAAGGATTGGTGGTCGGCGCAATGGTCACGCTTCGCGGCATGCGCATGGAAGAATTTCTGGATCGACTGATCAGCTGCGCCCTGCCGCGCATACGCGACTTCCGCGGACTCCCGGCAAGGCTCGACGGGCGCGGCAATTACGCGATTGGGATCAGGGATCACACGATTTTCCCGGAATCTCCCGGAGCCGATGCCGGCAAGATATTCGGCATGCAGATCCAGATTACGACCACTGCAGGACGCGACGATCATGGGATGGCGCTCTTGAAGCATATGAAAATGCCCTTCGCTCCCGATCGTCCAAAATCCGCTCCAAAAGGTTCGCAGAAGACGGGAAAACCTGTTGATTCACAGCCCAAATCGGGCGATACTCCCGCGTCGTAGCAAATTCCTTTATTCATCCATAAAACATGGCCCGTCTATCACTGGTCAACAGCCAGCAAGCACGCCTCGGTGAATATCTTAAGGCCAGGCGCGCAGGAAAAAAGCCGGCATTCCCGACGCGTGTTTATAATCGCTGCAAACTTTGCGGGCGCAGGCACGGGTACATGCGTTTCTTCGGGATTTGCCGCATATGTTTCCGGGAACTGGCATGCAACGGAGAAATTCCAGGTGTGACGAAATCTTCGTGGTAAGGCTCTCATCTTCCCACTCCTTCTATGTCCGTAGTCAATGACCCCATCGGCGATCTGATTACAAGGATGCGCAACGCGCAGCACGCGCGCAGACCCGCATGTCGCGCGCCATGGTCGAAAATCAAGCAGGACCTGCTGGAGCTTTTGAAGCGCGAAGGGTGGGTGGCAGATGTGGCAGTCATAGGCGAAGCGCCAAAGCAGGATATTGAAGTTACGTTCCATGCCAACAAACCTTCGCTCGAACTGAGGCGCGTTAGCAGGCCCGGACGCCGCGCGTACGCATCCGCCTCCAGCATCAAACCGGTTCTGCAGGGTTTCGGCATGGCAGTGGTCACCACAAGCAAAGGATTGCTGACCGACAAAGAGGCAAGATCGCAAAAGGCAGGCGGCGAGGTTCTTTGCACTGTTTCGTAATTCTTATGTCCAGAATAGGAGCTAAACCAGTGGCGATTCCATCCGGAGTGTCGGTTGATGTGAATTCAGGGGTGGTGCGTGTAAAAGGGCCGAAAGGCGAACTTGCTTATGCGCTGCTTCCGGAAGTCACGGTTGCCATCGAAGGAAGCATCGTGAAAGTCACGCGCAAGGACGACAGCGACGACGCGCGCGCGCGGCACGGTCTGACGCGCATGCTCATACGCAACATGACAATCGGCGTAAGTTCCGGTTACGAGAAAAAACTCGAGATAATCGGCGTCGGATACAAGGCGCAGATTAAAGGCAAGTCGCTGTCTCTCAATCTCGGACATTCGCACGCTGTGAATTTCGGCGTCCCGAACGGAATTGAGATCAGCCAGGACGAGAAGAACAAGAATATAATCATATTCCGGGGGATAGACAAACAACTGGTTGGCCAGGTCGCCTCCGATCTGCGCTCTCTGCGTCCGCCGGAGCCGTACAAAGGCAAGGGCGTCCGATACCTCGGTGAAGACGTCCGTCGTAAACCCGGCAAAGCCGCTGTTACGAAGGCTGCGGCGTGATCATCTCTCACTAAGACTCTCCTGCTTATAATTTATCCAATTATTTACATCACTCGCCAGTCGCGATCTAAGCGCACCCTCCTCTCCACAATCTCCCTACGAGTCATGTCCCGTCCAACCAAATCACAACTCCGGCAGGCCCGTATACGCCGGGTACGGACGAAAATCCGCGGCACGCCGGAGCGCCCGCGCATGTCCGTGCACCGGTCGCTAAAAGTCATTAGGGTGCAGCTGATTGATGATTCCGCCGGCAAAACTCTCGCCGCGGCTTCGTCACTCGAAGCCAAGGCAAAACTTACAAAAGAGGGCGCAAAAAAGGTCGGGGCGATCATCGCCAAAAAAGCCAAAGACGCCAAAATCATCGCCGCCGTCTTTGACCGCGGGCCGTACAAGTATCACGGACGCATCAAGGAACTCGCCGACGCAGCTCGCGCAGGCGGATTACAATTCTGATCTATGCAGGAAATCCCTTTTGCATGGCGTGTTGAAACTCTCAGGGATAAGCATGGTCTCACATTGTCTGACGTGCCCGATGGCACTTTTTTAACGTTCAATAATGCAAGAGAGCTTGTGGCACTTAGTGATGATCCTTACGTTGTGATACTGTCAGATCAAGAACGAACAAAACTGCAGCCTCTTATTGATTACGTGAACACGATTTCTTCTCCTTATACGTATGGCTAAATCTTCCCGTCCCGACCGCAAGCGCGGCGACCGCGGCGGCCGCCGCGAACCGAGCGAGTTCTCGGAAACCACTCTCTCCGTTGACCGCGTCACCCGCGTGGTGAAGGGCGGGCGCCGCATGAGATTCCGCGCGATCGTCGTCGTGGGCAACAAAAAAGGGAAGGTCGGGCTTGGAACCGGCAAGGCGACGGAGGTACAGACTGCGGTCAAAAAAGCGTCTTCGGCGGCCAGGCGCGCCATGATAAGAATTCCGATCGTAAACGACACCATTCCTCACTCCGTGGAACTTAAGTTCAAAGCGGCACGAGTTAGGTTGCTGCCGGCACACCCAGGAACCGGCGTGATAGCGGGCGGGGCGCTCCGCGTTATCCTCGATCAGGCTGGAGTGAGGAACGTTCTCAGCAAGCGCTTCGGCACACGCAACAAGCTGGTTAACGCGCAGACTGCCATCATGGCCCTGCAAAAGCTCCGTCACGCGCCCGGCGCGACGGCCGCGGTTATCGAAGAAGCGGCCGCAGCAACCATTGAATCCAGAAAGAAGCCGTTGACTGTCGGTTTGCCGGGAGAAGGAATCGAGGAGGAAGTCCGATCGGGCGGCCTTGAGCTCACGGAAATGACCAGATCGGAAGTCGAGAAGCAGAGAGATATTCACCGGAAGGGGAAGATTGAATAAAGCGCTGCGCGCGGCGGCCATTTTCTTTGCTCGTCCAAAGAAAATGGCCAAAAAGAAAGGACGGCGCTTTCAACGCTCCTCCGCCGCTCTGCCATTGAAGCCAGGACAAACATTTTCTCGATTCACTGCACCCCTTCACCCCCCTGAAAGCGCGGCCGCGCCGTATGTTGTTTGATGTTTGTTTTGGAAAAACGCTTGCGCAATTAAGCTAGTTTTCTTTCACCGACATTCCTCCGAAATTTTGCACCCAAATGCCCCCAGAATACCCGAGTCCGAACTCCTTGAATTTTCCATTGAGAATATTCTCGCGGTGCGTACTTGAACGCATCCAGGCCGACATAACGTCTTTTGCGTTCTTCTGGCCTTTGGCGATGTTCTCGCCGTACGGAAAACTGACGGAACAATTGCATGGTTTTACGAAATATCCTGTCGCTCGTATGCGGTCTTCCAGATCCGTGCCGTCCGGAGCTATGTGCGAAAAGAAGTTTCTCTTGGCCATATCGTTGGCATGAATTTGCGCGGAGCGCTCGAGAATGGGATTCCTGGTCAACGTGGCAATTCCGCGCTTTTGACGTTCCTGGTTAACGATTGATAAAACGTCTCTGCGAAACGCCAGAATCGAGTTGCGAATCGAAATGGCCGAGATGGACGCTGAAGAAACTGATTGAAAGGACGCCGAAACATTCCCGGAACGCACTGGCACAGCGTTCGGAAGAACGAGATAGGGAGCTGTGCGATCATCAACACGGAAGTAGGCCAGGCCTGATTGCGGGGTCAGGATGATAAAAGCGAGTGCCAGCAACAGCATCAGTGCAACGATTCTACACTTTCCTTTCCAGAACATCTATTCTACACTGCCGGCCTTCGGACATTCCCCGTTTTTCCGTGCTCAATCGTCTTAGTCCCAATCCAGGCTCCCGCAAACTCCGAAAACGAGTCGCGCGCGGAAACAGCGGAAAAGGCGGCACAACCGCCGGGCGGGGAACAAAAGGCCAGCAATCACGCGTCGGTAAAGGAAGGAAATTCGGATTTGAAGGCGGCCAGGTTCCGCTGATCCGGCGGCAGCCGAAAATGGGCGGTTTCAAGCACCCGCGGAGACGGACATATGAGCCGCTTAATCTTGATGTTTTGGAAGCGAAGCTCGATGCCGGCGAATACGACGTCGCGGCGCTTCGTGCGAAGAAAATAATCCGGACTGGAAATCCCGTTAAACTCCTCTCGCGCGGGGCCGTCAGCAAAAAGTTCTCGCTCTCGGTGCACGCAACCTCGGCGAAGGCGCGCATGGCGGTGGAGCAGGCCGGCGGCAGCATCACAATCCTTAAACAGTAGCACATGGCCGTCTTATCATATTTGCAACAACTCTGGCGTTCCGAAGATCTGCGCAAGCGCATAGTGGTCACCGTGTTCCTTCTTTTCCTCTATCGCGTGGCCGCGCATGTTGCCGTGCCCGGCGCGGATGTGTTCGCTTTAAGACAGTATCTGGATACGAAAGGATCGGGCGGAGGAGCTCTGGGGGTGTTCGCCGCGCTTACTGGCGGGGGCCTCGACAATTTCTCCGTTGTATTGCTGGGCCTGAGTCCGTATATCAACGCGTCAATCATAATCCAGCTTTGCACTGTGATATTCCCGAAACTCGAGGCGCTGAGCAAAGAAGGAGCGCAGGGGCAGCAGGAACTCAACAGGTACACGCGCTGGCTGGCGCTGCCGCTCAGTTTTCTGCAAAGCTACGGCTTTTTGGTTCTGCTTGGACGCGGAGGAGTCAACATCGTTGACATTTCCTTTCCGGCCGTAATTTTGCCAATGATCTTCGTAACTGCAGGGTCGCTGTTCCTAATGTGGCTCGGCGAGATCATTACCGAGAAAGGGATCGGCAACGGCGTCTCGATGATCATCTTTATTGGCATCGTGGCGGAGATACCAACGCGATTTGGCGGAATACTTCTTACGGGAGACGGCAAGGTGGGCGCTTTCTATCTTTTCGTAATAGTCTCGATCGCGATGCTTGTAGCCGTGGTGTTGTTCACGGACGCGCATCGCCTGATACCGATCACGTACGCGAGCCAGGGGGCCGGTCGGGGAGTCCAGGGCTCCATTCCAATTCGTATCAACCAAGCCGGCATGATCCCGATCATTTTCGCGATTTCCCTCATCACGTTCCCGGAAATTCTCGCCCAATTTCTCCGCAGCGCGCCGCGCTTTGCCTCCGTGGTGGAGTTTATCACTAAATACCTGAGCTCCCAGAATCCCAGTTTTCTCTACATGGCGGGATACTTCCTGCTTGTCGTCGGTTTCACCTTCTTCTATGTGTCGGTCACTTTCAAGCCGAAAGAAGTCGCCGAGACCATACAGAAGCGCGGAGGCTTCATACCAGGCATGCGCCCTGGCCAGCAGACTGCAAATCTTCTTGCCAAAACCAGTAACCGCCTGAATCTCTGGGGCGGAATCTTTCTGGCAATCGTCGCGGTAATTCCATTGCTATTCACAAAATACTCATCGCTCGGTTCCACCGACTTGCTCATCTCCGGCTCCGGCCTGATTATCATTGTAGGGGTCGTGATGGAACTAATCAGGCAAATTAACGCGCAGATGCTGGCTCATGATTACGAAAAACTCGTCTGATGATGCCTTCCTTTCGAATCAGGCGACATTCACATTGATCATTGTTCGCCAATCATCAATCATTGGGTCATGGATTTGGTGTTGTTCGGCATCCAGGGCAGCGGCAAAGGCACGCAAGCAAAGCGCCTCGCAGCCGAGTTCGGGTATGACATCTTCGAGGCCGGCGGCGAGCTCCGAAAAATCGCCGCATCAAGTTCAGAACTCGGAAAAAAAATCAGATTTTACATAGATAACGGGAACCTCGTGCCGCACGAGATCATAATGCAAGTGGTTAAAGAGGCGATCCTCGCGCGGCCAAAATCGCAGAAGATTCTATTCGACGGCATTCCGCGCGATGAGAATCAAATGACGGGTTTTAATAAGATAATGAAAGACGCCGGCCGCGATTTCCGTTGCATCCATATTCTCCTCGATCCCGCGGAAGGCATACGGCGCATTCTCGGCCGCGCAAAAATGGAAGGCAGGGCGGATGATGCGGATACAGCCATAATCGAGAGAAGAATGAAGACGTTTGTGGAGAAAACCATACCGGTTATTGAGAAATTCAAGAGAGAAAAAAAGGTACTGGATATTGACGGCATGCGCACGGTGGATGAGGTATATATGGAAATGAAAAAAAGTGCCCTAGACACGGCACCGTTTCTTCGTGGGCATCACTCCAAAATATAGCTGTGTAAAGCCAATGAATGTTTGAAGAGAAACGGCGCCGTGTCTAGAATCAGAAAGTGCCGACCTTCCAGATTTTCACCGACGACGAGATTGAGTTGTTGAGAAAAGGCGGAAGCATCCTGCGAAGTTGCCTTGTCGAAACCGCAAAACACGTGAAACCGGGTATCACGACCGGGCATCTGGATTACATTGCAGAGTGTTTCATACTGTCACATAACGGAGCGGCGCCTGCGTTCAAAGGATATAACAATTTCCCGGCAACTTTATGCACTTCCATCAACGAGCAATGCGTGCATGGAATTCCGGGCAGCCGAACACTAATGGACGGTGACATAATCTCGCTGGACTGCGGCGTTATCTACGGCGGATTGTATACAGATGCATGCGTCACGGTGGCTGTAGGCAGAATCCCGGCAGACGTCCGGAAATTCATAGGCGTGTCCGCGCAAGCGCTTGAGCATGCGTGCAATCTGGCTGCGCCTGGAGTGAAAATAGGCGATATCTCTTCCGCGATACAACAGCATGTCGAAGGACACGGATATTCATGCGTAAACGGGTTGACAGGGCATGGGCTTGGAATTGCGCTTCACCAATTTCCGGATGTTCCGAACGTCGGCAAGGCGGGCACAGGGCCGAAACTTCCGTTAAATACGATGATCGCCATAGAGCCCATTACTGCGATGGGCAGTCCGGAAATCCGAGACGATAAGGATGGGTGGACCATTTCGACTAAAGACGGTTCACCTTCCGCACATTTTGAGCATACGGTGCTCATCACGAGTCATGGATGCGAAATTCTGGCATAGCCGCGTCATGATTATATATTATAAAATAATATGGTTATTATTCAACATAATTTTGCATACCTCAAGGTTTTATCAATCTCCATGCCTTGTACGAGCCTCTTTCCATACGTAAGATGCCTCGGCTTTACGTGCCACTTTGCTTTGCTTTCTGTGTCCAAAGACGTCATCGAGCTCATCGGCGTTGTGGAAGAGTGTTTCCCCAATGCCACATTCCGCGTCAGGATCACCAGCGAGCAAGCAGAGGGCCACATCCTCTTGTGCCATCTTGCGGGGCGCATGCGGGTAAATCGCGTGCGGATTCTGCCAGGCGATAGAGTGAAGCTGGAAATGACGCCTTATGACTTGGGGAAAGGGCGCATCGTGTACAGATTTTCTCCAGTCTCCACGCACTCTCCTGCTCCCAAATTAGATGCTGCCGGAGCCGTTACGGACAAAGCCACAGATGGACAGAAGCTGCCATCGGCCAATCCCCCAACCACCCCATGAAAGTCCGCCCGTCATGCACACCTATCTGCAAAAATTGCAGATTAGTCATACGGCGCAGCGGAAATGGCAAGCGCGTTCGCAGAATCGTCTGCAAAAATCCCAAGCATAAGCAGAGACAAGGTTAGTGCCTCCCAATTCGTCCCCGGCCCTCTCTGCTCACTCAAGGCAGGGCGGTATGTTCCCTCTCAGCCATCACATGCTCCGTATATCAGGCGTCGTATTACCAGGCAGCAAGCGCATTGAGATCGCACTCACGGCGATCAGGGGCATAGGGCGTCCGCTCAGCAGGCGTATTTTACGCGAGCTAGGCGTCAATATGGATACGAAGACGGACAATATGAACGAGACAGACCAGGCAAGATTGCGCGGAAGAGTGGAGAGGGAGCTAACCGAAGGCGAACTGACGAGAAAGATATCGCTCGATATCAAGCGTCTGCAGGACGTGGGCACATGGCGCGGCTACCGGCACCGCCGTAAGTTGCCCGTGCGCGGTCAGACGTCCCGCAGAAACGCCAGGACTAAGCGCGGCAAAAAGAAAACAGGGCTCTCCGGTCGTACAGTTCTTACTAAGACGTAACCTTCACCGCCTTATCCCCCTCCTCCATTATTTCCCGCTTTGCAAGACAAGTCGCTCGGAATGAAAGAACCAGCATCCAATTCTTCTTACAATATTTGTTACGATGACTGACGATAAGAAAGAACCATCGGCAATAGAAAAAGCTCTCTCCAAAGGAGAGACATCTGCGGGCCCCGATGCGGAAACTGCGATCGGCAAGCGCGTCAAGAAAAAGAAAATCAAACGCGCGTTTCCAAAGGCGCGCGTCTGCATACATGCTGGCGAGAACAACACAATCGTCACTTTTACGGATCTTGACGGCAATGTTCTTGGTTGGAGCAGCAGCGGATCCGCGGGATTCAAAGGCACGCGCAAATCAACGCCGTACGCTGCGAAAATCGCTGCCGAGACTGCAGCTGGAAAAACAAAGTCGTACGGCATTGAGACTATTACGGTGGAAGTGAGCGGACTCGGCCCTGGGCGCGAACAGGCTATTCGCGGATTGCAGGGCGCAGGTTTGAATCTCGACGCTATCGTGGACGTCACGCCAATCTCGCACGGCGGGTGCCGGGCGCCTGGGAGGAGAAGAGTTTAAATATGCCCATTCTTATAAGTTTATGAAGTACAACGGACCAAAGGCAAAAAAGTGCCGCCGGCAGGGCGTAAATCTGTATGGAACAGATAAGTACGACAAAATATTGCAGCGCAAGCCGCACGGTCCCGGTAAAACTCCGCGTGATCAAGGCGGCCGCCTGTCGGAATTCGGGCAGCAGCTTAAAGAGAAGCAGAAGGCGCGCGACATGTATGGCATCAGCGAGCGCCAGTTTTTGGGCATGTATATGCGGGCCACAAAAATAGCCGGCCAAACCGGAGATGTGCTGAAACAGATGCTGGAGCGCCGCCTCGATAATGTCATTTACCGGGCCGGATTTGCCATGACGCGCACGCAGTCGCGGCAATTCGTGGGGCATGGCCACTTTCTTGTTGATGGCGTCCGCGTCACGATCCCATCGTTCCAGGTGAAGCAGGAACAGATCGTCACAGCCAGAGGCAAATCTAAGAATTCTCCGGTATTTGCACCAATTCTGGCCGCTCATGAAAAATATCTCCCCCCCGCATGGATGACGGTTGATCCAAAAGCGATGCGTATAGAGATACGGGCGATGCCGCCGCCAGAAGCGGCAGAGCAGGCGGTGGACATGAGGCAGATCGTGGAATTCTACTCACGCACCTAATTTTATTTCCGCGGGTCGAATACTCGCGTTATCTCTGTCTTTATGCACATCATTCAGGAAGACATAGGACTACCAACGTTCACGGTTAATCCGGTCACAAAAGGGGATGCCACGCACGCGATTTTCGTGATCGGGCCTTTGCCGCCAGGATACGGCATGACTCTGGGCAACAGCATGCGCCGCGTCTTGCTCTCCAGCTTGCCCGGTGCGGCGGTAACTTCCATGCGCGTCGCCGGCATTCATCATGAATATTCAACGATCAAAGGCGTGCGCGAGTCCATGCTGGACGTAGGTCTGAACATGAAGCTCCTCCAGTTGCGCAAATACAGCAAAACTCCAGAAGTCATCACGCTCGACGTCCGCGGCCCGATGGCGGTTACCGCAAAGGACCTGAAAACCAGTTCAGATATCGAAGTCTTGAACACGGACCTTGCGCTTATGACTCTGGAGAAGGGCGCTTCGGTGGAAAGTAGGCTACCTGTCTGCCCAGGAACGCAATAAAAAGCAGAACGAGCCCGGACTTATTTATATTGACGCCATTTACAGCCCGGTAGTCCGGGTTCGGTTTGACGTTGAGGCCACGCGCGTCGGCCAAAGAACAGATTTGGAGAAGCTCGCGCTCGAGGTACAAACGAATGGCTCTTTGAGTGCCGAAGAAGCAGTTATATTCGCTTCACAGCTTCTTCAGGGCTATTTCGCATATTTCGCGTCCGACAAAAAGATAGTCGAACCCGAGTTCGTCGCGGACTTCTCGCGCACTGCAACGCAGCACGTGGACGACTCGGCGCACGCTCCTGTAAAAGAGAGCTACACTCCGATAGAGATTCTGAGCTTCTCGCCGCGCACTCTTAACGCGCTTATCAACGCCGGCGTCGGATCCATAGAGCAGCTAACCAAATGCACAGAGAATACGCTCCAGAACTTCCGCGGCTTCGGCGCAAAGGCGCTTGACGAAGTCAAAAAGATGCTGGGAGATAGAGGATTGAAGTTATCCGATGAAAACATTGAAGAATGAGACACCGTATTTCCCGTCTTAGGCTGCGACACAAACCAGCGCACAGCAGGTCGTTGCTCAGGAACCTGATTACGTCAGTTCTCCTATATGAATCCGTGCGGACGACAAAGAAACGCGCGGAGGTGGCGCAGCCGCTAGTGGAAAGAATCATTACCGTTGCCAAAAATAAGGATCCGCGAGGCGCAATTCGCTCCATTAATGCAGTTGTGACGCATGTGAACGCCTGTAAAAAAGTCATGGAAGTGCTAAAAGAACGGTATGCCAAGCGATCGTCTGGATATACGCGGATTGTTCCTCTGGGGCTCCGGCATGGAGACGGGGCGAAGATGGTGGAGTTGTCGTTGGTTGATTCGAAGACGGATGGCAATAGTTCTCTTCCTAAGTCATGAAAACGACCACTGTTCCAGTTTCGGCGCCGCTCTGGCACGTCGTTGACGCTGCCGGGCTTACGATCGGATTTGTCTCATCTAAGATTGCGCACGTCTTGCGCGGGAAGCACAAGCCGTCTTTTGCGCCGCACCAATTATGCGGGGACCATGTGATAGTCATCAATGTGGAAAAGCTCTCAGTGACTCCCGAAAAGGGCCGGCGCAAGACGTATTTCGATCACACGGGATATATCGGCCACACCAGTGTCAAGACGCTCGCGAAGATGATGGAAGAGACTCCGGAAAAAACAATCGAAAAGGCGGTCTACGGGATGCTCCCAAAGAACCGTCTCCGTCATCAGATGCTTCGCAGATTGCATGTTCACGCCGGCACAGAGCATAAATATGCCGCGCAGAAACCCCAGCTCCTCGATCTCACTACCATCTAATCCTTCATCCGCCCCTCGACTGCGCTCGGGGCGCCTTCCCACCGTCCTTCGCTCCGCTCAGGACTGGAGAAGGAACTACCCCTCATAGTATGACCCATTCCCGCTCGTATCTCGCCGGCCTCGGAAAAAGAAAAACAGCGCGCGCCAGAGTTAAGCTGTATCAGGACGGCTCCGGCGAAATAACGATCAACGGATTGAAGCTGAAAGAGTACTTCTCTGGCTTCTCAATCGAGAACGCAAAGGCGCCTTTGGCGCTTGCCGGCATCGCCAAAACGGTTGACGTTGAAGTCAGGGTTTCCGGCGGCGGCAAAGCCGGCCAGTCCGACGCAGTCCGCCACGGCATCAGCCGCGCGCTGCTGCTTCTAAACCCAGATTTCCGTCCGGACTTGAAACGCGCCGGGTTTCTTCGCCGGGATGCGCGCATAAAGGAACGCAAGAAGCCCGGGCTGAAGAGAGCGAGGAGGGCTCCGCAGTTCAGCAAGCGCTGATTTTCCTGTTTCACACAATCGCCATCTTCACATAATAGAGGCTCTTCCCGTCGTCGGTATCGAGGATGAACTTCGCGTCGAGCTGGCTCAGGTTCATGATCGTCTGGCACATTTTTAGCAACATTCCGGGAGGCAGGGAGATTCCGGATTCTATGCAGGCGGCACAGAGGCCGGCGGCATCCTTGCTGCGAAGGTATCTTTCCCCGCGATTCTGGATGGCGTTTCTGAGTGATTCCTGCACGGTCAGCACGAAACGCTCCACGTAAGTCTCCAGCTCGTCCACCGGCACATATTCGACTTCCGGGAGAGCTTCCAGGATATCCAGATCACTGTGGATCGCGTGGGCAATGCAGGCGTCGAGCGTCATTTGGTTTGTGTTCGTGAAATCCACACATAATAGCAGAAATACCCATGCTAGTACAGGATTCTTCTTGCACAACCGCGAATTCCATGCCCTGCCAAAATACTCCGTTATGCCCTGGAAGGCAGATGGAAACTGTATAGTGCGTGCGTGAATTGGAGCCTAACTCCACGTAGGCGCTTTATATTGGCTGTTATAAGCGGATTTTTTGCCATTTCCGCCATCGTCTACGGCAAAGCGGTCTGGCAAAGCGAATTTGTGCGATGGGACGATGGAATGCTCGTGTATGAGAATCCGGCAATTCGCGAAATCTCTCCGGCAACAACCAGGCACATCTTCAGCACATACGATCCGGAGCTGTATATCCCTCTCACATTTCTCAGTTATCAGCTCGATTACCAAATCGGCGGGATTCGTCCATTCCAGTATCATTTCACGAATTTCCTGTTACATACGTTCAACTCCCTGCTGGTGGCGTGGTTTGCCGCGTTGATTTTTATGCGCCGGTCTGCGACCCGCGCGCGCGGACTCGGAATTTTCTGCGGGTTGCTATTCCTGCTTCATCCGCTCCATACCGAAGGAATTATGTGGATTAGCGGACGCAAAGATCTTCTTTCCACGTTCTTCACGCTTCTGACGCTTACTACATGGATGCGTTGGCAGGATAATCCGGCACGCAGACGCAGGATCGCCGCCATCGTGTTCTTTGCGCTCGCGCTAATGTCCAAAGTCATGGCGATTACGCTGCCCATCCTTCTTCTCCTTATTGACTGGCAGCGGGGCAGACGGTGGTCGTGGGAGATGATCGCCGAGAAAATCCCTTTTTTGGCGCTATCGGCGCTTTTCGGTCTCATCGGGCTTGGCGGCAAGACGTATACAGTCGCATCCTCGACGATTCTCGAAAAAATTCTGATGGCTGGAAAATCCTCCGTGTTCTACCTGCGGAAGATCGTTTGGCCGGATTCGTTTTCGCTCCTGTACCCATACCATAAGGACATCGTCATTGCGTCGCCGGATTTTTACATTCCGATAGTCGTATGGATCGCGATTCTGCTGCTTCTAACGTCACTGCGGAAGCGCACGCGTGATGTTGCGTTCGGCACGGCGCTGTATCTGGTGGCAGTCGCGCCGACTTTCCTCAATTTCACCAAAGGAGGCGATCTGGATGTGTATTTCGCCTCCGATCGTTACGCGTATTTCCCGTCAATCGGAGCATTTATTGCCGTTGCGGGATTGTTGATGGTGGCAGGACGCCGCGTCCGCGGATATGCGCCGCCGGTCGTAGCAAGCATCATAATTGCCATATTGGGATATCGTTCATATCTGCAATCGAAGGTCTGGCGCACGACGTACGAGCTTTTGACAAACGTTCTGCGTCAATATCCCGAATCGCATGTGGCGCACAATAACATCGCCAATGCCTGGAGACTCGAAGGCCGGCTGGACGACGCAATAGGTGAATTCAAAAAAGCGCTTGCCATCAGGCCGCATGCGAAGATTTACGCGAATCTGGGAGCCGTATATCGCAAACAGGGGAAAATCGCCGAAGCTATGGATGCATACGGCAAAGGTCTGGCCTTGAATCCACAAAGCAGCGAGTCCTACATGGGACGCGCGCTTGTATACATTGCGAAGAAAGATTATGCGGCGGCGGAACAGGACCTTCTATCGTCCTTACGGGAAAATCCCAGGTATATCGAGGCTCGCATCAACCTGGGGGCAGTATACGCATATCAAGGGAACATGCAGAAAGCGATTGAGCAGTACACCATGGCGCTCGCACTTAATCCTTTCTATCCGGATGTCCGGTTTAACATGGGCGTTGCTCTGCAATCCACGGGCGACATAGAGGGGGCGCTTGCGCAGTACGAGCGCGCGGTCCGCCTGGCACCGGGTTTGATTCCGGCGCGAATCAATTACGGCGTTCTCCTTTATCAGACCGGAGATCGCGACGGAGCGCGGGAACAATTCGAGGCAATTCTTAAAGCCGATCCGGAGAATGTCGCTGCAAACAAAGCGTTGCGTCAGATTCTTGGAAATTTTTGACGTGAACAATCCTGTCCGTTCGGGAAGCCCTTAAGTGCAAGGTAATGTGAATATCCATGTTTGAACGCGGCGCGTAACTC
>JACPMB010000026.1 GCA_016186175.1 Candidatus Peregrinibacteria bacterium
ATCGAATACAACACCGAGCGACCGCATGAAGGCATCGGCAATGTGACGCCGATCCGCAAGCTCGTCACCTGGAAATTCGCCCAACTTCCGAAGGATCGTCAAGCGGATGCCCTTTGCGGACAGATGTTATGGCGAGGTACACAATCGCGCTAAACGCGTATTCCTGGTGTAGACTGGCGGCATGAGCGATCTTATGTCTTCGCCTGGGATGCTCGCGAGCCTCATAATCGTGCTCGTAATCAATGCAGTGTCGCTGCTCGTGCTCCTGTCCATGATACAGGTTTTCCGCAGCCAGGCGCAGAAGTACCGGCTGCTGCTCGCAAACATGGGCAACCAGGAGGCGTGGGGCAACCCGGGCCGCGCGCAGCTGATCGCATACGTCGCACTTACGCTCGCAGTCACGACGGCTGCGATCATGATTTTTATATTCCAGCCGCATTATCTCTAGCATGACCGGCTTCCACACCGACACCGGCGAGCGACTGGTGCACGTTTGCGACGAGCACTGGATCAAGTACATCGCCCCTGCTTCGGTTTCCCTGTTCCTGTTCGCCGTGTCGGCCCTGCTGTTCGCGCTTGCCGGAATCAGCGCCCACCATTACATGCTGCTCTCGCACGCGACATTCATCTCCGCGTTGTTGCTGTTTTTGCTCACATTCCACTGGCTGTTCGTCGTGCTCTTAAGCGAGGCCCTGGACCGCATTATAATCACCAACAAGAGGCTGTTGCTGATTCAGTACAGGCTGATTTTCCACGAAGACATTCTCGAGATTTCCTTCGACAAAATGAAAACCGTCGAGGCGCGCAAGCACGGATTCATACAGAACCTGTTCCATTACGGAACCCTGATTTTCGAGACGAACAAGGCTTCCGTGCGCCTGGTGCCGCACCCGAACAGGGTCGCCAGGATCATACAGGAGGCGATGGCGGGATAGGCGTCTGCGTCGGCGACTCGATGAATCGTTCACTGTTCAACATCTGATGAGCTGTATGCCGGTGTTGGGGAGTAGCCAAGCGGTCATTCGGCTTCGCTCATGACCGTTCGCGGACAAACGATCTGATACGCTGTTTCTATCCATTGGGGAGTAGCCAAGCGGTCATTCGGCTTCGCTCATGACCGTTCGCGGACAAACGATCTGATACGCTGTTTCTATCCATTGGGGAGTAGCCAAGCGGTAAGGCAGCGGCCTTTGGAGCCGCCATTCGAAGGTTCGAATCCTTCCTCCCCAGCCAGCCTTCGCCCAGCCGTCGCTTGAGCTATGGCCGGCAAGCAAGGCTTCGGCTGACTTGATTATCTTTCATTCTTCTATCTCCATTACTCTTAGCCCAT
>JACPMB010000027.1 GCA_016186175.1 Candidatus Peregrinibacteria bacterium
CTGAACGCCGAGCGCGCAAAACAAGTTGAACGCGCGGCGGCTCTTTCGCCCGACCTTGGTGTTGCGCGTCTAAAAGGAGAAAGCGCAGATCGAGAACTTCTCAAGCGTCTCTTCTCCGCGCTGCTCCTCTTTGGAACTATGGCAGCGCTCGTATCGTGGGTTCTCGCAACGCCCATCATGCGTCTATTAACATCAGAGGCATACGTACAGTCTGGTTTAATCCCCGGCGCGGATACTGCATTACGCCTCCTCGCACTTCCCATGTTCTTCAATAGTCTCATCCTCTTCTCCTTTTACGTCCTTCTTTCACGAGATGCCTGGCGTCCTCTTCTCGTAGTCCTTTGCCTTGGGGTACTGGTTTCTCTGGGGGGAAATATTGTCCTCATTCCCCGGTATGGGTTCGTTGGGGCCGGGATGGTAAGCATAGGAACGCATGCTCTTCTATGCCTTCTCCTTTTGCCGCTTGTTTGGAAGGTGTGTGCTTTTGGGAATTGCGCCAAAGGCGGAGATACGGTATAATGGTGGGAATGTCTGAAAACCAAAACACACCACTTTGGAAGCAGCTTCTTGGCGCCGCAACGGGAGCAACAGTCGCTCTCCTGCTCTACGGCGGCTTCGTCGCAGTGTCGCCAAATCTGTCGGGGGTCACTGCGTATCTTCTGAGCGACTTCGAAGAGAAGATCGAAGACATGCCGGTGCCCCAACGCTCTCCCCGGACTATTCGCAACGATGCCATTGCCTGGAGGGAAGCGCTCGGAGACCGCGCGCGCGCGGCAACAGCCCGATTACAGAAAGGGGAGAACTACTTTCCAAAAGGCCCAGCATCGCCACCCCCCACCGCCTCCGTTCCATCGAAAGTGAAAGAAGAAAAGAAGGAGGTTGGGAACCAACAGCAAGAAGGAGAGGTCGCACTGGAAGAGGTCACGAAGCCATCGCCAGCGAATGGGCAGGACAACAGCTTAGAACAGGGGGGAAAGAAGCAGACAGACGAGAAACGCAAAGAGGAGAAACTGCCCGATACAGGGATTCCACTCTGGGCCATTGGGGGAGTTGCACTCTGTCTTGCGATGTCCGTCCGATATCGGAGGAAAATCCTTGGGAATCACTGACACCGAATAAAGAAAAACGTTCTTTCTTCAAAGCTCTGAGCCATCCGACTCGAGTGCAGACCGACACGGTTCGGATTTGTCGGGCCAACGAGAGCTGGATGGCGAAGAGCGAACGTTTCAGTTCATTCCGTATGAGAATATCTTCATCCGATTC
>JACPMB010000028.1 GCA_016186175.1 Candidatus Peregrinibacteria bacterium
AATCTACCACTTGCTCTTCGTGTACAACACTTCCCGCATCCATACTGTGCTGAGGATGTCGCCGGAGACATTCACCCTACGCTACGAAACAACACGATTCCTCATTCCTAGCAACGTGTCCTAAGTTTGGGGTACTTGCCATTAGTCGAGCAAAGCACACGGAACGCTGGGGAAAAGATAGGCTTGCTTCTAAAAGGTCAGATTCCCGAAGAGACAGTGGATCCTCAAGCGCAGGAAGTCTTGCAGCTCATGGAAAACCGGAAACTGGCCGATGTCAAAGTTCAGGAAGTCATGGGTGACATGGAACAATTACTCATATCTTTGGAAGAATATGAGGCTCAGTGGAATACGCCGAATCAATGCCCAGAACTTATCAATCTCATCTCTGAGAACGTCGTATGGCCGGAGCAATTCCAAAGCATGGTAGCGCAAGCAAAACAGCGTCATAGCGAGTGGAAGGACGCACGAGATAGGATGGTGCTCGCTAACACACGCTTAGTCGTCTCCATTGCGAAACTGTATCGCAACCGAGGACTGAGTTTTCGTGATCTCATTTCGCAAGGCAACCTTGGACTCATGCGCGCTGTGGATAAGTTTGAACCAGAACGTGGATTCAAGTTTGGGACATACGCGACATGGTGGGTGCGTCAAAGTTTCCAAAGAGCTATAGCAAATCAGGCGAAGACCATCCGCATACCAATACATCAGATCGATACTTTGGTGAAGATTCGCAAATTCAGTCGAGAATATGCAGAGCAACATGACGGTCGGCAGCCGTCGTATGCAGTCGTCGGAGAAAAGCTAGGTCTAACTGCTGCGATAGTGGGAAATATCGTGCGGGCAAGCCACCGTGCTGCGAGTCTTGATACAGTTGTTGGCGAAGGTGAAGACACGTTTGAGGCTTCGCTTTCCGACAGCAGAGCGCCGAGTCCTTTTGAAGAAACGTATGCAGGAGAAAAGCGCGGTGCAATTATCGAGGCGCTACGCTCTTTGCCGCCCGTCGAGCGACAGATTATCAACTTGCGTTTCGGCTTGGGGTTGAGAGAGCTGCAACCAGTATCGGATAATCCAACTGTGCGTTTTGAACTCGATGAGGAAAGGTACGGAGTTCCGCTCAATCTCGAAGAAGTCGGACACATTCTGGGCATAACCAGAGAACGAGTGAGGCAGCTCGAAGGCAAGGCGCTCGCTAAACTCGGCAATTCCGATCATCCTTTGCGTTACAGCATGGCCACCCATCAAGAGAACGGCGCAAAACCGGATAAGGTCGAATCTCTTTCAGAATCAAACGGCGATCCGCGATTGCATCTAGGTCTGGCAGAAATAGGAGTTGAAACGCGCATCGTAAATGCATTTGAGCGACAGGGGGTCTACACGGTTGGTGACTATCTGAGCCTGACTGATGAAGATAAACAGGACATCCCTCTCATTCAGGAAACGAGTCTGAAGCGCGTGGATTCCGCCATTGCGAATATCGGCCTTCCACTGAAGCAGCATAATCGGGTCCAGGTATAGCTTTGGCAATCCGCCAGTGTTAGTCCCTCATTTTCTGCAGACGCCACCTCGCAAACGCGTTCTCGGGATCTCTTCTAAAAATCGTTGATGGGCCCGCCGAACCCTTCCCCTGATTCCGGCCCCTTCAGAATTGCCGCCGATACGGGACAATCTCCGTCAATCAGGACCGGGAACGTCCAGCCGTGTTCTCCCGACGTAATATCATCCTGATCGAATTGCGCAAGCAGGCTGCGGCTGCGCAGGCACTTTCCCGAAGGAAGCGGCCCGCGTTCTCCTTCCAATCCGCCGTCGGCGTCGCCGTTATCAGATCCGCCGCCTCTCTGTCCGCCTTCATCATCGCCGACGGCACGCCAGCCGTCAAAACCGCCGTCACCAAAACCTGCGCCAAAACCGCCGTCTCCCCAAGTTCCTCCGAATCCTGATGACCCGTCTCCCGTTGACCCCCGTCCCGAAGGCCGCGAACGCGCCGATGAGCGCGGGGATGATGTTGAGCCTCCGCCAATGATGCGCACAATCGCCGTAGCGGAGCCTTCCTGACTGGACGTGTTGCCTTCCGCCGAGGAGTAAGAGAACGCGGAATAGGATGCGCCGGCATCGGATCGCACGTTCTGGTATGACGCATCTACCTGATTTTCGCGCACCATCGCCATAAACGCATCCCAGTCAAAATCGCCTTTCGTTCGTTTTGCAGATGGGTTGCAGATGCCGGTCTCCCGTTCGGCTTCGCAGGAAGCGAGATGGCGATTCGGATTTGCTTCGTCTTCCGCAACTCGCCCGGAGTAATCGTCGCGCGTGCAACTCTTCAGAACAACAGTCAGTATAACAGCAGCGACAATAATCGAGACGGCGCCGATGGCTAAATTCACGCGCGGCTTCATGTGTCTAAATAGGAAAATATCATATATTACTTTGTTGTCAATCGCTCGGCGTTGACAGCCGGAATTATCACTCTACAATACTGACTGCTAAGTTCGCTCCTCTCATATGCGGGGCGGCGATTTTTCTTCCCCATATCACGTATGGCCAGCCACCCTCATTCAGTTCCCAAACTAGCGATTCAGATCGAGCCGCTCGGCGATCGCGTAGTGGTTATGCCGGTTGAAAAGGAAACGACGACCAAATCAGGAATCGTGATTCCCGACACCGCCTCCGGGGAAAAGCCCCAGGAAGGCGTCGTGCTTGCCATGGGAAACGGCAAGCTAAAGTACGACGGCAAGGAAATCAGCAATCCGCGCGATTTTCTCAAGATCGGCGACCGCGTCCTGTTCGGCAAATACTCGGGCGACGAGGTCAAATTGAAAACGACCGACGGCAAGGACATCGAAGTAAAGATACTCCGCCTGGATTCGATTCTTGGAAAAATAGCCGCTTGAACGCGAGGGCGGCATGCCCGCCTCGCGCTTTTGTTTCCTCTTCCTAATTCCTAACTCCCAGTCATTATGGCAAAGCAATTACTGTTCAGCAACGACGCGCGCGACAAGTTGCTCAAAGGCGTCATCAAACTGGCCAACGCGGTTTCCGCGACGATGGGCCCGATGGGCCGCAACGTCGGCATTGACAAGAAATACGGCGGCCCCACCGTCACCAAAGACGGAGTCACCGTCGCCAAGGAGATCGAACTGCCCGACGGCTACGAGAACATGGGCGCCCAGCTGGTAAAAGAGGCCGCAACCAAGACGAACGACGCCGCCGGCGACGGCACCACCACTGCCACGGTTCTCGCGCATGCGATAATCCAGGAAGGGCTCAAACATCTCGGAAGCGGCAAAAACGCCATTTCGATCAAAAACGGCATACTCAAGGCGGTTGACGCGGTGAGCAAGTTCCTCGACACGATCAGGAAAAACGTCAGTAA
Source organism: Candidatus Peregrinibacteria bacterium (assembly GCA_016186175.1). Lineage (GTDB taxonomy): Bacteria > Patescibacteriota > Gracilibacteria > Peribacterales > Peribacteraceae > JABFSS01. The sequence continues at coordinate 3,371 of JACPMB010000028.1, forward strand.
AAAAGAGGAGTTCGCCGCAGTAGCCACCATTTCCGCGCAAGATACGGAGATCGGCGACGTGATCGCTGAGGTTATTGACGAGGTCGGCAAGGACGGCGTGGTTACGGTGGAGGCGGGCCAGACGCTCGGGCTGGAGAAAGAGTTTGTGGAAGGCATGCAATTCGATCAGGGTTACATCTCGCCTTACTTCGTCACGGACCCGGCGACGATGCGCGCGATTTACGAGAAGCCGTACATCCTGATCACCGACAAGAAAATAAGCTCGATACAGGAAATACTCCCTCTGCTCGAAGCGGTCGCCCAGAGAGGGCGCAAGGAGCTCGTGATAGTCGCCGAAACAGTCGAGGGTGAAGCGCTTGCGACGCTGGTCGTCAACAAACTTCGCGGCACGTTCCACACGCTGGCTGTCAAGGCGCCGGCGTTCGGCGACCGGCGCAAGGAGATGCTCAGGGACATCGCGGCCCTTACAGGCGGCCGCGTGATTACGGAAGAGGTCGGTCTTAAGCTGGAGAACGCGACTATTGACGATCTTGGAACTGCCAGGCGCGTGGTCGCCACCAAGGACGATTGCGTCATCATTGACGGCGGCGGCAAGAAATCGGAGATCGAAGCCCGCATCAACGAGATCAAAACGAACATTGAGACGACGAAATCCGATTTCGACCGCGAAAAACTGCAGGAGCGGCTCGCGAAGCTTTCCGGCGGAGTGGCGGTCATCAAAGTCGGCGCCGCGACCGAGGTGGAGCAGAAGGAAAAACAACACCGCGTGGAAGACGCTCTCTCCGCGACGCGTGCGGCAGCCGAAGAGGGCATCGTCCCCGGAGGAGGCACTGCTTACATTCGCGCCATAGACGCGCTTGCAAAAGTGAAAGTCGAAAACGACGACGAGCAGATAGGAGTTGACATAATCAAAGGCGCGCTCACCGCCCCGACCATGCACATCGCGAACAATGCCGGAGTGGAAGGCAAAGTGGTCGTCGAAAAGGTTCGCCACGAAAAAGGCAGCATCGGATACAACGCCATGACTCGAAAATACGAAGATCTTGTCAAGGCGATGGTGATTGATCCAAAGAAAGTTACGCGTTGTGCTCTCGAAAACGCCGCGTCAGTCGCGGCAATGTTCCTTACGCTCGAGGTCGCCATCACGGATATTCCGGAACCGAAGACGCCAGTTCCTGCAATGCCGGGCGGAGGAATGGGCGGAATGGGAGAGGATTTTTAATCCGCGAACATGCCCCCGCTGTGGCGGGGGCTTTTTTGGGCCACTGACAAACTTCGAGCGTGAAAAACATGATGAGGAACGCGCCGCCAAACCCTGTACAATGTTCCTGCATGCGCGGAATTTTCATAGTTCTCGACGGCCCCGACGCGTCCGGCACAACGACACACGCAAAATTGCTGGCCGACCGCCTTAAGGCATCCGGCCGCGCCGTTCTCCTTACTGCGGAACCGACCGACGGTCCGCTTGGGAATGAAATTCGCGCAGCGTTGAAAAACGGCAAGAGCGACCCTATGGTATTGCAGCATCTCTTCACCCGCGACCGCGCCTGGCACGTGGACAATGTTATTGAGCCAGCGCTTAAAAACGGCAAGATCGTAGTGTGTGACAGATACTGGTATTCCACAATCGTCTATGCCGAAGCGCAGGGCTTGGACGTGAGCGAGCTGAAAAAGCTGAATAGAAAATTTATACAGCCATCATGCGTTATTTTTACTTTGCCGCCGCTCGATGTTGCCATCGGCCGGCTTGAAAAGCGGCGCTTCAGGGAAATGTTTGAAGATGCGGAGCTGCAGAGGAAAGTCCATGCGAGATACGCGATGTTCGCGCGCGGCGATCAGTCCATTCATGTAATTGACACTTCCAATGCGGTGGAAACCGCCGCAGGGGAGATTTGGAAAGTCGCTCGCGCTACAATTGAACCATGACGGCGAAAATTCTTGCAGGCAAGGAAGTATGCGACGCGATATTCGCGGCACTCGCGCCGCTTGTAAAACAGCTCGATCCGAAATTGACCGTCATTCAGGTTGGCAACGATCCTGCGAGCGACAGCTACGTCAGGCAGAAGCTCAAGAGCTGCGACGCGGTGGGAATGCGTCATGAACACGTACATCTGAAGGATGACGTCTCCAAAGAGGAACTGTTTTCCGTGATCGAGAAGCTAAACGGCGATCCGGATGTCAGCGGCTTCATCTTGCAGCTTCCGCTCCCCTCCCGCCTAACTCCGCACATTCCCCTCTTTATCCGCGCGATAGATCCCAAAAAGGACGCCGATGGCTTTACGGCATACAACATCGGCAAAACCATGATCTCAAGAGAATTCGAACACCTGCCACCGGCAACGCCGTCGGGGATCATATCGCTGCTTGAGCACTACGGTTTCGGAAACGTAGAGGGCAAGGAAGTCGTCATCGTCAATCACAGCAACGTAGTCGGCAAGCCGCTCGCGGCGATGCTCCTAAACCGCAACGCGACCGTAACGGTGTGCCATGCCTATACCAAGGACCTGGCCGCCCACACGCGCCGCGCCGATATGCTGGTGAGCGCGGTTGGGAAACCTAAACTGATCACGAAAAACATGGTCAAACCGGGCGCCGTCGTGATAGACGTCGGCATCACGCGGACGGCGCAAGGACTGGCCGGCGACGTGGATTTTGATTCTGTAAAGGAGATCGCCGGAGCAATCACTCCGGTCCCCGGAGGAGTTGGACCGTTGACGGTCGCGAGTTTGATCAGAAACACCGTCAAGGCGAAGCAGAGACAGGTTGAAACATGAGAAAGTTACGAAAGGCTCCGGCAAATTCTTGCGGAACCTCTGCAAAATGATACGCATCGCCAAAACATCACGATGGGAAGAAACCTCTCAAAAATCGCCTCATGCGAGGAAGCAAGCCAAAATTTCGCGAGGCGTATCGGCATACGTTGAGCGAAATTTTGGCGCAGCTGACGAAGCAGGAGGCATTTTTCAGAGGTGCCTTGCTCCGAAAGGATTCCCCCGTACACTATACCCGTGGAGCTCCGCCCCACCGCCGTTTTGGCTTTCCCAACCGGGACCAAAGCCGTGTTTGCCGTTTTCCACTTTCCACTTTCAACTTTCAACTTTCCACTTTCCATTCGCCGATGTGTGGAATCTTAGCAGTTTCCGGCTACCGTCCCGCTGTGGAAGACCTCTATGACGGGCTCATCGTTCTCCAGCACAGGGGACAGGACGCCGCGGGAATCGTGACATTCGACACGCAGTTCCATCTTAAAAAAAGCAACGGCATGGTGCGCGACGTCTTCCACAGCCATTCGTTGCAGCGCCTTACCGGCGCCATCGGCATCGGGCACGTGCGCTACCCGACCGCAGGATGCGCGAGCGAATTCGAGGCGCAGCCGTTCTTCGTCAATTCCCCGTTCGGCATAGCGCTTGCGCATAACGGCAACCTGACGAACTCAAAGCAGCTCGCGAAAGAAATCCGCGAACAGGATTACCGACATCTCAATACGACATCGGATTCCGAAGTCCTGCTGAACGTTTTCTCTTTGGCTCTCCGAAAGCAGCGTCCCAAAACACTCACCGCCGAGCACGTTTTCCGCGCAGTGCGCATGGTCCACCGCCGCTGCAAGGGCAGTTATTCGGCGGTCGCGCTGATAGGAGGGCACGGCATCCTCGCTTTCCGCGATCCGCACGGAATCCGGCCGCTGCAGTTCGGCAAACGCAAATACGGCATGAAGGAGGAGTACATGATGTGCTCCGAGAACACGGTGATGAAACCGCTGGGTTATGAATTTGTCCGCGACCTGCTCCCCGGTGAGGCAATCTACATTGATCGCCACAAGAAGATTCATTCTCGAATCTGCAAGCAAGGCACTTTGAATCCTTGCGCCTTCGAATGGGTGTATCTCGCCGCGCCGGATTCGGTTATAGACGGCGTCAGCGTATACAAAGCGCGCGTGCGCATGGGGGAATCTCTTGCGTCGCAGATCAGAAACAGCGGCATAAAAATCCATTCCATCATTCCGATTCCCGATTCCTCACGCGCCGCGGCGGCGGGCCTTGCCGACAGATTGAAGGTTCGTTATCGCGAAGGCTTTGTCAAGAACAGATACATCGGCCGCACGTTCATCATGCCGGGCCAGGAGATCAGGCAGAGGAATCTGCGATTCAAAATTCATCCGATCGAGCTGGAATTCAAAAACAACAACGTGCTCCTTGTGGACGATTCCATCGTCCGCGGAAACACAAGCCGCAAGATAGTGGAAATGGCTCGCGAAGCGGGAGCGCGGAAAGTATTTTTCGCGTCCGCCTCACCGCAAATCAAAGGCCCGTGCCCGTACGGAGTGGACATTCCAACAACAGACGAGCTGATCGCGGCGGATCGTTCAATCGAGTACATCCGGAAATTCATCGGAGCGGACGCGCTTTTCTATACGAAAATGGAGGACTTGGTTCACGCGATCCAGTTCGGCAACAAGAAGATTGACAAGCTCTGCACCGGCTGTTTCAACGGCCGTTATCCCACACCCGAAGTGAACAAGCGCCTGCTGCTTGAGATGGGATCGAACCGCAATCAAATCCGCGACAGGCACGATATGTCGTCGGATGAGGAAGGAGAAGCATATAAAGCGATGACGCTTATATAATGCACGGAAGATTCGCGCTGGTATCTGTACAATGAGCCTGCATGCGCGTTTTACTTGTGACTTCATCGGCCAGGGGGCATGCGCTCGCCGACGCGCTCAATCGCAGTCCGCAAAAGCCGGACATCATCTCCGTATGCGCGAACAATAATCCCGGCATACGCGCGCTCGCAAGCGAGATGCACGTGCAGGACATCATGGATTTCGGGAAAATTGTCGAGATCGCAAAAAAGGCGGCGCCTGATTTTGCCGTGATCGGTCCGGACGACCCGATCGGTTCGGGCCTTGCGGACGTCCTGGAAGAACTGGGCCTGCCGAGCGTGGCGCCAAAGAAGGAGCTTGCGCGCATAGAAAGCAGCAAAGGATTTGCTAGAAATCTTCTCAGTAAATATGGCATTGACGCGCTTCCGCGATTTCGCGTATTTGAAAGCCGGAAAAATTCGTTCAGAGCCCTGGCTGAAGAACAGAAGATGTACACATTTATTGATCAGGATTTGCGTGGAGAGTACGTTGTGAAATACGATGCGCTTAAAGGCGGCAAGGGCGTCAAAGTAAGCGGCGAGCATCTTAAAAACATTGACGATGGCGTGCGCTACGCGATTGATTGCATGAAGGACTGCGGACGAGTTGTGATAGAAGAGAAACTCGCCGGAGTCGAATTCAGTCTGCTTTCTTTTGTTTCCGGAAAACGAGTCATTGATATGCCAGCCGTACAGGATCATAAGCGGGCATATGATGGAGATACCGGACCTAACACCGGCGGAATGGGGACGTACACGGACGCCGACCACTCACTGCCATTTTTGAGCCCCTTGGATCTTGCGCGCGCATCCGAAATTAACAAATTGACGGCGGAAGCTCTGATGAATGAATGCAAGGAACCTTACAAAGGAATTTTGTACGGCGGATTCATGGCCGTGAACGATGGAGTCAAAGTAATCGAATACAACGCGCGTTTCGGCGATCCGGAGGCTTTGAATATTCTCCCGCTGCTCGCATCGGATTTTGTTTCCATCTGCCAGGCCATCATCGCCGGCAATCTGTCGGATGACATTGTCATGTTTGAGAAAAAAGCCACAGTTTGCAAATACATCGTTCCCAAGAGTTATCCGGAAAAGAAGGACGAAAAAGGCATGGAGGTTATTTTCCCGGAAAAACTTCCTGAGAACACGCGCATTTTCTACGGAGACGTCGGCGAAGACGAAGATGGACAGTTGCATTTGGGAGGATCCAGAACTGCAGGCATCGTCGGAATAGGAAAAACAATTGCAGAAGCGGAAAAATTAGCGCAAAATTTGTGTTCTAAGGTGCGCGGGCCTGTGCGGTTTAGAAGTGACATAGGAACAGATGAATTGATTGGGAAAAGAGCGGCAGTCATGAAAGAACTTAGAAGCAAGTAAGCAAACATATTGGGGCGCCGCATTTTCGACGCGCCACAAAAAAAGGACTATGATTTCATCCAATGCGCCGCGATCTCACCAGAATTCTGATCCCGTTCGTATATTTTATCGCCGGAGCCACTTCGCTCGCCGGGGTGGCAACTACTTTCTATTACAAGGATGATCTCCGCCTCAGCATTCAGCAAGTGCAGATACTGGCCTCCGTCGCGATCATCCCGTGGAGCGTAAAACCGGTCTACGGACTTTTTTCCGACGTCCGCCCGATCTTCGGATTGCGGCGCAAGCCATATCTCTTTTTGGCGGGCATTTTGGGATCTGCGGGATACGTTTCGATGGCAACATGGGTAAACGGCTTTTGGGGAGCTGTTTTTTCATCAGTCATATCTGCAATGGGCTTCGCGCTCGCGGATGTGATCGTAGATGGCATCGTCGCTGAAAAGAGCAGAAGCCAGAAAGAAGCAGGCAGGCTCCAGAGCATATGCCGCGGCGCGCTGCTTGTCGGGGCAATGATTGTTTCGTACGCGTCGGGAGTGCTTGTGGAAATGATCGGCGCGCGAAACGTTTTTTGGCTCACCGGCGCTTTGCCGCTGCTGACAACCGCCTTTTCCCTGATTGTTATGGAAGGGACGGCCGCAGATTCCGTTTTCTCGATTCGCAAAGTCTGGATGCAATTCAAAACAGCTCTCACGCCAACGCTGCTGTGGTCCGCTTTATTTCTATTCATCTGGCGTGCTACGCCGACGAGCGGCGGGGCATTCAGCTACTATCTGATTGACGAATTGAAATTCACGCCGGAATTCTTCGGACGCCTCGCATTTATAGGCTACGTCACCGGCATCATCGGCGTCGTCGTGTTCCGTAAGTTTCTGCTCAGGATATCCCTGCGCAATATGTTCTTCTGGCTTATGATTGGCAGCGTCGTCCTCTCGCTCCCGACTATCGGCCTCGTATATAAATGGTATGAACTTCTCGGCGTGAGCCCGCAGTTTTTCGCAATGGCGGATACGCTTGTAAGCGGGATGCTCTTTGAACTGGCTTTTCTGCCTCTTCTGGTACTCGTCGCGCGCATATGCCCCAAGGGGATTGAAGCGACCATGTTCGCCGTGCTGGCGAGTCTCATGAACATAGGGCTGTCGGTGAGCGATCTTGGCGGCGCCGCGCTCACAACATATTTCGGCGTCCATTCCGCCACCGAAACAATCGCCGCGGATTACGGCAATCTGCACATCGTGATGTGGATCGCGATTTTGAGCAGCCTTCTCCCCATCCCGCTTCTGCCGCTTCTGCCGGAAACACGAACGAATGAAGATCTTCCGCTGGCCGATCAGGCATCGCCGTCAATGACCGTTCAGATGCTCACTCCGCTGGAACCTGGAAAAGAGGAAATCGCATAATCATTCGCGCACAATAGCAAAATATGTACACATAAATTGTACGGTTATTTCCTCTCTACCAAAGCAATTTTTTGCTCTTCGTCCTTTTCTCTCAAGGCAGCGAATATTTTGCCTGCGTCCCCTTCCATGATGCCGGGTAAATTGCTGAAATTCGCGCCGATCCGGTGATCGGTCACGCGATCCTGGGGGAAGTTATAAGTTCGTATCTTTTCGCTGCGGTCCCCCGACCCGATCTGTCCAGACCGAAGTTCCCCCGTTTCTTTCGCCTGGCGTTCCCTTTCGGCCGAATAGAGGCGGCTGCGCAGCATGCTCATCGCCAGCATCTTGTTTTTTAATTGGCTGCGCTCCGTCTGGCACGCAACAACCGTATTCGTCGGAATGTGCGTGATGCGCACCGCCGTCTCGACTTTGTTCACGTTCTGGCCCCCGGCTCCGCCGCTGCGATATGTATCCACTCTCAGATCCTCTGGTTTTATCACGACATCCACTTCTTCGGCTTCCGGCAGAATCGCAACCGTGGCTGTTGAAGTGTGTATACGACCCTTGGCTTCGGTTGAGGGAATGCGCTGCACGCGATGTACGCCTGATTCATATTTCAGAGTCCCGTAAACGCCCGCGCCGGTGATCTTGCACGACGCTTCTTTGATACCGCCGCTGTCGGCGTCGGATTTATTGAGCAACTCCGGCTTCCACCCGCGCACTTCCGCGTAACGCAGATACATACGGAGGAGTTCCGCGGCGAAAAGCGCGGCTTCGTTTCCGCCGGCGCCGGCACGGACTTCGATTATGACGTTCCTTTCGCCATCTGGGTCTTTTGGGATCAGGAACGATCGCATCTCTTTTTCAAGTTGAGAGATTTTTTTTAGCGCGGCGGCCGCATCTTCTTCAGCGATTGCTCCGAGTTCCGGATCGTTCTTGAGCTTTGCCGCTTCCTTGATTGCGTTCTGGCAGGCGTCATATTCGCGAAGGAGCACTACCAGACGATCGAGTTCTTTAGTGCGCCTGCCGATGCGCGCAAGCTCCTTGTGATCGGCATGAATCGAGGAATCGCTGAGCTTCTTTTGAAGATCAGCATGTTCTCGCGCAAGCTGGCGGAGTTTGTCTAGCATCTGCAACAGAGTATTATTCTATTTCACTTGCAGCTCAAGCGCATCGAACGAGTAGCAATGCTCGCCTGAGGGATGGTTCCAGAAAACGTCATATTGCAGATCGCGAACGAGATCGAACTTCGCGCATAACTGAAACTCATGATCTGACGGCGTCAGATACCGGTAAGGATTCCCGGTTTCCGGATCGGCGATGTCGGGGCGTTGAAACTGCGCATTGGCGACCACATCCTCCAGTGAGGCAGGAAGAGGCTTTGGAAGATTCGTAACGGGAACCAGTCCGTACGGGCGATTGTACTGCTGACCTGCCCAGACTATTGAGAATATTTCGCTCTGAATCGCGCGAAGATCGTTCAATCGCTCCTCGTCGAAACGCTCGCTGCGCCCTTGCAAAGGGCTGCCTGTTACGATAAACGCTCCGACTACCGCAATAAGCACGAGCGCCGCGCTGCAAAAAAGATAGCACCTGTGTATGCGGTGCACCGCGAACCTCTCCGGCGCGACGCGCATGGAATAGAGGTAGTACCGGAACGGCAGCCCTGTCATGACTGCAAGAACTATGACTTTCAGGAAAAAGCGCGCGGTGACTTCACCCTGAAGAAGTGAGAATATGAGCGCGATCAAATCTCCCATTAGCGCGCAGGCCGTCACGAATAGAATAAGATACGTCAGCCAGCGCCGTATTCCCGACGCCAATTTTTCCGGATGCCTTGCATATTCCTTGTGCAGCAGCCGGGCCATCCATAGAAATAAAGGATACGACACAAAAAGTACGGCCAGTTTCCATCGGACTGAAGAAACATCATCGTAGTAATCTTGAAACGCCGGATCAGGCAGCATGCGATCCAGGAAATCGAAGAACAGGAAAATCATGCTTATGACCGCCGCGGTGAGCGCGGTGAAACCGAGCAAATGAAAGAAGGCATCCCTGGCATTCCCGGAATCCGGGGGAAGCGGAACGGAAAGTTCGAGGCTTTCTGATGCAAGCGCCTGCGACACGTCCTTTTCTTTCCATCCAGCCGAAAGCAGGAGCATTCGTATCGTCTGATGATCCATGCCCTGGTGCCTTGCATGAGAGATGAACGTCGGCAGATCGGAATGACTCATGACGCAAGACTATCATATTATCGTGGCATCAACCCGTCATATATGAAAATTCTGGTCGCGTTGTCCGGAGGAATTGATTCCTCCACCGTCGCGCATATGCTTCACTCTCAGGGTCACGAGCTCGTCGGAGTGCGCCTCGCTCTCTGGTCCGATCCGTCCGCGCCGGCGCTGGCAGAAATCCTGCCGAGCAAATGCTGCAACGCTCAAACAGCCGCAAGGACGCAGTTTGTGGCGAAGCAGCTTGGGATTCCGCTCCACATCGTCAATCTTGAAAACGAATTCAAGCACAACGTCGTTGACCGGTTTCTCGACGATTACCGCAAAGGACTCACGCCGAACCCCTGCATAGGATGCAACATGACTATCAAATTCGGAAAGCTGCTTGAACTGATGAGGCGATTCGGGTGCGAGCGTCTTGCAACCGGGCATTACGTGCGCGTCGCGAAGGAAAGGCTACCTCCTGCCTGCGGGCAGGACACGGACGGCCGCGAAAGGACTCTGCTTCTCGAAGCCGCAGATCGCGCGAAGGATCAGAGTTACTACCTTTACGGACTTACCCAGGAACAGCTTGGCAGTGCAATCTTCCCTCTCGGCTCAATGCGCAAGAGCGATGTATACGCTCTCGCGAAAACCTTCGGCATACCTTTTGATGAACATTACCGCGAGAGCCAGGATCTCTGCTTTTTTCCAGAAAAGTCGCCGCGTGAATTCCTCAAACGTCATTTAAAGGAATCTTTACGCCCCGGGACAATAGTGCGGAGAAATGGAACTGTTGTAGGCATGCACGAGGGCCTGTCGCTATATACGGTCGGGCAGCGTCGCGGCCTCAGGATCGGCGGACTGAAAATCCCACTCGAAGTGGTTGCAAAAAATCCCTTGCACAATCAGCTGATTGTGGAAGAACGCGGGCAGGAACGGACTCATTCCGTCCGTTTGAAGGAACTTCGGTGGATTGCGTGGAGACCTGAGGAAAATTCCACTGTTCCGTTCGAATGTCGCACCAGATCGCTGTCGCCGCGGCTGCGCGGATCCATCACGCTCGGAAATGAAGAAGCGTCGTTCGCATTTGATGCCCCGGCGCCCCCGCAGGCTCCGGGGCAGTCACTGGTGATGTATAGAGGCGAAGAGGTTGTGGGGGGTGGCGTGATTACGTGAGCTTTGCTTTCTAGGAAGCCATTTTCATGCTATACTGCCTGGATTTGCTGAACCCCGCGTTCCCACACCGCGCTTGGTACGACGATGACGGCAACGTAATTTTGCCGGGATTTGCAGCCACACCGCGCGAGCCGGCCAATGAAGAGCACATGAAAGAGCATCTCCACGGAGCATTCGCGGAGAAAGAAGATCGTGCCATTCCGACGCCGGAAGAGCAAAATGTTGAGTGGATCATAGTGGAGGACGAACCAGAGGCGTTGCACAAGCTGGAGATTGCCACCGATGAAGCGACCGCAACGCAATGCAATCCGCGTGTCCCGCTGCTCGTCCACGTGCAGAAACGCATCATCGCGGTGCGACGCATCACGCGCGATGCGGTTCGTGAGGGAGCGAGGCAGTATCGCGTGAGCATTGGAACCGGCACGCCGCTCCTGCGGCGCGCGCTTGATGACCTCGCGCGTGTATGGGACGCGATCTGGAATTTTCTGGCGCAGCCGGTCTGGGTGCCGACGCGCAAAAAGCGGATCAAGGAATACAGCCGAGGCGCGCTATTCCTGTTAGATATCTTCCGTTTCGGGGGGACCTTCGCTGTCATATTCTGCGGGCTTTTCCTTGCACTCAATTACGACAGCTTCTGGCAGATCGTCAGCTCGAAAATATCCGTGCTGCTGAGCAGCCCGGCTATAAACGCGCCGGAGGACAAGGCGGACGACGCAATCGTGGAAACGCTTCGTGCGTCCGCAATGCAGTCGCAGGACGCCCGCGAGCGCGGAGAGCTTTTGAGCTTTCTGCCGTCCGTCGGGCCGCCGGATAACCGCCTCCTGATTCCAAAGCTTAATCTGAACGTGCCACTCGTTACGCCGCCTATGGAATCGCTGTTGCAGCAAAACTGGACTCAAGTAGAGACCGACATTCAGAACGCGCTCGTGGGCGGCGTAGTCCATTATCCGGGAACGGCAAGGCCGGGCCAGGCGGGAAACTTTTTCGTAACCGGACACAGCTCGTATTACCCATGGGCGCCGGGCAAGTTCAAGACAGTCTTCGCCCGCCTGTCGGAATTAAAACCCGGCGACGAATATTGGGTTTATTACAAAGGAGACCGGCACCGTTACATCGTCACTGAAGCAAAGGAAGTGCTTCCGAGCGATGTAACCGTGCTCAACCAGCCGGAAAACAAGCGCATCTCGACTTTGATGACCTGTACTCCGGTGGGAACAACCCTGCGTCGACTGATAGTCCAGGCGGCGGAAATTGATCCGCTGTCGGGGCAGACGCTTAAAATAGGCGAGCGGGCACGCAAGGACGCGGCGCCGCAGACGAAATTGGAGGCGCTGCCGATCTGATACGGCTTCGCATTTGAAATGCTACTAATCTGTGCACATGAATCTCTGTTTTTGCTCTATAAAAAGCCAGATGCTTCGCCGCTATTGATAGTTTTTTGATTGCAGTTTGGTATGAGCGGACTCGGGAACGGGATCGTAGTCGGGAATAGGAAAAACCTGATGAAATTTTGAGATGTATACTTCACGTTGTTGTTCCTTGCATTTCACGGGCCCGAGTCCGAAATAGCCGCTGTGGTGAAATGGTAGACACGGGGGACTTAAAATCCCCTGCCCTCTTACAGGGGCATGCTGGTTCGATTCCAGCCGGCGGCACCATTCGACTCGCGCCTCATTGCTGCGCAATTCGGCGCTCGCTCATGGTCCTCGCCGCTTCGCGGCTCGGGCCACTTTCTATGAGGCGCGAGGCGAATGACAGTGAGCGAGTCGCAGTCGGAGTCGAAATGCCATTACTTCTTAAGCAATCTCCGCATATTCGCCAGGTGCTCCGCGGCCTTCTCGTATCCGGGATCAATCCGCATCACCGCCTCAAGCTGGATTATCGCCTCACTCAGTCTTCCTCTTTCCGCATACAGGCCGGCCAAGTGGTAACGCGATGCGATGTGATCAGGATCGAGCGCTATCGCCTTCTCGAAAATCGGAATTGATTCGGCGCCACGATTGAGCGCGTGTAGGGTTACGGCCAGGTTGTAATAAGGCTCTGCCGCGTATGGGAGCGTCTCCGCCGCCTGGCGGAATTGCGAGAGTCCTTCTTCCGTACTGCCAATCTTCACCAGTAATTCTCCGAGCAGATACCTGGAAGAGAGATCTTCCGGACGCGGATCGGACGAAATACTGCCAATCGCGCGTTCGTACCATCCGCGCGCCGCATCGAAATTTCCCAGCTCTCGCTCGACGCTGCCGGCGTTGACCATCGCCTGGATGTACGCATGATCGCTCTCCACGGCGCGTGCGAACAATTTTAGAGCTTCCTCCGGCATTCCCGCTTTAACGTAAGCGTCGCCGAGATTATTGGCCGCCTGCGCCGATTCGGGATACCACCGAAGGACATTCTGATAAAGCGAGAAGTCCGTCCGCCACACGCGCGCCTGCTTAAAAGATAAAAAGGCGAATGTCGCGCACAATGTTCCCATGCCGACGATTATGGGAATCCGCACGCCCGGATTCCTGCGCAGCAGCCACAGACACGCGGCACAGACAATCGCGATCACGCCGACCGAGGGAATATAAGCGTACCGGTCGGACGCGAAAAACAGGAAATTGTTCTTCCAGAAGTTGGCGAAGTTCGGAAGCAGCGCGATCGCGAATAACGAAAGTCCGAAGGAGAGATTCCGAAAGCGCCTGCGCCAGAGCAGCGCAATGACAGCAATGAGCGACGCCGACATAATCGCAGGAAGCCAGAATTCCGCGTAATTCAGCCCGACCGGGGTTTGCTGCCCATATATCACGGAAAGGCGCGCGGGCCACAGCAGCTTCTGAAGATAGAAAATCGTCGCCTTGGATGACAGCAGCGCTGTTTTCCACAGGCCAAGAGAGCTGATCCCCTGAGCTTTGCCAAACAGGGCGATTGCAACGAATGTCGCGCCCAGCGCGAAGTACGGAAGCTTCCCGCGAAGATTCTTCGCGTCAATGCGCTCTCCTCTCCTGCGATCAATAAGAAGAAGAATAAACGGCAGGAACGACGCCGTAACTTTTGCGAGAAGAGCGAGAATGAAGAATATAAGACTCCATCTCGAAGCGCCTTCTTTTGTTTTCTGGCGCCCATACTCGTAAAAGACAAGGGATCCGAAAAAGAAAAACGCGGAAAGCACATCCTTGCGCGCCGCCGCCCATGCGACAGCCTCGGTGTGGATCGGATGCAGCGTGAAAATCAAAGCGCCGAAGAATGAAATCAGCGTCACGCCGAATATTTTCCTGAACAGAAAAAAAAGAAAAACGCCACTGCCAATGTGAAGCATGAGATTCACAAAATGGAACAGGATCGGCTGTGCGCCCGCCAGCAACCACTCGATCTGGTACGTCAGCAGCGTGAGAGGGATGTACAGCTCGGGATCGTACGATGTGAAGATGCGCACAATAGTGCGCGACGACAACGATTGAATCGCCGGATTGCCGGTGATCAGCAGGCCGTCATCAATGGAAACAAATCCGTTGTGCAGCACCGAAGGCAGATACACAACAACAGGGACGGCGATCAAAATGACGACTGACCACAGCATGGAACGACTACTGCTCATGTAACTGGATTCTAGCCCGAGAATGATCGGACCGTCGAAATGTTGCACATAGTACCATTTTATGGTAAAATAGTAAAAATGTTGCACACGGCATTTCTTCGCAGATGGCCTTATATAGCAGGCCAGCAGGGCAAAATTTCGTCGCGATCCATAGGGTGGATTGCCCTAACGATATGCATCCTCGCCGCTTCCACGTACAACACGTTTGCCAAAATATTAACAGGAGCGATTTCGCCTCTGACACTCTTTTTCGTGAGCGAACTTCTTACTGGCTTTTTCGTGAGCTTTTCATACGGATTCATGCCGGTGATTCGAAGCGTGCTGCGGGTCAAGAAAAAGTACGTGCTGCCGCTGATCTGCATCGGACTTACAAACGGCACCATTGCGCCGCTGTTGCTATTTCCAGGTTTGAACATGAGCACCGCTGTCAACGCCTCTCTGTTCGGCAACACTGAGATGATTTTCCTGATTGTACTGGCGGTTGTCATTCTGCGCGAACCGTTCCGTCGCGAGCATGCGCTTTCCGTATGCACGATGATCGCCGGTGTTCTGATCATTGCATTGCGCGGGTTTATGGAAGGCCTGAATTTTCGCGTCGGCGATATTCTTTTGGTGCTCTCCGGCCTGTCATTCGCAGTAGGAAGCACGATCTTCCGCAAATATCTGCATCATATCGAGCCCCAGATCGTGCTGTTTGTACGTGCTGCGGTCGCTATCACATGCTTCTTTCTTATTTCCCCATTCACCCGTCATCCGCTTATCGAAGAAATTCGCGCGTTTCCCGCCGCGTTGCTGCCGGTTCTTCTCGGCTTCGGCTTCATATCCCGCTTCCTCAACATATTCAGTTTCTACGAAGCGCTCGACAGGCTGCCGGTGACTGTCGTGTCGCTCTTAAACAATCTTACCGTAATAATATCCATTACTTTCGCGTGGTGGATGCTTGGCGAGCCGATTGCGTGGTATCACGCGGCCGGCGGCATCCTGATAGTTCTTGGCGCGCTTGTCCTGGAAGTGAGCGGCACGCATCCGGCAGCCAGGCAACTGGAACAGCATCTCAGGCAAAGAAACGGGCACAGGTGAAGCGCGCTTAGCCCGATTGCATCAATGGATCCGTTCATGGAAGTAAGCCCGCTTGCTCTATCGTTTTCGCTGCATTACTCTTCGCGCGACATGATCGCTCAGAAGGCTCAATGGTCTCCGGAGCCCGCGCAGGGCAAGGGTGATGATTTTTTGAATTTGCCGGGAGTCGAATCGTCGGACAACATCAATGTAATCCTCCTGCTGGGTTCCGGCGCGCTTAAGATCGGCGAAGCCGGGGAATTCGACTATTCTGGCAGCCAGGCGATCAAAGCGTTCAAAGAGGAAGGCAAGCGCGTCGTCCTTATAAATCCCAACATCGCGACGAATCAGACGAGCTGGGGGCTGGCCGACGCGGTGTACTTTTTACCGGTCACTCCGGAATTCGTCGAAAAAGTGATATGCCAGGAACATCCGGACGCGATCGCTCTCGGCTTCGGAGGGCAAACTGCGCTGAATTGCGGCGTCGCGCTGGATGACGGCGGCGTACTCAAAAAGCACGGACTAACCGTGCTTGGCACGCCTGTCGAAAGCATCCGGAAGACCGAGGACCGCGCGCTTTTTAGCTCCGAACTCCGCGCCATTGGCGTCGCCGTACCGCGGTCTGTTGCGTGTTCGTCGGTCGCGGCCGCCGTCGCGGCGGCGCAGGAGATCGGCTATCCGGTGATAATTCGGACCGCTTTTGCACTGGGCGGGAAAGGAAGCGGCCGAGCGATGAATGAAGCTGAGTTGCGCGAAATTGCGAAAGTGGCGTTTGTGGAATCGAATCAGGCGCTCGTTGAGGAAGATCTGACCGGATGGAAGGAAATCGAATACGAAGTCGTGCGTGACCGCGCGGATAATTGCATCACGGTTTGCAACATGGAAAACGTGGACCCGCTCGGAATACACACCGGCGAATCCATCGTGATCGCTCCGAGTCAGACGCTCGATAACACAGAATATCAGATGTTGCGCTCGATATCACTCAAAGTAATACGGCACTTTGGCATCGTCGGTGAATGCAACATCCAATTCGCGCTCGATCCGCGGTCCAGGAAGCACCGCGTCATCGAGGTCAACGCCCGCCTAAGTCGCAGCTCGGCGCTGGCGTCCAAAGCGACCGGATATCCGCTCGCGTTCGTCGCGGCGAAGCTGGCACTCGGTTACTCGCTGCCGGAATTGCGCAATGCGATCACTAAAGTTACATGCGCCGATTTTGAACCTTCTCTGGATTACGTCGCGGTAAAAATGCCAAGATGGGACCTTCAGAAATTCCGCTTCGTCAGCGATAATGTAACGAGCGAGATGAAGTCGGTCGGAGAGGTTATGGCTATTGGGCGGACGTTCGAGGAGGCCCTGCAGAAAGCAGTACGTATGCTCAATATCGCAGCGGACGGATTGTATCCGGTGCCTTTTGAATTCAGTGATTTGAACAGGGAAATCAGGCGTCCGACGCCGCGAAGACTGTTCGCTATAGCCAGCGCGCTCGAAGGATCATGGACTCCGCAGGAAGTTGCCATAGCGACAGGAATAGACCGGTGGTTTCTGGAACGCATCCAGTCATGCGCGAAAGTTGCCAAAGCTCTTTTTCAATCCAAATCCGGTGCATTTACGGCAGAGCTGCTTCTGGACGCCAAGCGTCATGGATTTTCGGATAAATCAATAGCGTCAATAATCGAAGAACTCCCGGAAACAGTCCGCCGAAAACGTCTCGGCTGCGGCATAATTCCGGTTGTAAAACAGATTGATACTCTGGCCGGAGAATTCCCGGCCGGAACGAATTACCTGTATATGACGTATCACGGAGAAGAGAATGACGTAAACTTTCCACCATCCACCGTCGGCAGTCTCAAGCGCGTGATCGTTTTGGGGGGAGGTCCTTACTCGATCGGTTCTTCCGTAGAGTTCGACTGGTGCTGCGT
>JACPMB010000029.1 GCA_016186175.1 Candidatus Peregrinibacteria bacterium
GTCCCGTGCGTGCCAATGATGAGACGCTCGCGATTCTTCGGGCTCCCGGCATTTCTCCCGTCGTTCCTCATCAAAAGAATAATCCCGTCGCATTGGGGGGCACACTCGTCGCAATGAATACCGATTCTTCGCCGTACCGCGCGCAGGAGCAAGCGGCACCTCGTGGTATATTCCAAGTGCGAACCGACGCCACGGAAGTGGTTCCCGGCGGGATGCTTCGTCTCAGTGTTCTCCTGCGCAATCCCTTCCCGCACACCCTCAGCGGACTCTCCGTTTCCGCTCGCCTGAGTCCGAAGACCGCACGGGTTGCGCGACTTTCGACCGGGGGGACAGAAATCCGTTCGGGACGCATTCTCTGGCAGATTCCCGATCTTCCTCCAGGGCAGAGCTGGACCGGGCGCGTTGCTCTCCGTCTTCCGGAAAACCTCCCCCATGGCACGGATTTCCGTGCTGTTTTCAGCCTCGAGGGGCCAGAAGCAGTTCGCGTCCTTCCTCTTACAGAGCGGGTGGCTTCGGTCCATTCCACTCTTCTGACGGCGCTCCCGAAAACCGGCGTTTCTTTCGATATCTTCCTCACGGTTGGCGGTTGGCTCTCCGCTTTCTTCCCATTCTTCCTTCATCGGAGGTTGATCGTGGCGTAGTTTCCCTGCCAGTGTGTCATGGAGCGCACTGAAGTGGGGCAAGGTATTTGCTTTTGATCAATATTTAGTGTATAATAATAAAGGACATATACATCTCTCAAAAACATACCCATGCAACGGAATCACACACACATCCTCAGAGGTCTCGCAGCCGTTCTCTTCGTAGGATTGCTCTCCCTTGATTGGCTTGGGGAGAGAGCTCCTGCCATCTTGGCCTTCACATCGCAGATGTTCGGAGCGCACATGGCAGCTTCTAAAGCAGATCCACTCGACCGGAAAGCCGAGCGAATGCAAGAGCGACTCCATCGTCACTTCGGGAGATCACCATCGCTCGCAAACCTTCGCTCTGCGCTTCAGGAGCGCCAACGACTCTTCGCCACACTACTGACGGTACCATTTGTAGTTGATGCTGCTCCGTCCTCGATTGTCATTCCGGAACCCTGGACAGTTTCGCTGCAACAGCATCCACTATGGCTCACCTTTGATCTCACGGGAAATACAGCCCGCTTCTTCGTCGACATACATCGCATGCAGGAGGATCTCACGACCTTCGGCATTCCCGGCGTCGTCCGCCCTGTGCATGGATCGATACTGACGTTTGCGGAGGATGGTAAGGTGCTTCGCGCAACGACGGATGGCGTCGTGCCTGTGAACGGTTTGACGTACGATGCGGCAAACGTGGCGTTTCTCCTTGCGAGTGCCCTGTCCCAAGGACACTCTTCCGCTGTGTCCGTTCCACTGGAGTACGAGGAAGGAAGGATGTATCTTCCGCAGGAGGAAGCGCAGAAGCACCTTGTTCTTCTCTCCTCCGGTCGTTCCAACTATGCGGGTTCGCCCTGGGGACGCGAAAAAAATATCGAGAAGGCCGTTCGAGAGCACTTGAACAATATTTTCATTCCTCCCGGAGCAACCTTTTCCTTCAA
>JACPMB010000031.1 GCA_016186175.1 Candidatus Peregrinibacteria bacterium
CTATGGCCACTGAATTGTATTATCCCTACGAGGGAGGAGAGGCATTTCTCTCCTGCCCCGTCAGCCCGGATTTCCCTTTGGAGAAGCTTGGGGAGCTGCAAGGTGAGGTTCGTCGCATCCTCGGAAAGCTCCCTGTTTTTTCCTCAGAACAGGAAGAGAAGAACTTCTACCAGGCATGGGATACGCAAATGCGCGTGCATCACATGGATGATGACGAGTAATATGGGCTAAGCGGCCCCATCGTCTAGTGGTTAGGACAGCGGGTTTTCAATCCGTGAACCGGGGTTCGACTCCCCGTGGGGCTGCCACGAAGCAGAGTTTGCTTCACAAACACGCTTCATGGCACAGCCACCTATAAGAAGTCTTGCTATGTCTCCCCAATGCCGAATGTTTGCTTCACGATGAAGCCGATGCCGAAGTTGAGTATCGCTACCCCGAGACTGATCGCAGTCATTTCAACACATCGACGCTTAAATGGCGTTCCTTTCGCTACAGAGATATAGAACGTGAAGAGGAAAATGATGAGCACCGCGATGACGAGCGTCGCAAGCAGCGCGGTCAATGCGTTATCCATGACGAAGTACGGTATAATGAGCAGTACGACGGTCACGAGGTAGGAAATGCCTGTCATGATTCCAGCATGGAGCGGGTTCTTTCCCGCCTCTTCGCAGGTGGAAAGGTATTCCGCAGCGGACATGGAGAGTGCGGCGGCAATGCCGGTGATGAGGCCGACGACAGCGGGTGAAACTCAATCCGAAGAGCGTTCCCAGCAACGAATAGAACCATACTTTTGCGTGCGATGGTTCCACCTTCTTACCGAGGAGTTGCGTCCAGTATGCATGGTGTCTCTTCTCCTGCAGAGCGATGCGTTCCAGAATTTCTCGATTCCGAGGATTCTTTGTGCGCGCAGCCACGTTCCGATAAATGCTGTATTCCGTGATTTCATTGCTCGCCGCTTGTGCGATTTTCTTCCGCAGAAGTGTATCCATAGAGCACAGAGTATAGGGATCGCTCACTGTTCCCATCGCCAATTCCGTATTTCCGGCATATCCTCGCCATCCTTGGCGATATATGCCGCGTGAGCAGCCAGTTTTTCTCGCATCTGGTCGTTGATGGTTGCGGCTCGCTTTCGGTCGAGCGGGAGGCGGTTCACGACATCTTGCACGAGGTGGAAGCGATCGAGATCGTTGCGCACGACCATATCGAACGGCGTGGTGGTGGCGCCTTCTTCTTTGTACCCGCGCACGTGGATATGTTGCGAGCTTTTCCGACGGTAGGTCAGGCGGTGAAGGAGCCACGGGTAGCCGTGGAATGCGAAGACGATGGGTTTATCCGTCGTGAAGAGTCTGGCGAATTCCTGCTCGCTGAGTCCGTGGGGGTGTTCTTCCTGCGGTTGCAACGTCATGAGATCCACGACATTGATCACACGGATTTTTAGGTCCGGAAGCGCGGCACGCAATATTTTCACCGCAGCGAGCGTTTCGAGCGTCGGCACGTCGCCGGCGCAGGCCAGGACGATATCGGGACATCCGCCGGCGTCGCTGCTCGCCCAGTCCCAAACCCCTACCCCTGCTGCGCAGTGCCCGATTGCTTGATCCATGGTGAGCCACTGGGGTTGGCTCTGCTTTCCCACGACGATCACGTTCACGTAGTTGCGACTGCGCAGGCAGTGATCCGTGACCGAGAGCAGCGAATTTGCGTCCGGCGGCAGGTACACGCGGATGATATCCGCTTTCTTGTTCACGACGTGGTCGAGGAACCCCGGGTCCTGATGGCTGAACCCGTTGTGATCCTGGCGCCAGACGTGGGAAGTGAGGAGGATGTTCAGCGACGCGACAGGCGCGCGCCAGGGAATGCCGCGCGCGACTTTGAGCCACTTCGCATGCTGGTTGAACATGGAATCAATGATGTGGATGAATGCTTCGTAGCAGGAGAGGAAGCCGTGGCGTCCCGTGAGGAGGTATCCCTC
>JACPMB010000033.1 GCA_016186175.1 Candidatus Peregrinibacteria bacterium
AACACGCAAGCGTCGCTCCAGTGGCGGGATCTGCGCCGCCAGAGGAAAGGTGAGCATCGTAAACTGCCGCACCGCTGCGACATGCTCCACAAGGAGAAAAGCGGAAAAAAGAAGGAGCAAACACCCGAACATATGGAGCGTCACTGGATGGCGGAGGAGAGACGGCACACTCATACGGACGGAGAAGATGAACGGAAACGGAGGAGAACAGTAAAAGGGGAATGAAACTCGCCCTTTGGACCTTCCTCTCGCGTGAAACGCTGATGTTCCACGGCGCCAACAACGGGAATGTTGCGGAGTGTCTCGATGAACTCGGCGAGAACCGTCATACTCCGCGGACCAACATTGCGAACATCACCGGTCACCTGAAGGGTCTTGTTGGTCGCATCGTACTGAAAATCTTCGAACACAACGGCGTCGGGATGATCGGGTACGGCCTTCTCTGCACTGCGCACCAGAACAGCAAAGAGGGAGACGAGCGACACATCGGAACGGCGAAGTTGATGGAGAAATTGGGAAAGAGAGTCCTGCCCGGGGAGAACGAGTTGATTCCGCGCATCTTCCAAAGCATCGGTACGATCACGGAGATCCGCGTAGAACTGAACAAGGGAAGATCCGTACATCATCTTTCCATGGAGCGGCACGCCGGCCAGACGGGGAAGGAAGAACCACCAGGAAAGGAAAAGGGCCAAAGAGAGCGCGGCGGCAAAAGCGAGGAGTGGAAAAGCGAAACGTGTAACAACATGAGACATAGGTCTTCCGCATCATACAGAAATCCGGTAAAATGCAGAGGTCTCTTCCCCCTTCCTCCCATGGAAGAACTGCTCCTGAAACTTCGGGAACTCCAGACTGCCATCACCGCGGGGAAGGACTCTCTTTGAGGCAAGGAACTATCCAAAGAGAATCGACGACCTCGAGCGAAAAGGACGAGAGCCAAACCTCTGGAATGATCAAAAAACCGCAAACGCCCTTTTCCTGGAACTCCGCAGCCTGAAGAAACTGTGGGAACCGCTTGTGCGTGTCCTTTCGGACGTCCAAAACATGATCGATCTCCTCGGAGCGGCAGGGCCGGGCGATCTTCCGAGCCTGCAGTCAGAAACCAATAGGGTCGAAGGGGTTTGGTCCACTCTCGAACCACAGTTGTACCTCGGCGGCGAGTTCGATCACCAGAACTGTTACCTGTCCGTCAGTGGCGGAGCGGGCGGCACCGAAGCCCA
>JACPMB010000032.1 GCA_016186175.1 Candidatus Peregrinibacteria bacterium
AGTTCGACTGGTGCTGCGTACAGGCTGCGCACGAACTGCAGAAACACGGGTACGACGTAATCACCGTCAACAGCAATCCCGAAACGGTTAGCACCGATTACGACGAAAGCGACGCCCTATTCTTCGAGCAGCTGACCGAGGAACGCGTTCGCGACATCGCCGACATTGTCCGGCCAGATGGCATCGTGGTCTCGATGGGAGGCCAGATACCAAACTCATTGGCGCCCAAGCTCGCCAGCGCGGGACTTCATATTCTTGGAACTGATTCCGCTGACATTGACCGGTCGGAAGATCGTCATAAATTCAGCAGCCTCCTTGACACCCTCGGAATAGACCAGCCGTCATGGAAAGAATTCGCCGACATGACGTCGGCTCGCGCGTTTGCTGAGAGCGTCGGGTATCCGGTCATAGTGCGGCCAAGTTACGTCCTCTCCGGTGCGGCGATGGCGGTGGTGCACAGCAACGACGACCTGGAAGCCTATATCGAGCAGGCCGCCCTTGTATCCAGAGATGCTCCGGTTGTAATATCTAAATTTGAGCAGGGAGCGAAGGAAATCGAATTTGACGGAGTAGCGCAGGCCGGCAAGGTGCTCCTGTACGCCATTTCGGAGCACATAGAGAACGCCGGCGTGCATTCCGGGGACGCCACCATCGTTCTGCCTCCGCAAAGAGTGAACGTGGCGACTCTCCGGCAGATGAAGGTCATAGCCAAGCAGATAGCCTCTGGCCTGAGGATCAGCGGGCCGTTCAACATCCAGGTACTGGCTGCGCACAATCACCTGAAAGTCATCGAGTGCAATTTGCGCGCAAGCCGCAGCTTTCCTTTTGCAAGCAAGGTCACAGGCGAGAACTTTGCGGCGCTCGCGACACAAGCGTTGCTAGGAGTCGCCTCGTCGGACAGGCGATACCAGACGATTGACCTGGATCACGTGGCGGTAAAAGCGGCTCAGTTCAGCTTTAGCCGTCTGAAAGGAGCCGATCCGCGCCTGGGCGTGGAAATGGCAAGCACAGGCGAGGTCGCTTGTTTCGGATGGAACGCCGAGCAGGCGCTTCTGCTGGCACTGATCGCCGTCGGGTTCAAGACGCCGAAAAAGAACATTTTGATCACCGTCGGTCGCCTGGAGGACAAGATTGAACTGCTGCATTCCATACAACAGCTGCATCGCAAGGGCTTCTCGTTCTTCGCGACGGAACGCACTCACGCATTCCTTACGTCGCGCGACCTGCCGTCGGGACTGCTGCACAAGGTTTCCGAGCCCAGAAGCCCTAATATACGCGAGTACATTGAGCAGCGTCGCGTAGACCTGGTAATCAACATCCCAAAAAGCAGCGGAGCAGTGGAGCAGACGGACGGCTACTTTATTCGGCGTCTCGCCACCGATCATGGCATACCGCTGATCACAAACGTGCAACTCGCCAAGCGCCTGGTGGAGGCGATGATGGCGGAAGAAGTGGCTTCGCTGCCAATTCTAAGCTGGCCGGGAGTGCTGGGAATGCGATGAAAAGCATGCACGTGGCATTGCATACACTTGAAAAATGCGTACACTGAGCCGGTTCTCCAATGTTATGGCTGATGATGACACGATCCTCAACGACGATGCCGATCTCGGCGATAACGGCTCGGGCCAGCCATCTGGCGACGATGACCAGACTCTCGTGACCAAGGAAGGCTTAAAGAAGCTCAAGGATGAACTTGAATATCTCAAGACTGTGCGCAGGTCCGAGGTCGCCCAGCGCCTGCGCGAAGCGATTTCGTATGGAGATCTTTCCGAGAACTCCGAGTATGAAGAAGCAAAAAACGAGCAAGCTTTCGTTGAGGGGCGCGTAATTGAGCTGGAACTGAAAATAAAGAACGCGAAGATCATCGCCGACAAAAAAGAATCCAGGCACAAGGAGGTCGAGATCGGCTGCACGGTGATGCTCAAAAACGTCACGGACGGAGACGAACCGGAGCGATACACCATCGTCGGTTCGACCGAAGCCGATCCGCTGGATCACAAAATCAGCAACGAATCTCCAATCGGAAAAGCCGTCCTCGGCAAACTTAAAGGCGACCGTGTTGAAATCCGCTCGCCATCCGGCGCCATAGAGTACGAGGTGGTATCGGTGGCGTGAGCGTGTATTATTCCAGCATGGCCGATCCCACGCCTTCTCCGCCGACTGGACAACAGGCGCAGAGCGGATTGCAAATTCCTGAAGATCTATTAAAAAAACATCCCGATCTAATCGCGCTGATCAAGGGCAGCGAGAGCATGAACGACGAAGAGCGGCAGTACTGGATCAACATCCTGCCGATAATGACTCCGGAACAGATACAGAATCTCCGCGATATTCTGGAAAACGAGCGAAAGCAGCTGGCCGCGATTGACGCGAAATACCAGACTGAAATCGAAAAGCTTGGCCAGGCTGAAGTCGTGCGACAGACTGAGGAAGAACGCACCAGGCGCAGACGCGAACGATCTGACAAAGAAGCCACGCATAAGAAGAATGAAGACAGGACGGCTGATGACATTCTCAAGCAAATTGAGAAGGGTGGGCAGTAGATCAGAGCGAAGTGCGAGAAGCGTTGGCACTAACCACAAGGCTGATTGTCGCAGCAAGCGATCATTTCACCGCGCTCTGGGCATGGACAGCGCAGCATCGCATAATGAGCTCGTCCACAAGCGCCAGCAATTCCTGCGACGACTCCGCAGTCGCGCGAATGTCTCCGGTTTTCATTTCACAATCCGCAATCACCGCCCAATCTACAAGACCCTTTAATGCCAAAGTGGAAATTTTCTGCGCGAGAGGCAGAAGAGTTTTTACTGTCGAAACATTGACGTCGGCCGACAAGGCGATCTTTGCCGGATTCCGCTCGCCTTCGGATAAACATAACGAAACGCCGACAAGGCACCGAACCATCCAGAGCAGAATTTTCCACAGAGAATATGGGTCCTCCCCGGAACGCAAAAGAATGTTCGCATAATTAAGCGACGACTGCAGATCGCCATGCGAGAGGAGCGTCATAAGCTGCCAAATTTCCTGGTCTCCGGATGGCACAGCAAGAAGTTCTACGTGCTCCGCTGTAATTGCTCGCCCAGCCCCAAGCGCAAGTTTGCGAAGTTCCTGCGACAGCATGTCCTGTTCCGGCCCGACTATCAGAAGCAGGCGCTTTATGGCCGGCATATCAATGCAAGATCCGCACTCGCGCGCGAAAGAAGACACCCATTCCCGCAATTGCCTTTCGGTGAGCGGCGAAAACTGCTTTACAGTCGCAATTGCGAGCAGTTCTTTCAGTCCGCCGAGCCGTTTATCCGGTGCAGGATCGGCGAAGAGCAGCACGCATGCCGGATGAACGGCTTCGAGCACGCGGCGCATGTCTTCCTTCGCTAATTTAGGTACACCGACGATCACAATAAGCCGATTCGATGCAATGAATGGAGCTGCGCTCACCCCATCAAGCATGGTTTGCAGCGAAACATCAGATCCGTCAAGAGACAGAAGATTCTCCTGCCCGTGCTTGATGGCAAATTCTTGTATCCATCGCAGTTTTTCGCGGCGCAGTGCGAATTGATTGAGACCGGTGAACAGGAAGATATTATGCATTGATAGCGCAAATCCGGCAGTATAATACATGCATATACAACAATATCTCTAAATGCAGTCAAATCCGCGTTAATTGAAAGATAAAGCCAATCAAGCTATAATGAACGGATTTATGAAATCATTACGCACATTCTTTACAAGACACACATTGCGCACATTGGCGCTCGGTGTGTTCTGCGCTGCCGGCGCCTTTGCCGTCGGCATCGAAACTGCCGGAGATGTGCATCCGTTCGCAAAGAGCGAAGCTGCTATCCAGGAAGTCGTGAGCGGATTCGGCCACGTGCAAGGCGATGTCGATGGCAACGGCGCGCTGGATGCCGCCGACGCATACATCGTCTTCCGGGCAATAGAGGCACTAAACACGCCGTCGGAGGTTGAAATTCTTCGCGGAGACATGGATGACGACGGACGGCTGACCAGTGACGATCTAAACAGCATTCTAAGGCTTCTATCACTTCAATAAAGCGACCATGCGCACCCGTGCCCAGAGACGGCATCTCTCCGCCCTGGCGATTATTTTCATGCTTTCGTTTGTCTGGCCCATCCAGATTTACGCGCAATCCGATGTGCCAGCGCTCGTCTTCAGGCCGCATTGCGAGAAAACAGATCAGACTTTATGTTCTTCGTTTGACGTCGAAGATCCATCAACGCTGCGGACTGCGCCGCTTGCACCAGGAGATTCGCTTGATCTCGATATAGCGCTGGTTAACCCAACGCGGGAGAAAATCGGAAAACTACGAATATGGATATCGTACGATTCCGAACTGCTTGAAGGAACAGTGCTGTCAATTTCCAATGCCTTCCCCGCCGTCGTGCCGGGGCAGTCGGATTTTTCTCCGCTCTCCGGATACGCGAAGATCGCCGCCAGCGCAAACGCCGGAAACGAACCGTCGGACGCCATCGTGCCGGTGGCGCGCGTGGTGTTCATCGTGAAAAACGGATCGAACGCATCGTCCACGCCGCTCAGCTTTTATGACCAGCGCGCCGGCACTGAGGGCCACACTTTCGTCACCACGGCGATTGCCGCAGAACAGAACCTCCTTTCTACGCCGCTCGGAACTCTCATGGTGCAATTTGCGTCGTCATTTGAGACTAAGAGCGCATCCTCCGCTTACGACAGCTCAACAATCTCTTCTTCCAATGCATCATCGGCTCATTCTTCGTCTAAATCCTCAGCAATGCCTCCAGCCGACTCCGCCGCAGATTCGACGACGTTCGGAATCGTCCAAATGCAGAACATCCGCGTCAGCACCAAAGACGACATTCTTTACGTAACATGGGACGCGCTCAGTCACCCGAAATTACAAGGCTACAACGTTTACTATGGGACGCTGCGCGGCCGGTATTTGAATCGCCGCGGCGTTTCCGTCGCCTCGCGCGGCGCCGTAATCAGGGACCTTCCTAAGGACAAGACTTATTATGTGGCGGTGCGCGGAGTAAGTGACGAGAATCAGGAGACTGCCTTCAGCCCCGAGGAATCTGTTGAAATCGGCAATCCGCAAACTTCGTCTGCGCCTATAACGGGCTCGCTCGATTTGATCGCAGAAGTCTCGCCGGGAGCAAGCGCTCCGCAAAATCCAGTCGGCCGTATGCAAGAGAATCCCGAAAAAACACCGGAGGTGCCGGGTAAGTCCGGCGCGCCGTCCGGTTTGACTCTTCTGCTTTTGGGTTCCGCGGCAATCGGCGCGCTTTTCGCATGCAGGCGCCAGGTGACCGCCGCCAGAAAACTTCAAACATGACCGACATGCATCCTCACTGGCAATCCACAAGCGACGACGATCAATCGCCGCAATTTGCCTCCGGCGGGCGCTTGAAGGCAGAAACATGCCCTGCTTCGCAGGAGCGCAGAGGGTCCCGCATCTCCATTAAACCGGCGTCTCGGCTTCCGGCAGCCATCGTGGGAATATCTATATTCACAGTCGTCAGCATAACCGTCGCCGGCGGATGGCAGGCGCTAACCGCGCAAATAGGAAACCAGGGCGGCGGCGCGTCTTCGTCTTCCGAGTCCGTCCAAGACCTTCATCCAATCGAGATTCACATCGGCTCAGCCGGCTTTCAGCCGACGATCGTAACGGTCAAGCCAGGACAGCAGATTATATGGATCAACGATCAATTCATCCCTCACATCATAACGTCGCAGACTCTGCGGGACGGCAGCGGAGCCTATTTGAACACTCCTGCCATCTTCCCGGGGGACACGGCAACGTTCACGGTCGGATCGCGCGAACCTGACCGCCAGCACGACATTGCTTCTACAACCGATCAGACGCTTCTAGGCGCTGTAATAGTAAAAGCTTCCGGAGCTGTTAATTCGTCGTCATCGTCGTCGCGATCGCGCAGAGCGCCTTTTGGCAACACAGACGGCGTCAATCTTCCGTCGGGAGAAGGGCGCGCCGGAAAAAAGACGTCTGCGGCTTCCAAGCCGTCCAGACTCTCCAAAATCTCGTCGTCCGCGGCCCAGTCCGCAATTTTTCAGGAACATCCGGTGGCGCCGATGGATGACGATTCCGAAAAAAAAGACGGCTCGCCGGCTACTCTGGACGTATTCGCGCCGCATGACGCGCCATACTCGAACATTGTGTCACAAGACGTTAGTGCGCCGGAAACTCCGGCGACCATGGAACAGCCCAATACCGGCCCCGGACTCTGGGCAGTGTGCTTTATGAGCATCGCAGTGATGTGGGGAGCAACCCGCAAATATTTTCGGCAGACGTCGTGATGAGCAACAAATGTCGCTGACCGTCCATCATTGACCATCCGCACACAGCGCAGTAGAGTCCACTATGTGCCGCGTATCCGCAGTTTGATGTCCGCCGCGATCCTGCTATCCATGCTGATGGTAGTTTTTCTGGCGTCTGTCGCGGGAGAGCATTCTTGGACCCCGGCTTCCGCGCAGACTGCTCCAAAAACCGCGCCGGGAGACCATTTTTTTCTCAGCGTGGACGGCGTCGCGGGAGAGGCAACGGAAACAGGCCACTCGGGCGATCTGGCGGTGCGCTCGTTCGCGTGGGGCGAGTCCAGGACGACGGATAGTTCCTCCAGAGTGCAAACCAGGGATTTCCAGATAACGATGGCGCTCGACAAGTCCTCTCCTCTCCTCATGCGCAAGGCCGCCGTGAGGGAAAGAATCGCTAAAGCGACGCTCGTGGCCCGCAATCCGCTCAGACAGGATTACCTCAGGTGGACGCTGACCGACGTAATACTCACGTCCTTTCAGGTGGACGGCACGGCCGGGCAGGGCAAGCCGGTCGTCACCTTCGCTATGAACATCGGCAAAATGGACGTCGAGTACCGGCCGCAACTATACAACGGCGGACTCGGGCCGGCGGTTAAAGCAGGATGGGAGGCAAGGTGATCTTCTGCTGATTTAACCAAGATACTTACATTCCACTCCAGAATTGCAATAGAAGGTAATACCGCTAAAATCTCTTACTACTTCACATTCCCACCTGACAGATGAATAAAGGTATTCCCGAAGCAGACAGCAAGCTATTGGAAGAAAAATATTCACAGAGTCCCGCGAAAATTGCGGACATGGACCCTCGCAAGTTTGTGGACAACATTGCATGGCGGCTCTACACCGAATGGTGCTGTGACCCCGCGAATGCTGCGGAGTCATACCGGAGTTATGACGGACAAGCCTATCGCCAATGGGTTGAACAGGAAACACACTATGCCATGCAAAGGAGAAGGAATGAACATCCTCAGGGAGGCGACGTGCATCAGCAGGTACGAACGAAAATCGTGGAAGCTGTCGTTAGCAGAGCGATTGAATTGTTCAGCGATTGGGAAGGTCATACATATCCCAAGAACAAAGAAGACAAGCGAAACCTCAGGGCATCGCTACAGCCGTATATAGACCAACGCCACGAAGTGACTCAAAAACCCGATGGCGAAATGGAGGTCGTGTTTTCAGATTCAGAAACCGTTATGGTTGCGCGTGGAACAACTGACAGGCCACTGCCAGAGTTGGTAGTCAAAAATCCTCGCAGAGCGGCAGAGTTGGTATTTGCTTCATTCGAACGGGCGGCAGATTTTCAACGGCAGCTAGCAACATCCGTGGAGGCGGTCCCGATGCCAGACATGCCAGAAAACTCACGAAGCGTCACAGTGAACGTACCCGAGAACATGGATGCCCGAGCAATCATGGCTCATATAATGATGACGGCTGGTTGCATCGTCACTCGTTCAGGAAATCAAGTGTCCGCCGCCGTCGATAAGAACTCGTTCCCTATGTTTTGGAAGGCACTCACGCAAGTAGGTCTGTCAAAGGAACACATTTGCTTCAACTGACCTTATTGTGGCTGACGTTTCCAAGCAGCCAGAGGCGTGTGGTCCCGATGAGGTATTTGATAAGCTCTACTTGGATATTTTCGACGAGAATGATGCCGGACGACTCCTCGTGAAATGACACCATACTGCACGACAAAGTTTGAAGAAATGCCGTTATGGTCGAGGTAGAAAGGCACGAGACGAATCCATCCTATTATCAACGCATTGAATAATATAGGAATTTCACATAATATCAGTCAGCCGTGCAATGCTCTTTCAGAAGCCAGCTTTATAACGTGGGTCGGTACCGAAGCGGTCAAACGGGCCTGACTGTAAATCAGGTGGCTTACGCCTTCGCTGGTTCGAGTCCAGCCCGGCCCACCATAAACTATGAATAGAAACCAGGCGCCGCAATTTATTCGTACCGAAGAGCTTCCATGGGGCTCAGCTCGGAGGCCTTTTTGGCGGGATACAGACCGAACAGAAGACCGACGCCGACCGCGACGGCAAGAGCAAGCAGGATCGCGGGGACGGAAAATGCGAACTGGTACGCCGCAAGAAACCGCGATGCGATCACCGCGCCGATTGCGGCAGTCAGCAGCCCCCCAACTACGCCGATTACGCCGCCGGCCGTGGTCAGCAGCACCGCTTCGATCAGGAATTGCAGCAATATATCACGCTTGCGGGCCCCGACGGCTTTACGGAGGCCTATCTCGCGTGTGCGCTCCGTAACCGCGACAAGCATGATATTCATGATCCCGACTCCCCCGACCACCAGCGAAATTGCGGCGATGGCGGTCAGGAGCGCGGTCAGAGCGAGAGACACTGTACCCAGAATGTCTGTGGCCTGCTGCGCTGAACGTACTACGAAATCGTCGTTCTTGTCGGGCTCGTCGCCGGGATTGTCAATCCGGTGACGCTGGCGGAGAAGAGTTTCGATGTCCAGCTTGGCGAGATCCGTGTTCTCCGTCGCCTGCAGCGTGACGAAATTTGCGTGCCGTCGTCCCGTCAGGATCTCCGCGACCGCGAGCGGAATGTAAACCCGATCGTCTATGGACTGGAAAAATTGAGTTCCAACCGGCTCCAGCACTCCTACAACCGTGAAGCTGTGATCAAGTACCTGGATTCGTCTGCCCAGCGGATCCTCGTTGCCGAAAAGATCCTCTGCGGTATCCGGGCCGATTACCGCGACGAAACGCGCTCCGTTCTCATCGAGACGGTCAAGCAGTCGTCCATGCGCTGCGGAAATGCTCTGGTTTTGGAAAAAATCCGCAGTGATACCGAGCGTTTCTGGAGACCGCTCCTCTCTGCCATACCGCACGGTCCCCGTAAGCATGATAACCGGCGCAACGGTTTCGACTGTGCTCAGGCGCTTCAGTTCCTCCGCATCATTAAGAGTGAGACTGTCGGATACCGGCGGGCCGTGCTCGCGCCCAGGAATCACGATCATGCTGCGCGCGCCGAGAGTGGATACCTGGCTCAAAATCAGCTGTTCGACGCTTGCCCCGATTGAAGTCATCAGCACGACCGAGCCGACGCCGATTATGATCCCAAGCATAGTGAGCAGCGATCGCAGGAAGTTTGCGCCGATGCCGCGCCGGGCGATGGATAACGTATCGGAGAAGAGCACGAATGGTGAATTAAGAATTAAGCATTACGGACGACGCTGAACGTCGGATGCGATGCGCCCGTCTTTGATATGTATAATCCTCTGCGCAAACTGTGCGATGTCGTGCTCGTGAGTGACCAGGATGATCGTGCGCCCCGCGGAGTGGAGATTCCTGAGCGTTTCCATGACCACGGCGCCGGATGCGGAATCCAGATTGCCGGTTGGTTCGTCGGCGAATACCACGTCTGGATTCGTCACAAGAGCGCGCGCGATCGCTACACGCTGCTTCTGCCCACCGGAGAGCTGGCTGCCGTAATAGTCTTTCCGATCGGTCAGACCCACGACATGAATTGCCGCAAGAGCCAGCGGCTCGCGTTCGCTTACTTTTATGAGCGGATGATACAGGAGCGGAAGCAGCACATTGTCCAAAACCGTCGTGCGCGGTAGTAGATTGAACGCCTGGAAGACGAAACTGACACGCGTGACGCGGATGCGCGCAAGGGCGTCGTCGCGAAGTCCGCCGGTTTCCTTTCCCCTGAACAGATACGCACCGGACGTCTGGGTGTCGAGGAAGCCCAGGATGTGCATCAGAGTGGATTTGCCGGATCCTGATGGACCCATGATCGCGACAAATTCTCCGGCATTGATCTGCATGTTTATATCGTGCAACACAGAAGTTTCGACGCCGTCGTTGAAATACGACTTGCAGAGACCCTTTGTTGCAATCAGCGGCTGTTTCCTGGAATCCATAAAGTTGGCGAAATATAGTTAATCACGACTGTCACAAACTGGAATTATTGCTTGATCAAAACAATGACTGTCTCCCCTTGTCGCACTCCAGACACGATTTCAATTTCCCCGCCCTCCCCCTCCATGCCGGTAATGACGGCACGATCCTCAACCTCGCCATCATCCGTGAGAATGCGGACGATCCTGCCGCCTGATCCGGACGCAGGTTCCAGGACGGCCCGCGAAGGAATCGAAATCACATCCGCCCGCGTGCCTGTGATTATTTCCGCGTCCCCCGTCATTCCGATTTTTACATCTCCGGCGGGATGCACAAAGTCCAGGCGAACGCGATACTTGGAAACTCCCTCCTTATCCGTCGCAGCTGAGGCGATGTCTCCGGCGCGCAGTTGGAAGACTGCATCGCGGAACGCATCGAGTTCGATGCTGCCGGACTGGGCAAGTTGGACTTTCGGTATATCTATTTCCGAAACGAACATTTCCACGCGATACGGCGATTCTCCAAGCAGCGTGATTGCCGCGCCGGAGGGAGTGGATTCGCCGATGCGGACATTAACGTGCGTGATCGCCCCGCTGACAGGCGCAGTAAGGATCGTGTCGGCGTAATCCGCCCTGGACCGCGCAAGATTGGCGGAAGACTGGCGTACCCTTGCGCGGGCTGCGTCAATGTCTGTCTGGCGCGCGCCAGCTTTTTTGAGCCGCAATTGCGCGTCTCCTGAGCGGACTGCGGCTTCGTAAGTCATAATATCGGTCTCAGCCTTGTCTCGAACGCCCTGCTGCGAAATGACAGCGGTGCTCTGAGCGGAAATCTTGCTTTCAAATCCGGCGAAGGCGTTCTGCAATGACGCCAGCTCCGAGGAAAGCGCTGCAGCGGCATCCTGAATCTTGCTGCGATTGGACGCGATTGACGTCTTTATGCCCTCCCGCACCGTGGAATCAATGTATTGAGTTTCATGCAGCGACGAGATCAGCGCGAACAGCGAATCAATGACTGCCCCTGCGGATTCCGCGGCGGTTCCGGCCGAAATGAGAGCTCCGGCTGTATCCTGATAATCCCCCGCTGCTGCCGCGGCCCGGCGCGCGGAGGCAATCGCATCGGAAGCGTACTGTCTGCGAATGTCAATCATTCTCAAAATATCAGGATCGTTTCTGGCGAACGCGTCGCCTACGTCCGTCCGGCTTATAACGTCAGATACGGTGGCAAGCGCATTTTCCGCTGAAGTGAGCTGCTCGTTGATTGCGCTGACTGACGTCGCGACATGCCCCGAGAGCACCACACCGGCTTCCTGACGCAGAACCTCCAATTGAGTTTCTGATTGCCGGATATTCTCCTCGGCCGACAAAAGCGCCTGCCGCGCCGACAGCAGAGCGGCGCGCTTGTTCTGCAAGTCCGCTTCCGCAATGGCAATGTCCTCCGGCCGTGTCCCTTCCTCCAACGCGCGAAGCTCCGCCTGCGCCGATTGCAAAGCGGCCGATTGTGATGCAATACCGGCTTCCAGACCCTGCGCCTTAAGTTGCGCGAGCCGCTGGCCAGCGGACACGCGGTCGCCCTCGCGGACAAAGACCTGCCGGATAATGCCGGATACGGCGAAACGCAATTCCAGATCGCGTTCCGAAATCACAGTCCCAACAGCCTCTACGGTCTGCCTCAGATCGCCGCGCTTTGCTTGCGCCGTGACATATTCGGGTTGCTCCGGCCGCATTGCGCGGGCAAAGCCAAATCCGGCAAGGACTAATAGAACGACTCCGGCGGTCGCTTTCTTCTTGTGCCGTTTGCACCGGGCCAGGATCGTAGAGAATAGAAGCATGATAAGTTCTGGAGAGTACGCTTCTGCAAGCCGAAAAACAAGGGAGCTAACGAGCGTGCAAGCACTTATGAATAATAAATCATCAGCTGTTTCGCAGCGCGTTAAGCGCCTCGCGCACCGCCTCTTCCACTGGACGCAGCGCCACCCCCTCCCCAATAAGCTTCGCGGTGGAGAGGACGCAATTGCTCCTGCCCGCCCGCACGACCGTGGGGAGCGAATCGAGCGTGAGACGCTCGCAGTGGTGCGCCTGATCCACGATTTCCGCATACAGCCGCATGATCCGGTACGGCGAGATTACGCCGGGGTTCACTACGTTGTAGGTGCCGGTTTTCCTCTTATGGATGAGCTGCGCTGCGACTGCGAAGAAATCCGGCAGGTACGTGATGGAATTTTCGGCGTCCAGAACTTTTGGGTACTTCACGAGCTTCATAATCAGATTTCTCTCCGACCGCGACCGGTCGAACGGCATGCGGATTCTCAAATTCAAAACCGGAAAATCCCTCATCGCCTGGTCGCTCCAAATTTTTGTCCGCGCATAGAAACTTCCGAAAAAGTTTGGCGGATCATCTTCCGTAGATCCTATGCCTCCTTTGCCTCCTTCGTAAATACACCCCGAACTCATGTGCACGAGATAAATATTCCGCACAAGGCACTCTTCAAGGAGAATAAGCGGCCCCGTGACGTTGGCGCGAAGCGTCTCCATCTTGTGCGTCTCGCACCAGTCAACATTTGGCCGGCCGGTTTTCCCGGCGCAGTTAATGACAACATCCGGCTTGTCAGAATCCAAAAATCCGATGACAGCGCGGCGGTCCGCGATGTCAATTTTCGGCTTGATGGAGCCAGGATATAGATGGGAAAATTGTGCTCCGATGTAGCCCGTTGAGCCGAGAATGGCCGCCTTCATATTGACAGGATACCGGAAGCATGCGGGCAAAATTAAGCCATTACGGAAACACTCACATTGGGCTACAATGGCATTCGATGCCAAAAGCCCGCCGCAAAGCCAGGCGCAAAGTTAAAAAAGACAATCGTCTCTCGCTGAAGCCAGGAACACGCAGCGCCATCAGCGGCATCATTCAGATAGGCGCAGGCGTGCTTCTGATTCTCGTTCTGCAGCAGAAGGCCGGGCTGGCCGGAGACGCCCTTCGCGCGTTCCTGACTTTCTTTTTCGGCGGCTACGGCCTCATTTTCCCGGCGTTCCTGATACTTTCAGGCGCGTTTCACGCCGTATTTTCGAGCGGCAGGATGGAAACCAAACGCTCGCTGGGGCTCGTGCTTTGCGCGCTGGCATTTCTTGGTCTGATGCACATCCGCGCCCCTCTCGAAGAAATCGGCCCTTTGAGAGAAGAGCTCGCCGGAGCAATCGGATTTATGATGAGCCTGCCGTTCCTGCTTTTCTTCAGCCGCGCGGTGGGGTACGTAGTACTCGGAAGTGTGTTCCTGATCGGATTGCTTATAAGTTTCGAGCCGATTGTCCATGCGGCGGCGGCGAGACTGCGTGGTGGCATAGCGATGAAAGAAAAGAAGCGCCAGCATACGGTTTCCGTCAAAGAGGAAGTCGAGGACAAGGACGATGATGAAGACGCTGATAATGAAGAAAATACGGATGAAACGGAGGACCTGGTGGAGCGCGACGAAGACGCGCCGGAACTCAACATCGTCCGGCCCGTGTTCGCCCAGAACCTGGTTAAAGACGTCGCGCAGGAAACAATCAAAAGAGCATCGAAGGCAAAAAAAATGGATGACGTCCTCGAAATGAAGGACACCCGGTACGAAGAGTGGACTTTCCCGTCGTACGATCTGCTGGATAAGGGACACAGCCAGCTGCTTGTGGATGACGAGGAACTCAAACGGCAAGCCAGACTGATAGAGGAAAAGCTGCTGGAATTTGAAATAGAAGTGACAATCAAAGACGCCCGTCCGGGACCGACTGTGACGCAGTTCACATTACAACCGTCGGAGGGCGTGAAACTCAGTAAAATCGGCGCGCTGAAAGACGATCTGGCGCTCGCGCTAGCCGCCCCGAGCCTGCGCATCGAAGCGCCGATACCCGGCAAGTCACTGGTGGGAATTGAGATGCCGAATACGAGGCGCACAATAGTACATCAACGGGAGATTCTCGAAAGTCCGCAATTCGTCCAAAGCGAATCCTCGCTGACGCTTCCTCTCGGACGCGACGTGTCGGGAGACGCGGTAGTCGCCGAACTGGACAGCATGCCGCACCTTCTTCTTGCCGGAGCGACCGGATCCGGCAAATCGGTCTGCATGAACACATTCCTGACCTCCCTTCTGTTCCAGAATGCGCCGCACGAGCTCAAATTGATTCTGATTGACCCAAAACGCGTCGAGCTTATGCCGTATGACGGCATCCCGCATTTGCTTACCCCCGTGATTACCGAAGCGGAGAAGGCGCTACAGGCGCTGAGATGGGCGGTCGCAGAAATGGGCCGCCGGCTCCATCGCTTTTCGGAGAACGGCGTGCGCAATTTGAACGAGTACAACGAAAAACAATCGGATGAGCAGACGAAGCTGCCTCGGATCGTAGTCGTCGTTGACGAACTCGCGGACCTGATGATGCGGCAATATCGCAAAGACACCGAAATGATGATCGCGCGCATAGCGCAGATGGCAAGAGCTGTTGGCATGCATTTGATAATCGCGACGCAGAGGCCGTCGGTGGACGTCATAACCGGGCTAATCAAGGCAAACATCCCGACACGCATAGCTTTCCGAGTCGTCTCCGCGGTTGATTCGAGAACAATCATAGACGGAATAGGCGCCGAAGATCTGCTCGGAATGGGCGACATGCTTTACATGACCGCCACCACGCCGAAGCCGTTGCGCATTCAGGGCATCTTCACCTCCACGCAGGAAGTCAGTCGGGTTATAAACGCCGTGAAGATCGCCGGCGGCGGCAAACTAACGGAGCAGATAGGATTGAGCGATGACACGGAAAGCGAGGACGCCAGGGATAGCGACAACAGCGCGACTGCCGTCATAGGCCATATTGATCTGGAAGCCGACGACAACGGCGGAGACGACCTGTTTTTCGAGGCCGTGCGAGTTGTGCAGGAATATGGCAAGGCTTCCGCCTCGCTCCTTCAACGGCAACTGAAGGTGGGTTACGCGAGGGCCGCCCGCCTTCTTGATATTATGGAAGAGAAAGGATTGATCGGCCCGGTGGACGGAGCCAAACCGCGCAAGGTATATACGGAGAGGATAGCCGCATGACCGCACGCGCAGTTAATATGATGTCATTCAACTTCTGCTTGCCACCACCAACACAGGCAAACTTGCCGAAATGCGCGAGTCGCTTGACGGCCTCGGATTCGAGCTGCTTAGCGTCGCCGACATCAAGGCGGCAGAATCGCCGCCGGAAACCCGGGATACTTTCGCCGGGAACGCCGCGCAGAAAGCACATCATTACTTCTCTGAGACCGGGCTGCCGACTGTCGCAGATGACTCGGGAATCATTGTGGAAGCGCTGGCAGGAGAATTGGGGGTCCGCACGCGCCGATGGGGCGCCGGGCCCCTTGCAAACGACGAGGAATGGATTGAGTATTTCCTAAAACGCATGAGTAACGCGGGAAACAGGCGCGCTCGTTTTGTGTGCTCAATCGCACATATTGACCGCGCATCGCGTCTGCACCTGTTTAAAGGAATATGCGAAGGAACTATCACCGAAAAACTCGAATCAGATTATTTGCCAGGTCTGCCCATATCCGCATGCTTTCGCCCGGATGGGGGAAAATGCGTATTTTCAGCCCTTTCTCCTGAACAAAAGAATAGATCAAGCCATCGCGGAAAAGCACTCGGGCTTCTGCGGGAATTTTTGCAGAAACGGCCTCTATGACTCATGATGCCGCAAGGACATGCACAGATTGGCCTTGTCTGCGGCTCTGGCAATTGTATTTGCAACGACAGCGCGAGCCGAACGTGGCGACGCCGGCAGGACTTTTGAATAATGTTTGTGATCGTGTTTTTTCCTTTATAAAGGAGAAAAATCGAATTCTCTGATCTTTTTCCAGACATCTACGATCAGACGGCGCAGCTCTAGTTTTTCCGCATCCGTGACAACGAATGAGCGCGACTGTGGATCCTCGTCCCGCTCGCCGACGAATTCAAGCACGAACGCCTCCGGCTTCAGCAGCGGATCGGCGTGCTCGAGGAGCAGCGCGTAGAACGCCAGCTGCCGGAAGTATTCCCCCTCGGACGTTCGGGAGACAGCCCCCGCTTCCAGTTCGCCGCGAATGTCCAGCGCCGATTTCGTCTTCCCTGTTTTGTAATCAATCACGGTCGCACGCGCAGATGACGCAGACGCCAGATCAATGCGATCAATTTTCCCTTTGATGGGAATATCCTTAAGATGCGCTCTGTATTCCCGCTCCACGGCGTGAAACACCGGCGATGAGCCCGCCAGGCGACGCGCGAAGTACCGCAGCAATGCGCCGGAGCCGAGCGCCAGGAGATCCTCGCGCTGCTTCCCGGTCAAGATCGTCCGCTCATACAAGTACCAGCGGAACGACTCGATTATTCCGAGCTCATCCAACGGCTTCCCTTCTTTCCAAGCCACCGCCCAGGAGCGCAACGCCCAGTGCACCGCACTGCCGTACCCCAGCCCTCGAACGGCGGACTCATCGAAGTGCTCTGGCTGGTTGAGGAGATCCACAAGCATGAATTCCTGGGGATCACGGAGGAACCGGTTGAGAGACGTCGGCGATAGCGCGAACGTCTTGAGCCGCTCTTCCAGGTAGCCTCTCAATGCGCCATCCATCGGGCCGGCCCTCGGGCGCAGGAGGAGCGAAGAGCACGCCGGATCCTTGAGGACGCCGTTTTCTTCCGGAAGGCTGCCCATGTCGGCGAAGAAGCCTGATGGCGCGACCGTGCGGATTTTTTCTCCGACGGAGCGCTCGCGTGGGCACGTCATGATCAGTTCCTCCTTCGCGCGAGTCATTGCGACGAAGCAGACGCGCCGCTCGTCCTGGCACTGCTCAAAAGTCTTTTGCTCTTTTTCCCATCCGAAGAGGAGATCCTCGGGAATCGCGACGCCGGCAGGGCGTCTGCGCTTATCCCAGTGTCCGTCGCGGAAGTTGCTGAGTATGACTGTCCGGAATTCCAGTCCCTTGCTCTGGTGAGCCGTCATCAACCGGACGCCGGAAACGGAGAGATGCGGAAGCTCATAGGTAAGCCGAACGGAGGAGTACGCCGGATCGTCATAGACGCCGAGATCGGCGAGGAGATCACGGAGCGTCCAGCAGCGCAGCTCCAAAGAACGACTGCGGACGTATGAGAAGAATGCATCAAGAGCGGCGGCATCCCGGGGATCCATAGCTGAATCGGTGACGGAGGACATCGTATGCACCAGCCTGCAACCTCGCAGCGCGTGCTCGACTGTCTCAAGAACCGTCCGCGAAGCGAGTTTCTGATGGAGGCCGAGCAAGAGATCGGACGCACGCATAATGGCATCACGATTGCAGAACGGCTCGTCCGGAAGAGCCAGCAGGACATTGACCAGACATTCATCCTGCGCCCGCGCAATCGCGTGCACTCTGCCAAGATCCGCTGGATGGACGCCGAAACAGTCGCACGCGATCGCCGCAGAAAATAAGGAGTCCGTCATGGGATGCTCGATGCCGCGCAAAATTGCGACTGCCTGCATTACGAGTGGGTGAGACAAGAGATCGTCTTTTCCGCGCATCAGTACTGGAATCCCGCGCGAACGAATCACTTCGTAGAGACCGAAAAGCTCGTTGTTCGTCTGCGTGATTACGGCGATGTCTTCTGGGGCGCTCCCCTCCCCTATGCGCTTCTCGACCAGATCGGCTATCAGCCACGGCTCCGCCACGTCGCTGGCAGCCAGCAGCAGACGCGGCTGTGCGCCGCGGCGATCGGATGCCGCCGTGAGAAATTTCTGCAATCCCGTGATACTGCCCACCAGCCTCTCCTCGTTCTTCTCGATGAGAGATCGGGCGGCATCAAGGATTTGCTGAGTCGAACGGTAGCTCACTGTGAGTGGGATCACGGGAGCATCGGGGAATCTCCGGTGAAACGACAGCATGTTCTGGAGATTGGCCCCCTGGAAACGATAGATCGCCTGATCGTCATCGCCAACGACGAAAATATTCGGCTCGTTGGGGAGGCCTTCATGCGTCGTCAGGAGTTCGATGAGCCGGTACTGCGATCCGTTGGTGTCCTGAAACTCGTCGGCGAGCATGTACTGGAACCGTTCTTGCAGACTCTGGAGAAGCCACTGTTCTTCCTCAAGCGCCCGAATGACATGGATGATGGAGTCATCGTAATCGTAGCGCCTGGTCCGCTCCATCATCGCCTGATACTCTCCGAAAAGCGTGACGAAGTCGCGGAACCTGGCTGCGGAGAGAAGATTCTTCTCGTGTATTCCGGTACCCGTCTTGCTCTTTTTCTGCATCTTCGCTTCGTACTTGTCAGCGGCGCTCTGAAGATCACGGAGGGACTTACCTTCCCGCTTTACCTGGCTGATCCTGCCTAGAATCTCGACAGTTCTATAATATGGATTTTTCGGATTTAGAAGTTTCATCTGCGAAGAAAAACGATCAATAATTGTGTTCATTTCACGGATTTTCTCGATGTCGGATATTTGCTCACTCGCAGACCATTCGTCGAAAATGATCGCGTTCTCCTCGATGACAGCCTGTGCGAAGGCGTGAATCGTCGAGACGCGGACCCCGTACGCGTCGGAGCCGATGAGAAGTCTAAGACGCTCGCGCATCGCCGTCGCGCCGCTAACCGAAAAGGTCAGGCATAAGATGTTGCCGGGACGCATATGCGTCTTACACAGAATGTTGGCCACCCGCAAAGAGAGCACCTGCGTCTTCCCGGTTCCAGGCCCGGCGACGACCATCACGGGGCCTTCGATCGTGTCCACCGCTTGCTTCTGCATTTGATCAAGCTTGGCGTATTCGCTGTCAAAAACAGTGGTTTTGCCTCTTACGCGCGGTTTCGAATTCATTACTGCCGTCAAATCGGATTTAATCATGCACTGATCGTATCATGTTGGATATATCTGGCATGCTAATGGAATTCTTTGGCGCAGTGATCGCACTTTTCCACAGCTTCGCCCGCGATTGTAAGTTCCACCAGTTGTCCTATGCCGCATTGCGGGCATGGCTTTCCATGCAGCGCAGTGACGAGAGAAAACCCGACGCGCTTGGGCGAGCCTCCGTGCTCGCGAATGGTCAGCGAACGCGGATGATCGCGCATTTTTTGAAGGACTTTGGCTTCAATCTGGCGTATGCGCTCACGCGTGACACCGAACTCTTTGCCAACCTCTTCCAGCGTGTGCCCTATGCCGTCCTTCAGTCCGAAGCGCATCTCGATGATCTTTCGTTCGCGCGGCGTAAGGAAATCAAGCATCGCATGAACGTTTTCCTTGCGAAGCTGACGGTTGGTGGCCTCGAAAGGATTGATCGCCTCTTCGTCCTCGATGAAGTCGCCGAGTTTGCTGTCTTCTTCGGACCCGACCGGAGATTCCAACGAGATGATGTCCTGACTGATTTTCTGGATGTGCGCCACTTTTTTGATGTCCATTTCCATCTCGACCGCCAGCTCTTCCAGCGTGGGCTCGCGCCCTAGTTCCTGGACAAGCCTGCGCTGAGTGTGCGTGAGTTTGTTGATCGTCTCCACCATGTGCACCGGAATGCGTATCGTCCTGGCCTGGTCAGCGATGGCGCGCGTGATCGCCTGGCGTATCCACCATGTCGCATACGTGCTGAACTTAAAACCTCTCTCCGGATCGAATTTCTCGACAGCCCGAAATAGTCCTATGTTTCCCTCCTGGATAAGGTCAAGGAATGACAGGCCGCGACCTATGTATTTTTTCGCTATGCTGACAACAAGCCGCAGATTGGCTTCGGCCAGCTGTTGCTTGGCGCCAGCATCCCCCTTGAGTATCCGGCGCGCCAATTCAACTTCCTTGCGACCGTCAATGAGCGGGACACGGCCTATTTCGGAAAGATACATGCGGACCGAATCGTTGCTTATTTCGAGCAAGTCTATCTCGCGCTCCTTGCGCTTCTTTTTGCGCTCTTCCTCGCTCAAATCCTTGTCACTGTCCACTGCGATGCCAGCTGTTGCGATCATTCGTACCGCTGCATCATCCACGTCCTCGCCGACCACCTCCACTTTCTCGTCGCCATCTGCTTCCTCTTTTTCATCGTCGTCTTCTTTGTCATCCTCTGCGCTGGCTGTCACGACCTCGGTCAGATCCTCTATGGGCTCGGGGATTTCCAGACTCGAGGCGCGGCCCTTCTTGTCCCAAATCAGCGAGTCTTTCACGTCAATCACCTGGATTCCCAAGTCAACAAACAGAGTGTATATCTCGTCCAGCATATCTACGTTTTCTTCGGCATTCGGAACCGCAGATATGATCTCCTGATGCGTGACGTAACGCTGTTCCCTGCCCTTTTTTATCAGGTGCTTCACCTGCTCGGGAAATTTTTTCAGGTCGTCGTCGGTGGGCTGGACGATGAATTTACGGGGGTGCGAGGCCATATCAGTAGGCGGAACAGTAAATCAGGTTTTGGCTACAAAGAGCAAGTTGGATATCAGTTGGCCATCTTCATCAGCTTGAGTACTTGCTGATACTGATTTTGAAGCTGCACTTCTTCGGACACTTTCCCGTCGCGCCGCGCCACAACCAGCCGGAGTGTGATTTCCTCTTGCTTCGCGCGGAGACTTTCGCGGTTGGCACGGCGGCAATGCTTGCGTATCTCGCGCGCGGCGAGTGTTTCTGACCAGTCGTTGAACTGGTGCTGCTCGCAGTAAAGAGACAGGACCGCGACGCGCTCTCTGTGTTCGGGCGGCAGAGGCAGATTCTCCGGTTTTGACTCACTTTGCAGAGACATTGCGCGGAGCGCCGAAAAAAGAGCGGCAGCCATACCCTCTTCCGGAGGAATGAGTTCCGGCAGAATATGCAGCAGCGAAGGATAACACAAAAACAAGCCGAGGGTTATCTCCAGCGTCGTGAAAAGATCGCGGGAATCGGTTACAGGGGGAACGTCGGCCGCGCGAAGCAAGTGTGGTTCTTGCGCGGCGCGCTTGAAATCCGCTTCCAGCGCAGTTTCGGTCGTGCCAAACACGCCGGCGGCCTTCGACAGATAGTCCTTTCGTTCCACTGACGATGAAAGTGCTCCGAATAGAACGAGCAAACGTCGCAGCGCCGTTTTTCGCGGCAACGCCGAGGCGAGATCCTGGCCTCGCAAATGCGCCAGGACGGCGTCCAGATATGGAATCGCGGATGTTGAGAGCAAATGGCCAAGCAGGGCGGGATCGGCAGCGAGCGTTTCGGATGGATCTTTTTCTGGCAGCACGACAGTCTCGACGTGTATTCCCTCCTTACTGAGCAACAGAAAAGCCCGCTCCGTCGCATCTTGCCCGGCCCTGTCGCTATCCAGGCACAGGGTTACGCTGCCGGCATACCGCCTGAGAAGCTTTACGTGATCGGCGGTGAGGGCCGTGCCGCATGTGGCGACGGCATTGGAGGCTCCGATGCGGTGACACGCCAAAACATCGAAATACCCTTCGACTAAAAGAGCTTTGCCGCTTTCTCGTATGGCGTCCTTCGCGTGATGCATGCCGTAGAGAATGCCGCTCTTGTGGAACAGAATGCCGTCACTTGAGTTGATATACTTGGCATCATCGTCCGCCAGAGTACGCCCGCCGAATCCTACAAGACCGCCCTGCGCATCGTGAATCGGAAACATCAGGCGGTTCCGAAACCTGTCGTATATCTTTTCCTCCCTGATCTCTTTTTGAATCCCGAGCCCCGCCGCCATTATCTCTTTGCGGCTGAAATCCTGCCTGAGCAGGCTTTCGTATGTCGCGGAAAATGAATCAGGCGCGACGCCTATCTCAAACTGTCCGACTTGTTCCTCCGTCACTCCTCGTTTGCGCAAATACTCAAGCGCATTTGGGGAATTCTGCAAATGTTCGCGATATAGACTGAGTGCCGCGCGTGCACATTCCCTCGCACGATCCTTTTCGCTTTTTTTTGGAGCCTGCGGCGAGCCATAGCGCTCTTCAAGTTTGACTCCGGCCTTTTCCGCGAGCTCACGGAGTGCCTGCGGAAAGTCGCAACCCTCGATCTTCTGGTAGAAGCTGAAGATATCTCCGCCCGATCGGCACGCGAAGCAGTACGCGATGCCTTTGTCCGGTGAAACCAGCATGCTTGGGTGGCTGTCGTTATGAAACGGGCACAGACACGCGAAATTCCTACCTTTTTTAATCAATTGGCAGTACTGGGCGACCAGTTGCTCGATCGGAAGCCGCATCTTGATTTCTGCCACTGCATCCATTGGAACGAGATTATAGGCGACAAAGAAGGCAAAGAGTATAAAGATGAAACCACCTCATTTGT
Source organism: Candidatus Peregrinibacteria bacterium (assembly GCA_016186175.1). Taxonomy (GTDB): domain Bacteria; phylum Patescibacteriota; class Gracilibacteria; order Peribacterales; family Peribacteraceae; genus JABFSS01. Next base: position 22,415 of record JACPMB010000032.1, read on the forward strand.
CGCTTCTGCCCTTTTTGCCCAATTACGATTTCGCCACGAGCCACCGCGGCAGCCGATTCCTCAGCATGCCGTCTTTGGCCAGGCTGCTGCCGGCTGGCATGCCCCGGAAGAGGAGGATGGGATCGCCGCGCAAATCAGCCAGGCACGGAATGTCTTTTCCATCGAGCAGCGCGTTCAATTCGGACTCGGAAATTTCGAGGATATTCCTGGATGCCTCATGTCCGCGCAGCGTGATGAGTTCCTGACTGAGGCGAATCCGGCCAGGATCGAGCCTGCGCGCGAACGGGAGGCCGAGCGAGTAATCCTGAACGGGAAGACGGAACTCCGCGACGTCCTGCGTCGAAAGCAAAACTTGATCGCTCCGCAGTAAGAGCCGATCACCTTCATGGAGAAAACTGGCGCCATACATCTCCTCGCAGATTTTCCCGATGTCTTTTTGCCGCGCTGGAGGGAGCAGCTCTTCTTGGAAACGGACTGGAAGAAGTTTTTCCGGATGTTTGGTTGGCGCGACTTTCTTCAAAACGGCGCAGAAGAAGCCTTCGGTGTCGTAGATTTGCGGCCAGAGACGGAGGAACGGAAAGTGGAAAGTGGAAAGTGGAAAGTGCTTTTTTTGGACCAACAGAGAATCTGCGACCGCATGTTCAAGAGCTTCGCTTTCCGTTTTCCACTTTCCCTGCCCAGTCCTGCCTTGTCGGCAGACAGGCGGCAGGCGGGCACTTTCCACTCGTCCATCGACCACTTCCACCTGTCCCGCAAACTTCTTCAGAACAGAAATCACCACATCTTCATTCTCTTCAGGAGTAAGCGTGCATGTGGAGTACACGATCCTTCCGCCTACCTTGCAGGCATGCACGGCGGCTGCCAAAAGCTCCCGTTGGAGCCGGGCCATCTTCCCGATGTTCTCCTGGCCGCAGTACAGGAGGGCGTCGGAGTCCTTGCGCGAGGTCCCCTGCGCTGTGCACGGCGCGTCACACAGCACCCGGTCGAAGCGCTCGGTCATGTGTTTGGCGAACCACTGCCCGACCTTTTTCGTAACAATGTAATTGGTGACTCCGCATCTATGGAGGGAGCTCTTGAGCGTCCAGAGGCGTTTTTCTTGAACGTCATTGCCTACGATGACGCCCTTGCCTTTCATGGCCGCCGCGATCTGAGTCGTCTTGCTCCCCGGCGCCGCGCTCATGTCCAGGATAGTTTCTCCTGGCTGCGGATCGAGCAACGCCGCCGGCAGCATGCTCGCCGCCTCCTGCATGTAGGTGTGGCCGAGAAGGTGGAGGAGATCCTTACCCAGAGCGACGGAGTGATCCTCTCTTTCGATGAAGAAACCCTCGGGACACCACGGAACCGGACGCAGCTGCCACCCCCTCTCCTGCGCCCACGCTGTGAAGCGATACGTCGAACTCTTGAGCGTATTCACGCGAAGCGATTTGCGCAGCGGCCTGGTGCTTGCAGCCTTGAGTGCGGCAAGGTCGGTGAAAGCGCCATAGCGATCGAGAGCGCCTAGCGACGGTCCGGAGAGTCCGGTCGGACTGGAAGCCGAAAGGCTGAGAGTTCTGAGTTGCGCCGGATGATCGTAGGGATTGAGCATCGGTGGTACATCAACTGATTGACAAACAGCCGCTTCCGGGTTAGGCTCACTATGCCCATCATAATCGCCTCATGACTTTCACGCATTCAGAGCACAACGACAAAACTACCATTGAGGAAATGCTCGATGTGTTGGAAATCCGTATGCAACAGTTAGCAGCCGCAACGCAAACCATGCCTCCCCGGGACTGTGGCGTACGCGTTAAGCTCCTATAAGGCCATCCTAGATACACTTCTTGGACAAATAAAAGCATTATGCGAAGCAAATACTGAAACAAAATAATTGACATATATTGTCAAATATGTACACTGCCGAGGTTATGGTCCGCGCACATGCCACGCCCGACGATGTGAAGGCGTTCCAAATAGAGCAGCAGAAAGAAATCCGTGCGCATTGGTTGTACTGCGACAATAGCCAACTTGGAAAAGCATTGCGAGGGGAATACCTGTCTCTCCGGGCGCACAGGAAAGAAGTCGTAGGATTCGCGGCGCAGGAAATTGGCGCATTGGAAGATGTCGTCCGTCTCGAAACCGACATCTCGATCAGGAAGAATGCACTGGCGGAATCCGGCGTAGATCCGCGCGACGACAGGTTGCTACAGGAGCTCATGGCGAGATTGAAAGTGGCAGGCAGAGCATGTGCGCTTAAAGCCCTCGATCACCCGACCGTTCAACGGGTGATGGAGTACACACATATCCGAATGCAGGAAATAAGATCACTGTTCGTGCAGAAGCAAAACAAATGTCAAGAGATCCAGGCTGACAGTCAAGAAATTGCCGGGGAGAGAGCTTCGACGCGGTCATTGCTGCATCTGTACGATCACATCAGAACGAGCGTGAACGCTGGTGCCAAGTACGTCCGCGAAGAACGATCGTCCGTTCCGCGAAATCATGACCATCTCTACTCATCCGTCTCGCCCACAATCAAGCCTTCTATCGGCGGGGCACCCGAGCCGCTTTGAGAACAGCAGATATGCGGCTTTCCTGAGAGTTCACACGACGATGCTCACGAGTTTTCCTTTGACGTAGAGTTCTTTTTTGACTGATTTCTTCGCCAGAAATTTCTGCACATTCAGATCCTTCTTCGCCATGGCAAGAATGTCCTTTTCCGAGGCATCCGCGGCCACATCGATCTGCCCCCGAACCTTCCCGTTCACCTGCACGACGATCGTCATTGTGGCGGTGACGAGGAGTCGCGGATCGAATTCGGGCCACCGCTGGTCAATTACGAACCCCGCTGAGCCAAACACCTTCGAAGATGCAGGGCTTTGCGGGACAAGTTCTTTTCTGTCATTCAATGTTTCCCACAGTTCTTCCGCAAGATGCGGCGCCAGCGGCGCAAGCAGGCGCGTGAATGTCTTTGCCGTTTCGTTCGAGAATGATTCCCCTTCGACGGCATTCATGAACTCCATCAGTGCGCTGATTGCCGTATTGAAGTGCATCTTCTCCAGACTTTCCGTGACTTTTTTGATTGCCTGATTAAGCGCAACGATCACCTCCTTGGCATCCCCGGCTTCTTCGACTTCCTTGGCTTCTTCTCCAAATGTCCTCCATACCCTCTGCACGAATCTATCAATGCCTTTGATGCCAGAGTCGCTCCAATCCCCTCCATTCGTGAACGGCCCCATGAACATCAGGTACATCCGGAACACGTCGCTGCCGTGACGATCGACGAAGCTATCCGGGCTCACGACATTGCCCTTCGACTTGCTCATCTTTGCCCCTTTGTTGGTTATAAGCCCCTGATGAACCAATTTTTTGAACGGCTCTTCGTGTGCAACGAAGCCGAAATCCTTCAGCGCCATCATGACGAAACGCGCATAGATCAAATGCATGCACGCGTGCTCCGGGCCGCCGATATACATGCTCACGGGCATCCACTTCTTCTCGATGAAGGGATCTACCAATACCCCCTCTCCCTGGCCCCTCCAACCGCGCCTCCCTCCGATCCCTTCGACAACGCTCAGGGCAGGCGGCGACGAAGAGACGGAAGCTGCCAGATAACGCAAATAATAGAAACTCGAACAGACGAACGTGTCCATCGTATCGAACTCCGGCCTCCACCCCTTCCCGAAGATCTTCTCCGTCCTCTCGATGAACTCCCTGGAGTGCCTCAGCGGCGATTCCCCCGTCGGCTTGAATTCCACATCCGTCGGGAGCAACCACGGCAGATGCTCATCAGGGATCGGATGGGGATTGCCCTGCGGATCGTAGACGATGGGGATCGGCGCACCCCAGTAGCGCTGACGTGAGACGAGCCAGTCGCGGAGGCGGTAGGTGGTGACACGTTTGCCCCATCCTTCCTTCTCCAGATGATCCATGATCTTCTCCTTGGCCTCCATGATCGGAAAGCCGTCGAGGAAACCAGAATGCACCATGGCGCCTTCTTCCTCTTGGACCTGCTCGATCCTCGTAACGGGTGATGTATCGCCGTCTGATCCCACGACCACCCGGACGATAGGGATACCGAATTGACGGGCGAACTCGAAGTCCCGCCTGTCGTGACCCGGGACCCCTACCACGGCGCCCGTGCCGAATCCGGCAAGAACGAAATCCGAAATCCAAATGGGAATCCTTGCACCGTTTAAATTATTCATTGCATAAAAACCGGTGAACGCCCCTGTCTTCTTTCTTCCCTCTTCTTGGCGCTGGAGCTCAGTCTTGGCCAGAGCAAACGCATGGTAATCCCTCACCTGTTTGGCAGAAGACTTATCTTTCGGAATAAGCCCTCCGCTCATCACTTTCTGGACAAATGGATGCTCAGGCGCAAGAACGATGAAAGTGGCACCGAAGTTGGTATCCGGACGGGTCGTGAAGCACGTAATCGTCAGGGGAAGGCTGGAGAGAACCCGCCCATCAACAGGGATTGAATCTTTCGGTGGATTATTCCGAATGTAATGAATTACCGCATCAAAATTTTGCTGTGTGTCGACATTCTCATGATGTACTCCCTCGCCCCACAGAGAACCTCCACCTGTGTTTTTGAGAAATTCTCTCGCGCTTGCTCCTTTCAATTTTTTTACAATATCCTGATTCAAATCACGATCACGATGAAAACTGACAAGAAGATGCACGTGATCGGGCATAGCCGCAGCTTCATGAATGACAATGTCATGACGAGAGGCCACGACATCCAGGATACGCAAAATAGACATTGCATCTTTTGATGAATCAAACGCCGCCTCGCGATTGTGCGGCGTGAACACCAAATGCACGATCCGCACGGGCGAATGAATTCGCCCGTCGTTTTTTCCGCGGATACCTGATGTATATTTTCGGTCAGGGTAGCCGGCGGTTTAAACCGCCGGCTACCCTCGATGGCCTGGCCGAATTCATTCGGCGGGCCGATCAATCCGCGAGTCGTTCCCTCAATCTCATAGGTGATATTGATACCGAATTTTCGACCGATCCAATTCTCCTGCATAATTTTAGTCTTCCGTGGCCAATCCAAGTCTTTGAGATTGTCCAAGAGCTTGTCGGAATATTTTGTGATATTCCAGTACCACTGTTCCAGTGGTTTTTGGATTACAGGCGTTTCACATCGCTCGCACTTGCCATCCCACACTTGTTCATTTGCGAGGACCGTCTGGCAGCTCGGACAGAAGTTGACGCTGCCGAGCTTCTTGTACGCGAGCTTGTTCCTGAACATCTGGAGAAAGAGCCACTGCGTCCATCGGTAATACGCAGGGTCGGACGTGTTCACCGTCTTCTCCCAGTCGTACATGCAGCCGATCCGCTTAAGCTGCGCGATCATCGTCTGCACATTGGCTGCGGTGGATTTTGCTGGATGGACTCCTGTCTTTACCGCGTGATTCTCGGCGGGAAGCCCAAATGCATCGAATCCCATAGGAGCAAACACGTCATACCCTTTCATGCGCATATACCTAGACCAGCTATCCGCCGGCGCAAAGTTGTACCAATGCCCCACGTGCAGCTTGTCGCCGCTCGGGTACGGGAACATCACGAGCGCGTAGTATGGTTTCTTCGCTTTACGCAAATCTGTCCTGTACACGCCAGCGTCCTCCCAGCGCTTCTGCCACTTGGGTTCGATGACAGACTGATCGTAATCGCAAGGCATCGCGGAAAAGTGTAGCATGTGCGGCAATATTCCTTCCTGGTATGCAGTCTCTACAGGAATCTCCGCTGCCGGAGAACGAGCAGCCATGGCGCGCAGGTGACTATTACGTGACCAATATCACGATTTCCGAAATTAGAGCGTCGCTCGCGGCTCTCTCTTCCGATAAGAATCAACTGAGTGCGTTTGCCGCTTCCAAAGTTCTCCGGAGCCAGGTGCAGGATCTCCACAGCTACATTGTCCGCTACGGTAGCAAACGGGCGGCGATCACCAAGCTGATTCGTGAGTTAGTGACGACGAAACAATATGACCAACTGCAACCGGCGCTGGTGCATTTGGAACAAACCATACCTCAGTACGTTCGCGAGCCCGCACTTCATCCATCCCATACGACGAAATTATCCAGAAGCCCAGAGGGAAAAATCCGCTACCACATACGCTGGATGATCCGCCACGACTTGCCGTACGTCTTGCATATCAGCGGGCGAAGCTTCGACTGGGATTGGAGTGAAAATGATTTTCTTCAGTGTCTCCGGCAACGCGACTGCATCGGGATGGTCGCAGAGCACGGATGCAGCAACATCGTCGGCTACATGATTTATCAACTGAAGAAAGCCAAGTTCCACATTCTCAATTTCGCCGTCCATCCTGCTTGGCGGCGGATGAATGTCGGCGGAGCGATGGTGGAAAAATTGGTTGCGATGCTGGATAACCGGCGACGAACACGTCTGACGATGGAGATTCGCGAAAGCAACCTGCCTGGGCAATCGTTCTTCCGGAAAAAAGAATTCGCAGCGACAGGCGTCACCAGGAATTTTTACGATGATACCGGCGAGGACGCATACAGGATGCAATACAGGGCATATCCCCCGAATGAACTGGAACTTCAGGAAGAACAGGAAGGAAACCAGTACGTCAATGATGAGAATGGGGATCGGAGCTGATCCCTTTACTATGAGTCCATGCCGAGGCTCCCTCTCGTCGCCATTATCGGAAGGCCCAACACGGGCAAATCCACGCTCTTCAACCGTCTCGTGGGGCGGCGCATCGCAATCGAGAGCCCGGTCCCCGGCACGACGCGCGACCACATCGCGCGGAAGGTCAAAACCGACGACGTTGATTGCCTGCTGATTGACACCGGCGGTATGGGAGGAGGTACCGACGACAAGAATTTTGAAAAAGACGTCCACGGACAATCCGCGCTCGCGCTCGCGGCGGCCGACATCATTCTCTTTACGGTGGACGGTCGGTCGGAGCTCACGGGCAGCGATCACCAGATCGTCCGGATGCTGCGCAGGAAGCGGAAGCGCCACGTGCCGGTGGTTCTCGTCGTCACTAAATGCGATACGGAAAAAATGAAGGAAGAGGCCGAGCACGCGTTCCATGATCTTGGAATAGCAGAAGAGATCATCACGACAAGCGCGGCGCACGGCGCGGGAGTCGCAGAGCTGCAAGGAATCATCGCCAAGCACCTCAAGAAATTGCACTTTGGGAAAAAAGAAGTGGAAAGTGGAAAGTGAAGAAGTGGATGAAAATGACGAAAAACTTTCGACTTACAATTTACAACTTTCCACCCCGCGAATAGCGATCATCGGCCGCCCGAATGTGGGGAAGAGCTCCATGATCAACGCTTTGATGAGCGATCCGCAACGGCAAACGTCTCCCAAGCTCGTCTCCGACATCCCGGGGACGACGCGTGACGCAACGGACGCGAGAATCCGGCACGCAGATCAGGAGTTTGTTTTCGTGGATACCGCCGGACTTCGCAGGAAAGCCCGCATAGAAAAAGATTTAGAGGGGCTGTCGGCATTAAGGGCCCTGCAGGCAATAGAGGATGCCGACGTGTGCGTCCTGCTCGTGAACGCGGATGAAGCCGTCAGCAATCAGGATAAGAAGATCGCCGGCGCGGTGATCGAGCGAGGCAAGGGCTTGATTATTCTCATAAATAAAATCGATCTTCTGAAGGGCGAGGAACGCGCGGAGAAGATGATCGAAGCTCGGAGAGCATTCCACTTCTGCCGCTACGCGCCGATGCTTCCCGTGTCGGCCAAGACGCGGGAAAATCTGCCGAAGCTCTTCCCGCTCGCGACGATGGTGCGCAGGAACATGGCATTACGCATTTCGCCGCGAGAGTTTGGCGCCTTCCTGAAGGACGTGATTCACGGACATCCGATGAGTTCGCTCAAGAGCTGCAAACACATTGCGCAGGCAGGAGATACGTCGCCGATGTTCATAATGTTCGTCCGCAATCCAAAAAACGTGCGGGTGAGCCAGTTGCGATACATAGAAAACAGACTGCGAGAACGGTTCGGGCTGGAAGGAGTGCCGATTCGGTTGGTGACAAAGGGCCCACGCGACAGATGAAATCTTTTTGCGCGAAAAAGGAAATTGAAAATCACCCTCGTCCCTGCCTCACATCCTTCACCCTCCCGTCTTCCTTGATCGGCAGCGGGAAGGCCTTTATCACGACTTCGAGTTTGTCCAGCAGTGCCGCCGGATCGTCATCCATCACCAGATTCGCAGGCATCGTGCGCTTGCACAGCTCAACGACCACGTGTTTGATGGAATTGCTGATGCCGCCCGTGTTTGTGAGAATGCCGATCGGGCGGCCCTCGTCGTAGGCGATAGTGAACTCGTTTAGCGACCCGATCCCGCCGCCGACGATTACGACGGCGTCCGCGCTGCGGATGTTGATGATGTCGCGTTCCATGAATCCCATGCCGGTGTAAATGATCATGTCGTGCCCGTGCGGAGACAGGTACTCGTTGATGTGCTCGTACTCCGAAAACGCGGGCGATATTCCCAGAGTGAAGGCGTGCGTTTCTTTGGCTCCCAGCAGCGCGTCATTTGGGAGGCCCGGGCATGCGCCGTTGATGAAAATGTGGCCGCGCTTCCCGATCTCGCGCCCGAGCTCACGCGCCTTCTTGCGCGCGTGCGCGTCCTCGGTCTGCTGACCTGATGCGGAACCCATGACGCCGATTTTTAGTTTGTGGTTGTGGGCCATGATGCGCGGGAGATTCTAGCGGAACAGGGAGGAATTTTGATTCGACGGTACCGTGCCATTATAGCATATTCCGCTTCCCAGAGCCATTCCCTAAAGAATCCAGAAACCACTTTCAAAAAAAGTACAGTATGTCACACTGGCATCATGCCAGCGACCATGCCAACCATAGAACGACAGGAATCGCCTGCTTTGAAGAGATCATCGGAACGAGAACCGGGATGGAAACGGCGTGTCGCCGAAGGCGCAGCTGTGGGAATCGGCTCCGCGTCGGCATACGAAGCTATCAAAGCGTTGCTGGCAGGAACGCTGATCTCATTGTAAGTACAGCGCCTTATTCCTGTTGTGTCCCTCGTTCGTCTCCGCATACCTGATCACGCCGTCCTTGCCATGCAAGTAATACCAATACTTCGAGTCTTCCGGATGCAGCGCGGCTTTTATGCTTGCGAGTCCGGGATTGGCGATGGGCCCGGGAGGAAGACCCCTGAACTTTCGGAGATTATATGGTGAATCTGCATCCAGATCTTTCACCGTGATTTCGGCTGTTGGTTTTTCCAGGGCGTAGCGGATCGCGGCGTCCGCGCCCAGCCCCTGACCAGCATCGAAACGTTTCCATAAAATGCCTGAAACAATCGGCCGTTCCGCGCCGGTCCTGGTTTCTTCTTCGATCAAAGAAGCCATCGTGACGATCTCGTGCAGGGTTCTCCCGGCTTGCTCGAGTTCCGGGCCCAGCCCGACAATCACGCGTTCGCGGAAAGTCGTGAGCAGGCGCTCGATAAAGTTCTTTGCGGTGAATTCTTCGGCGACCACAAAGTACGTATCAGGGAACAGATACCCCTCGACCAGACCTCCTTTGAAGGCGCCCACTTTCTCTCCCGACAGAAATTCATATGCGCTAAAATCGCAGGCGGCGGCGCAACGGAGAAAATCGCCTGCTTTGATCAGCTCTTTCTTTGACAGCAATTGGTCAATGTCCTTGACTGTGAATCCTTCGGGAATCGTGATCGCCGATTCTTCCGACAACCCCCTCTTAAGCGACAGCACGATTTCGGCGACATTCATTCCGGGATTCAGCAGGAAATCGCCTGCCTGAAGCGACGCCTCGGCTCCGTGCCAACGGGCGTACAGCGAGAATGCGGGGGCGGAGCGGATGATTCCCTTGTTTTTGAGCAGCCAGCCGATATCGCTCACGGAGAGACCGGAGAGAATAGTGACCGAGCGGAGCATTTTGTCGTCGGCATCAACAGGGCGGATGGAATACTGATACCACGAGATGACGCTAATGCCTGCAATCGCCAGAACGGCCAGAAGTTTTTTCACGAGAACGATGATAAATGAAAAGTGAAAATTGAAAAATGCGCCCTTGCAAAATGATACGCATCACCAAAACATCACGATGGGAAGGAACCTTCATTATTGTGTTCCCAATCCCATATCTCCCATCAGCGGCTGCATTTTCTCGGCGCTAATCACCTGCACTTTCTTCATCGCACGATTGAGCGCGTCTTTCAGCAAGGACCCGATCTGGCCGTGCGGGACTCCTGGCGCTATCTCGACGGAAATGATTTCCTGGTCGGCCGCGACCACAACTTTTACCCCCTGCGCCTCGGCTTCGACATGAATGTTTCTTAGCTCTTTTTTCACGCGCTTCGCCTCGCGTTGCATCTTGAACATATCCCGCGCCTGTTTGAAAGAAATCATGAAACAATGTTAGCAGATGCGCAGTCGCGTTCGCGAGCTCTCCGTTATGCCGCATCACGCCGCGCCGCCGGCCATGGACAACCCTGAATCAATCGGAGGCGGGGCTCCAGTCGCGGCGGCCGCCGGATTGCGTATGATGCCTATGCGATCCTCTATCTCCTGATCCACGAACACGCGCTTGCGACCGAACTTCATCCGGCTGTATTCCTTTACAAGCGCCGCAAGCTTGTCGTTTCTGTTCGATTCGTCGTAAATGGTCGCGATGCTGAACGGGCGGCTTGTCGTGTTGTTAATATTTAGCTTGCAGTAGCAATGGAAGTTGGGGATGCCGATTACATCCTGTTCCGAAAGAACCGGGGCCATTTCCTTTGCCATGTACTCGGCGTCCTCCGCTCCGATTTTGAAGCTCATGATGGTGCCCACGTTGCCGAATACGGCGTCGCGCATCTTGGTGCTCGCCTGCTCGTATTCGGCCGTCTTGCCGACGAGCTGACCGATGTACTGATGAGCCATAATCAAGGCCAGCTCGTATTTGCGGGCCTCCGAGAGAATCGTTGCGAACGCGTCGGTGATGAAGTTCTGGAACTCGTCCACATACAGATAGAAGCGCTTTCGGTCCTTTTGCGGCGTGTCGGCCCTGGAAAGCGCCGCCATGTTCACCTTGTTTACGAAAATGAGCCCCAGCAGCTGCGCGTTCACGTCGCCTATTTTTCCCTTGCTTAGATTCACGAGAAGCACCTTGCCGTCGTCCATAATTTTTCGGATGCTGAACGCGCTTTTTGGCTGCCCGATGATATTGCGCATGGTCGAGTTTGTGACGAACGGCCCGAATTTCGCCGAAAAGTACGGTATCATCTCTTCTTTCTCGCGCGCGCCTGTCTTGGCGATTTCATGCTCCCAGAAGCTGCGCACGACTACATTCTTGCACTTGCTGACTTTGTATCGTTGGAATTCGTCGTCAACGTACAGTCGCGGCACGTCTATCAGAGTCGCGCCCTCTTCCTCGTCGTCCATGAGCGTGAGGCAGCCGTTGCGGAAGTAATGCTGGATGCGCGGACCGAATATCTCGTTGCCGAACAGTTTGATGAATATCTCCATAGCGTCGAGCGAAGCGCGGTCCTTTTCTTCCGGAGTTTTCGCTTCGAGCAGATTAAGGCCCATCGGGCGCTCGATGTCGGAAGGATCGAAGACGACGACATCCTTCGCGCGCTCTTTCGGGACATGCGCAAGGCAGTCTTCTATCAGATCGCCGTGCGGGTCCACGACGCAAAGCCCCTCGTTGGCGGAAATATCCTGCCGCGACTGCCAGCTTAAGAGCGCCGATTTGCCGCAGCCGGATTTTCCTATGATGTATTGGTGGCGCGTACGATCAGTGCGCAGGAAACGTATTGGAGTTTCGACCGCGCGGTGCCGGTTGATGCCTATTAGAATACCCTCTTTCGGCGCGTTCGGCGGCGGCGGAAGGACTTTGTAACTGATCCACTGGATGATCGGTATTTTGTTGTATCGGCTGTCCGGGAAGTGATAGAGCCCCGCAAGTTCCTTTTCGACCATTAGATTGCGGCGGTGTATGAAGCCGTTGATGCGGTTCTTCCAAAGCCAGTGCATGATAGGCGCGTTTATCACATGCGGAAGAAAATCAACGAACATTCTGTGATTGCTGAACCAGTTGCCGTAGACATCTTTGAAGACGTTGAATGCGACCTGCGTGTTGCTGGCGATGTCGTCGGCGCGTTTCCACGTTTTCGCGGACACCAGAATGCGGACGGAAGCGTGGAATCCGCTCATGCCGGCCTTCTGCCCCATCCGTTTGTATAGTTCTTCCTCGGGCTGGATCATGCGGATAAAGCTGTCGCCATGTGTCGCGCCGGGGGCGAAAGTCGTGCCGTCCGTTCCAGTGGCGACTCCGCTAATGACATGGATCAGCGTCGAGAGGATTGGAATTTTCCCGGTCCAGTGATCGCTTTTCCCCTTGAATTTGAGACTCGCGAAACGCTTGACTTTCACGCTCCATGTTTCGGTGAACACTGGTGTTATTATCAACTGGATGCACGCTTCCTCATCCGGATCCAGCTTGCTCAGGACGTTGGCGACGTCGTTGAGCGGATCGTCCTGCATTTCTTCGTAGAAGCGGATCGGGAAGAAAAAGCGCTTTTTCATGCGCATGTTGTACGCGATGAGCTTGCTGCCTTTGGGCCAGATATCCGGAGTCTTCTGCAGTGACACTTCGGCGTCTGGATAGAATGCCGTAATCTGCTTTTCGACGATCGAAACGAGGCTTGGTTGCGTGATCACATAGAAGATCAGCTCGCCTTTTTCGACGTACATCTCGAAACTGATCGTGGCGAATCGGAATATCCAGAAGTGCACGAATTGCCAGAAGCTGAGGCTTTTTACCTCCCATAGCGCGCGGTAAAGCTGTTCCATCACGGCGACCTTTTCCTTGAAATCCTTCTCCGTGCGACGCTCCTGATCAATTTTGCTGTCGCTGCGCGGCAGCATCACCTTCATCGTCACGAGCGATTTCGCCTTCCACCAGGCGTAATAGAACCGCAGATCGTAAATTATCAGCTTGTATATCTCCCAATAGAGCCATACAAGCAGCAGATTCCAAAACGGGTGCTGTATGTACCAGTGCCACACCCATGCCAGAAAATCCGAGCCCAGGAACCGGCTCACGAGCTCCACGATCAGGAGCAGAATCGGCACGATCAGGAGGCGGGCGATTGCGACCAAGGTCGGAAAGGATATTACAGCGAAATCTGCCAATTATAGCAGAAAAAGCCTTTATTCGGAACACTCAATCGCCCGCATTTTCAATTCCCTTGCGCGGCCGCCCGCCGATCCCAGAGCGAAAGTATATTCTCCTGCCACACCCGGCATGAACGGATGCGATTCGCCGGGCAGTATCCAGTCTTCCAGAAAGGTCACGGCGCCGTCCGGATACCGGACATAACGCAGCACAAACGGGCGCGTGGACCGGAAGGTCAGATCTTTCCCCAGCGGCAGCGTCGCCGGAACGCCTCCTATCAGATGCACGCCCTTTGTGATTCGGACGGCTCTCCTCGGATCCTTGTCGCCGCACATATCCACCAAAGCGGCGTCGCCGAGACGCTGGAACGTGGCGCGCAAAATTCCTTTCGACCTGTCTTCGATTGCTATGAACGCAGCAATGCTTAAATCCATATCCCGTCCCTCGACATACGGCCCGCGGTCGTTGATTCTGACAATGACGGATTTGCCGTTCCTGATGTTGGTGACTTTCACCAGAGTATTGTGCGGCAACGTCCTGTGCGCTGCGGTTAGGGCATTCATATCGAACCTTTCTCCGAACGCCGTGCCCCTGCCGTGAAATTTCTCTCCGTACATGCTGACTTCGTGAGCTTCCTTTGCGAGCACTTCGTCGAGGGATCGCACAAGAATCTCCAACTCTCCTTCGGTGACGGTTTGCGCAGCGTTGTCCGGCGCCAGGAAGGCAACGGGGTAGCGCTTGAGCATGGCCGGAAGGTTTTCTTTCGTGAGAGACGGAAGCTCATCCACGCTGCGCGTCCGGAAGAGCCACAAAAGCGCGTCGTCCAGAGCAAGGCTGTCGTCCGGATGGAACTCAGGAGCCTGCCCTGAACGGGGCGAAGCGCCATTCACTATTCCGCGATATTTCGCATACGTAATTTCGGAAAATCCGCGCGCGCCCTCCGGGACGTCTGCGAACGGCTGTTCGCCATTTTCCTGAGTCGCCCGCCGGATGCCCTGCCAAAGCATAAGGAATCCGTCGCGGCGCGAGACGGCAGCGGATTGCGCCGTCGCGAAAGCGGGCAGAACGAGCGACGCCAAAAACAGACCGACGATCAAGCGGCGCATGGACTGCATTCTAGCACGGGAGCATGCGCCTTCTATAAGATCATTTGGGAACCGCTGAAACCCTCGATTGCACTGTACGTTGGCGAATTGGTTCGACAGAGCTCACCACAGGTAATTCGCCGTGTTTTCCCAACCGTTAACCGCCGATTTAAATCGGCGGTTAACGGCTGCATTGAATGCGGAATTTATTCCGCATGGCATGTTTGCATGATTTTTTAGAGGTTCCTTTGGCATTTTTAAAACGCGATGCCGGCGATCAAATCGCCTGCCACCCTTTTGATCGAACAGTCTGGAGGAGCTGGCGCCTCAAGTCCCTCCTGTAGCGCGCGAGAGTGGCTGGTCCGGCATAACCGGCTCCGGAATCGCTCCCGCCGGCGATTATCCCCGCATCCTGTTGGTACGCGATAAGCGCAAGTTCTGTTTTGGCTCCGAATTTTCCCGTCGCAACATCATTCAGATAGCCTTTGCCTATGAGAAATTTCTGCAGTGCGCGCACGGACGGCCCGCTGTCGCCCTTGCCGATGAATTGCCGCAGATCGTCGCCGCGCTTCACTATCAATTGATCTATTTTGCGCAGTTCGAGAAGGCGATGCGCGACTCTTTCCGCGTGCTTACGGCGCCAGAGGCGTACAATTCGGTCTTTCGTCCTTGGACCGATTTGTCCGGCTCCGGGCGTCTCGCCGGACGGCACTATCCCCTGCTTCTTTTGGAACGCCAGCACGGCATTCTGGAAAACCCGGTCGTATTGTCCGTTCGTCCGGCCCCTGTAGAAGCCAAGGAACCGCAGCGTCCTCTGAGCCTCGGCGATGCGCGCGGCTGAGCTTTCCGCGCTTATCGTCATGGTGATTGGATCGCGCGCGTCGGCGCGGAGATATGCGGCTTCGATCAGCGCTGCGCCTCGTTCTGTCAGTGAGTCGTCGGATTCCCGGACCGCCATGTCGTCGTAGAATTTTCGCAAACCTGCCCGAGTCGCCGGCCCGAACGATCCGTTCGGTTGCGCATCAAAATAATCGAGCGCGAGAAGGCGCTCTTGCAAGAATTGCACCGACGCCGACCGGTCGCCTGCTTTGGCGTGAATATCGAGGAGAGTCGTGGAGTCAGCCAGATAAGGACGGAGTTTGTCCGGAGTGGCGTCCAGTCCGGCCAGATCAAAGAATGCTTCCGGTTGCTGAGAGCCGTGAGGATAAATGACCGCGCGGACGCGCCTGACGCCAAACGCGAGCGCGCGCGCGAGGCCTTCCTCTCCGCGTCCGGCCCAGAGATCCAGCCGGTGGGCGTCCTGCAATTCACGGATTGCGCCTCCGCGATCATGTACGGTAACCGTGCCGATGCCGGGGAGCACGATTCGCGTGCCGAACGGATACGAAGGCGGGGCGGCGACCATGCCCGCATAGACTTCCGTCCCGTCGGCGCCGTGGTGGCCTTCTCCGTTAAGTTCGATGTCTGCGAAAAAATTCCCCCTCACATAGCAGCACTGATCCGGAAGCGGCGAATAGTAGGCGGTGATGACGAGATCCTGTTCAAACGGCTTGCCACGCGAGAACATGGCGTCAGTCGCTCCGGCAACCGGCGCATATCCCCTGCTCTGCGCTGCAGATGGAAACAGCAAATTTAAGATCGCGGCCGCCGCCAGCAGATTTGTTCTTGTGTGCATTGTTTCCGTTCATTCTAGCAAAATTTCTTCCGTAGCGCCTGTACTCGGACGGGACAACATCCACGCATGG
>JACPMB010000002.1 GCA_016186175.1 Candidatus Peregrinibacteria bacterium
GCCTCGGATGTAGTTGTCATGAGGCTCAGCGTACTTTTGCTGAACCTGTTGAATCCACGAATCCAGCGACCGATGAAGATGGTGGGCATGACTCTCAGAGGGAAGCCCTCCGGGAGTCCAGGATGTATCTGAACCTATTCACGCGCTACAATACGCGCTCTCATGGATCAGCAACTCCCGGAGTCGGAACTCCAGCGGCTCGTAATGCTCGCGCAGGACGGCGACGCCGATGCGTTCGAGAAGCTCTATCTGCAGTTCTTTCTGCCGATTTATCGTTATACCGCGTTCCGCATGGACGCCTCCGCTGCGGAAGACATAGTGGCCGATGTATTCGTGAAAGCGTGGGAAAAGCTGCACAAGTACAAGCCGAAGAAAGGCATTCCGTTCGGCGCGTGGCTGTTTCGAATCGCGCGCCACACCGTTATTGACGCGTACCGGCGAAATCGCGATTTTGACGAAGTGTCGGAGGAACTTGCGGACCCGGACGCGCTCAATCGCGCCGACGCAGAAACGCGGAATGCCGATGTTCTGAGGGTCGTTCGCAATGCTCTGGATCAACTCCCTCGACGATACAAAGAAATTCTGATCCTGTCATATATAGCCGAGCTTCCGCACCACGAAGTCGCCCGCGTTCTGCGAATGACGGAAGGAGGGGTGCGGATACTAAAATTCCGCGCTTTACGCAAGCTGGAATCGCTATTGCCGCCAGATATCGCCGATCGTTCGCATGAATCATAGAATTATACGTAACAGAAGCCCGAACCCCGCGTTCTACCAGTGCAATCGCGATTCCACATTCCGCGCATCGAAGCAAATCTGCAGCATAATGCTTAACACTTTTCCACCGCCGCCGGCAGGAGACAGCGCCGAAAAAATACTTCGACTGGCCGGAAGAAAGTTCGACCCCACTCCCGTGGCGGAAAGTGAGATACGTCTGCGCGTACGGCAGCGCATTCGCTGCCCGGAACTGTTAAAAGCGGCCCGTGATGCGCTGGCGCCGGACAGAACGATCTTGACCAGAATATTGTGCGCCGTGCGGCAATCCATAAATCCGATCAGTCTCTCTCTGTGGGAGCGTTTGCGGGGTGTTCTTATGCCGTCGCTGCGCGATCGCCAGATTGTGTGGAATCATCTTGCCGTTCGTCTAGAACCCTCTTTTGCGCGGGTGGTGGTCTCCAGGCCGGTCAAATGGGTCGCAGCATTCGCATTGATTCTCTTCGTCGTCCGCGTCAGTCCGCTTTTGTTTCTCGCGCCGGCTTCGCTTGCCGAATCTCCGGTTCTCGTATTTGCCACGCGAGGCAACGCCGAAATATTGATGGGGCCTCTGTGGCAGCCGATACGCGGCGAACTGGATCTCCAAACGCAGGCGAAAATCCAAACGCAGGAAGGCGAGGCAACAATCATTGATCATGATGACGCGGTTTTCCGCCTGGCCCCGAATACCCGCGTGTCATTTCTCGATCGTTCAGACCGTCCCGCGGTTTCTAAACAGGAAACCACTCTGGTTCTGGAAGAGGGAACTCTATGGGTGCTTGGCCTGGTTCCAAAGCACATACGCGGCATAACGGTGGTGACGGCGCAGGGAAGAGTCGTTATTCACGAAGGCAGCGTGTCCGTCTCGCAATCTGGCGGCGACTCCGATATACGCGTCTTTAACCGCAGCGCCGTGGTTTGGCGGCACGGCAGGCAAATGCCGATGGCCGCCGGAGAACAGATCATGCTGTCCGCCGGACGAAATTTAGGTGCAGGCAGCGCGCAAGACGGCGGGCTGGCTAAAACTGCGATGGATCACGAGCGGTTTCACGAGCCTTGGGTTGCAATGAATCTAAGCCGCGACGCCGTGCACCAGCGCGAGATCGCGCACCTGCAACAAGAGCGGCGCGCCGCAAGCGCAGGCATATTGCCCGGAACTACGCTGTACGGGATCAAGCGTCTGGCTGAAAGGGTTGACGTGATGCTTTCATTCAGTTCGGATGAGCGCGCGCGCAAGCTGATCACGCAGGCGAACACGCGTCTTAACGAAGCGGCTGCGCTTTTGCAGGCGGGCGGCGCGTCGGAAGCCGAGAGCGCTCTGCGGGAATACAAGAATACTCTGCTCCAGGTTGCCAGCGGCTCCGGCGGCAGCCATGCCATCAGGTCGCTCATCCAGAAGGAAGTCGTGGATGGCGCTCCCGCCACGGTCGCAGCCGCTCTGCCCGGCGATGAGGCTTACGCGCTCAAACAGGCAGTGGATGCCGCGATTGCATCGCTGCCGGATGAGACGGTCGAGATCAGGCCAGATCTGGAGGGCGCGGCGCTCTTAGATCAGCTCGTGGTTGTAAAGCGCCAGGCCGAGCGGGGAGATACGTCGCTGGCAAGAGAAAGCCTCTCAGCCCTCGCAGATTCGCTCGCTTCGCTCGGCGACCCGGAATCGCCGGCGCCCGTGTCCTCCGATGTGCTGGACGAAGCGATGGCGATGGCGAACCATGTCACTGCGACAATCGAAGGGCCAGCACAAGGGATAGGGCTCAGTCTCGGGGTTCCGGCAAAGCCTTTCATAGAGCCCAGGCATCCGGTCCGTTCCGTGGTAATCCGCCCGATTACTTCGGAGCAGGTGGTTGCCAAAGCCCAGGAGATACGCGGGCGCATTTTCGTCTTCGGAACTAAAAAAGCGCGATATGACGCGCTGGAAGATCAGCTAAGCCTTATAATCCGGCACCCCGACCGCGGGCGCATTCTAAGGGAACTTTCCAAAGTGCTGCCCAGGGACGGCCTTGCTCAGCGTGTGGTGCGCGAAATCAATTCGTTGAGTTTGCAGGTGAAGGAGGTGACGGCGTCAGGGGGTGTGGCGCAGCCGCAGTAAAGACTTCTTTAACGCATTTAATCTCACGCGGCTATGGCGATGTACACAATCACCGATCTCAAGCCGGGGCGCGCAATCACGATTGACGGCGAGCCGTTCCTGGTGGTCGCTTCGCAATTCGGGCGCAAAAGCCAAAGCAAGGCGAATATGCAATGCAAACTCAAGAACCTCAAGACCGGACAAGTGATGTCGAAAAATTTTCAGGGAGCGGAGAAGATCGAGCCGGCGGACGTCGGCTTCCGTCATGTGCAGTATTTGTACAGCGACCAGACGTCATGCACGTTCATGGACCTTGAAACGTATGATCAATTCGCGCTGCAAAAGGACGATATCGGAGACGCGGCAGGATACCTGGTTGACGGGCTCGAAGTGGACGCTCTCCTGTATGACGAAAAGCCGATCGGAATCAAACTTCCGCCCGCTGTCACTCTCGAAGTAAAAGAGACGATCCCCGGCGTAAAAGGCGACACGGCAACCGGAGGAGGCAAGCCGGCGAAGCTAGAAACCGGACTCACAGTGACCGTGCCGCTGTTCATCAACGAGGGCGACAAGATCATCGTCAATACGGAGACGGGGGAATACAAGGAGAGGGCGTGATGAGGGTGTCACTTTCACAAAAGTTCCTCCCGGCACACTTTATCAATCAGTTCCATCAGGAGTTCGTCGGAAATATCTGCGCCCTTTGGAATACCTTTCATCACTCTCTTAAGTATTTTTTGTTTCACGATATCATTTGGCCAATCGAAGACTTTTGATTTCATCACTGTCCCACTAAGAAACCCTTTTGTCAGGCTCCAAATTCGTTCTCGCAAAGCGTTCTTTATATCTGCTTTTTCAGCAATTACGGGATTTTTATCTATCATCCGGGCACCGACTAGGCATGCCAACTCTTTCTCAGACAGTTTCCTTCCCAATGTGTCATTGTGAAGTTGTAGACTGACCATCCAAGATCCTAACACGAATTCCACATAATAATTGGTGACCGTCGCCTGCAGAGGACCGTCTTTGCCCTGTATATTTGGAAATTCCAATACTGTTCCTATCGGGTGAATCAACATAAGCTCTCTGCATTTCTCTCCAATTTTTCCACAAGCTGTTATTCTTAATGTATCCGGGGGCAGGTCAAGCCCGAAGGCCTGAAGCAAGTTTTTTTGCTCATCCGTTATCAATGTTTCTGATGGGTTAATAAATCTCTTCGTCATGCGGCCAGAATACCACAATTTATTTAAAAAGCAATAATTTTCTCGTGGTCACGGATTTGCCTGGCACGGCAATCGCGATTGCCGTGCCAGGCCCCTCGCTTATTTCTTGAGCGCCTTTTGGAGTAACTTGTTCACTTTTCCCGGATTCGCCTGTCCATTCGTCATCTTCATCACGTAGCCGACGATCGCTCCAAGGGCGGCCTGCTTCCCATTCTTGTAATCTTCTATCGCTTTCGGGTTCTTCGCGATCGCTTCCTTCACCAGCGCCTCGATCTTCGCGTCATCGGAAATCTGGCCCATTCCTTCGGCCGCGATGATGTCCTTGGGAGCTTTGCCAGTCGCCACCATCTTCTCGAGAACTGTCTTGCCTGAATTTCCCGAAATCGTGCCTGCATCAATTGCGTCCACAAGATCGAGCATATCGTTTACCGAAGGGACGTCCGACGGAGTTTTCCCTTCGGCGTTGAGGAAACCCATGAGCTGCGTCAGGATCATGCCAGACGCCCGTTTCGCGTCCCTCGTCTTCGTTTGGACGGCGTCGAAGAGCGCCCGGATCGCAGGCTGCTCCACAAGGATCGTCGCTTCCGCCGAGGCGAGCCCCATCTCGACGTACTCCTGCTTTTTCTCCCGCGGCGATGCTGGCAACTGCCTGCGAATTTCCGCCACACGGTCCTCATCCATGACGAGCGGCGGGATATCCGGTTCCGGGAAGTACCTGTAATCGTCCGCGGTTTCCTTATCCCGCAACAGCCGCGTCTTCCCTTCATCATCCAGCCAGCCGACGGTGATGTCGCCCGGGAGCGGCCCGCCGGTTTCTTTCCACGACTTGCGCAGCCGCGCTTCTTCGTACCGGAGAGCTTTTTCGAGAGCCTTGAAAGAATTGAGATTCTTGATTTCGCTTCGCGGATTCAGTTTCTCCGTTCCTTTCTCTCGCAGAGAAACGGACGCGTCGAAGCGCATCATTCCTTTGAACATGTCTGCCTCGGAGGCGTTGACGGCGATAAGTGTGCGCCGCAGTTCCTCCGCGAACGCGACGGCTTCCTCCGCGCTGCGCAGATCCGGCTCGGTGACGATCTCCATTAGCGGGGTTCCAGCGCGGTTGTAGTCGCAGAGAGTTACAGATCCGCGATGCGTAAGCTTGCCAGCGTCGTTTTCGATGTGGAGCCTAGTGATTCCGCAGATCATCTCATTTCCGTTGAGGTCGTAGCGGACATTTCCCTTTGATGCCAATGGGAAATCATATTGAGAAATCTGAAATCCGCTCGGCAGATCCGGATAGAAGTAATGTTTGCGGTCGAAGTGGCTTCGCCGGTTCACAGCGCAGTGAAGTGCGAGCGCGGCCTTCGCAGCCTTCACAATCGCCTCCTTGTTCGGGACGGGGAGCGTTCCGGGGTGCCCCATGCAGATTTCGCAAACAGTCGTGTTGGGCTCCTTGCCGAAGGCATCGTTGTCACACCCGCAGAACATCTTCGTCTTCGTGTTCATCTGCGCATGGACTTCTAGCCCTATGATCGCTTCCAGCTCAGGCATCTGTTCTTGCAGCATAATCCACGATAAGCACTCCATCCAGATGATCCACTTCGTGCTGCACTACGCGCGCGTCGAAGCGCGTGAGGCGGCGTTGCTGTTTTTTGCCCTTGATATCCGTATATTCCAGCGTGATCACGGTGTGCCGCGGTACTATTACCCATACGTTGGGTAGACTGAGACAGCCTTCCTGATCGGCGTCGGTTTCCATGCTGCGGTCGGTGATTGCCGGATTGATGATAGGGGTCGCCCTGCCGCCGATTACGGCTATGCAGACACGTTCAGTTCTGCCGACTTGCGAGGCAGCCAGCCCGACGCCGTCCGCCGCGTGCATCGTCTCGGTCATGTCTTTGATCATCTTGCGGAGTTCTTTGGTGACACAGCGGACACGCCTTGTTTTAGCACGCAGAATGGGGTTATCGGCGCCGATGACGATAGGGAGAATGGCCAATGTGAAATTGAAAACGGAGAATTGAAAATACCACTGATTCCAGTATCCATTTTCTCTTCGTCATTCACAATTATTAACTCGCAATTCTCACCTTGTCTGCGACAGGCTTTTCATGCCCGCCTGTCTCTTAAGTTCCTCCATTGATCTGATCTTGCCGTCTTTGAGCATCCTGAGCAGCGCCTGTGCCGTCAAAAGCGCGTCTGCCAGCGCCCTGTGGCGCATTACGGGCATTTCAAGATTGAATCTGCGGCACACGGCGTCCAATGAATGTCCGAAAGCCGTGGGGTACAGATTTCGACTGAGCGTAAGCGTGCAAAGGCAATCGGGGAGATCGGTGTAGCCCCAGCAGTACTGCTTTTCCGCCTCCAAAAATCCGTAATCGAATTGCGCGTTGTGAGCGGCGAGCAGCGATCCTTTCGCGAATTCCAGGAATCGCGGCAGAACCAGATCAACAGTCGGAGCGCTCCTGACGTCTTCGTCGCTGATCTTGTTCACGCGGCGCGCGTCCCATGGAATATCGCGCTCCGGATTGACGAACGTGACGAAAGGATGTTCGTGCGATATATCGCCGTTTTCCATGCGGACTCCGGCTATCTCGACTATTCTGTGCCCGTTGAGCGGATCCAGACCGGTTGTCTCAACGTCGAAGATGGTGAGTGGCGGCAGTTGAATCATGCAGCTGGAGAGGACTATAGCGCACTCACTTATAACAATGGAACTCTGAAAAATCATACAAACATGCCATGCGGAATAAATTCCGCATTCATCGCAACCGTTAACCGCCGATTTGGTTCGACGGAGCTCACCACAGGTAAATCGGCGGTTAACGTTGCTTCATTGTTATAGGAAGCCCATGTTCTTTCAAAATGAATGCGACGCCAGTGAAACAATGCAACAATGAATTCATGAAGCAAAACGAAAAGCTCACGGCTGTCGCGGTGTTTTGCGCACTGAAGAAGGCCTACCATCCGCCACGCACTTTTCTGAGCTGGAAAACGCCTCTTGATCTGCTGGTTGCGACGATCCTCAGCGCCCAGTGCACAGACGCGCGAGTGAACATTGTCACGAAGACACTCTACAAAAAGTATCGCAGCGCGGAAGATTACGTGAAAGTTTCACGTAAGATACTCGAACGCGACATTCATTCCTGCGGCACGTATCGCAACAAGGCGCGTTTTCTTCAGGAAATGTGCGCGCAGCTCATCGAGAAGCATCACGGTAAGGTTCCGCAGACGATGGAGGAACTTGTTCAGCTCCGCGGCGTCGGCCGGAAGACCGCGGCGATCATACTTTGGACGTGCTTCGGCAGGAACGAAGGCATTGCGGTGGATACGCATGTGATCCGCGTGGCTCAGCGGCTGGGGCTGAGCTGTCACAAGGATCCGAAGAAAATCGAACGCGATTTAATGGAATCACTGCCGCGGAAAAAATGGGGAGAATTCACGACTCTGGTGATCAGTCATGGTCGAGCCGTGTGCACAGCACGCAACCGGCAATGCCAGAAATGCCAGTTCGGGCAAAGATGTCCGTCGTCATCGAAGCTCGGGAAGAACGATCTGGCTAAAGCGTGAAAACCCCGCGCTATGCGCATAAGAAACATAAAAATCGCAATTGCCTGGTTCAGCGCTTCAGAGCCGCTGTATTCTCGGCAACTATCCGGCGAGTGCCTGGAATGTTCGTCATTGCGAATTCACCGGCTGCCATTGGCGCGAAATCGGAAACCTCGTCATTCATCACGTATGCCGGCATGCCGTGCTCGCCTTCATCCAGCCCTTCCGTTTCTTCCACCGCGCCGACGCGCAGGCCAATTGCGGCCTTGATCGCCAGCCATGCCGCGGAAGACGCGAATGCGACGAATGTTCCAACGACAGCAACGCCCATTGTCTGAGATTTGAGCATGGCCATGCCACCGCCGTAAAGGAGCCCGTTCGCGCCGGTGAAGATGGAGCCGTCAACAGTCGCGAAGATGCCGACGGCGAGCGTACCCCAGATTCCGTTGACCAGATGCACGGAAAGAGCGCCAACAGGGTCATCAATGCGCAGTTTCTCGAAACCGAATACAGCCAGGACAGCCAGGACACCGGCAATTCCACCGATGGCGGCTGCTCCGGCCATGGAGACGGCGTCGCATCCCGCTGTGATCGCGACCAGTCCCGCGAGAGTGCCGTTTATTATCATGCTGAGATCGGGCTTCTTCTGCATGTACCACGAAGCGAGAAGCGATGTCAGCGTTCCGGCAGCCGCGGCGATGTTGGTTGTAAGCGCGATATGCGCAATGGCGCGGCTGTCTGCTGCCATCGTACTGCCCGGGTTGAAGCCGAACCATCCCAGCCAAAGTATTAGACCTCCCAGCGTGACGCTCATCATGTTGTGACCGCGGATCGCATGCGGCTTTCCGTTCCTGTCAAAACGTCCGAGACGCGCGCCCAGAATTATTGCGCCAGTAAGAGCCGCCCATCCTCCGATGCTGTGAACCACCGTCGAGCCGGCGAAGTCATGAACCGGCGTTGAAAGCGTCGAGAGAAATCCGCCGCCCCATATCCAGTGCCCGGCGACGGGGTAGAGGAACGCGGTCATGACGGCGGAAAAAAGAATGAATGCGCCGAATTTGATGCGTTCGGCGACCGCTCCGGACACTATGGTCGCGGCGGTGCCTGCGAAGACGAGCTGAAAGAAGAATTTTGCGGCCATCGGTACCGAGGTCCAGTCCAGCGCGGAAAACGACGACGATCCGTTTATCAGGGACGGAACAAATCCAGTGAGTCCGACGAGCGGATTGCCGTTTCCGAACATCAGCGCGAAGCCGACAAGCCAGAAAGCGAGAGTCGAAACCGCGAAAACGACGTAATTCTTGGCGAGAATGTTCACGCAGTTTTTTGCGCGGCACAAACCGGATTCCACCAGGGCGAAGCCGGCGTTCATGAAGAAGACCAGAAAGGCGGTAAAAAGCACCCATGCGGTATCGAGTGCGATCTTCAGGTCGGGGAGAGTGAGTTCCATATAGGGAAAAGTGGAAAGTTGAAAGTGGAAAGTGGAAAGTGGAAAGTGGAAAGTGGAAAGTGGAAAGTGGAAAGTGGAAAGTGGAAAGGGAAGATCAGACGTCGTAGTATCTGTAGAACTCGTTCGCAGTCGGCCTCTTGGCTTCGTCGGCGGCTTCGGCCCGCTTGCAGGCGATGAAGTTTTCCAGGAACGCTTTGCTGAAGACGCCGCCTTTAAGCAGGAAGTCATGATCCAACTCAAGCGCGTCCAGGGCCTCGTCCATGGATGCGGGAGCATGCTTGATCTTTGCAAGTTTTTCCGGAGCCATGTCGTACAGGTTTCCGTCGGTGTGTTCGCCGGGCATCAGCCCGTTTTCGACCCCGTCCATTCCCGCGAGGAGCAGTGCCGGGAACGCGAGATACGGATTGCATGCGGGATCGGGCATTCGGAATTCAACCCGCTTTGCCTTGGGATTGTTTGAATACATCGGGATGCGAATAGCCGCTGACCTGTTGCGCGCCGAGTAGATCAGGTTTACGGGCGCTTCAAAGCCGGGCACCAGGCGTTTATAACTGTTCGTTGTCGGATTGCAAATGGCGCAAAGCGCTCCGGCGTGGCGCAGGAGTCCGGCTATGTAATTCAGCGCCATTTTGCTGAGTCCCGCGTATTCCTCTCCGGCGAAGAGCGGTTTTCCGCCTTTCCAAAGGCTCATGTGCACATGCATGCCAGACCCGTTGTCGCCGAACAGCGGCTTCGGCATAAAAGTGGCAGTCTTGCCGAAGCGGAATGCGACGTTGCGGACGATGTACTTGTATCGCATCAGCTTGTCCGCCATCGCAAGCAGCTCGTCGCGCTCCATGTCTATCTCGGCTTGGCCGGCGGTGGCGACTTCGTGATGGAATGTTTCTATCTTGATTCCCGCGCGCTCCATTTCCCGCACCATGGCCGATCGCAGATCCTGCTGCCGGTCCGTAGGCGACGCCGGAAAATACCCCTCTTTGTGCCGTATCTTGTAGCCCAGATTGCCGCCTGCAGCCGCGACAGTCGCTGTCGCCGGCGTCTCGTCGCGTCCGGCGTTCCAGATTCCCTCGTCGGAATCCAGCTCGTACATCGCGCGGTTCGGCCCCGAGGCGTACTTTACCGAGTCGAATATGAAAAACTCCGCTTCGGGACCGAAGCATCCCGTGTCGGCGACATTGCTGTTCCTGAGATACTCCATGGCCCGCATGGCAATCGTGCGAGGACTGCTGTCGTACCATTCGCCGGTGATAGGATCTTTTACGTTGCAAAGCACCGACACCGTCTGTTCTGTTTTGAATGTGTCAAGAATGGTCGTGGAATGGTCCGGAACCAGAAGCATGTCGCTCTCCTGAATCTGCCGGAAGCCGCGGATGCTGCTTCCGTCGAAACCAGCCGAACTGTTCAAAACATCTTCCAATTCATGAATCGGCTTGCTCGTGTGCTGCAGCGTGCCGGGCACATCAACGAATGTCAGGTCCAGGACCGTGGCTTCATGCTTCTTTGCGAAGGCCAGCACGTCCTCAGCCGTCTTCATCTTCGGCGTGAACGACAGGTCGTCTCCCAAATGCGGGCGTGGCATCCTGAGCAGTTCCTTTTCGAGCGTTCCGGCTGCCGGAGTCATACGTGGGTTGGGGAAGGAATCCTGTATCTTCTACGCAGGTTGAGAGCGGATGCCAACAGATTCGATGAATACAATGTTTTTTCTGTTATTATTTTGAACAACAGAACAGTTTCGTGTATTTTTGCGACAACGCCATTTCAACGCCGTCATAATGGCGTTTTATCCGGACATTCCGCTTGTTTGTTCACGGTGATTACACGTTGCAGAGTTTCCTTATCATAGTATGGCTAAAGATCTGCTGAAAATTCTCGAGTCCGCCGGCTTCACTGGCGCCCAGGCGAAACTTTATTTCGCAGGATTGCAACTCGGCTCGGGGCCGGCCTCCGAATATGCCAGGCAGGCGGGACTGAACCGCATTACGGCGTACAACATGCTCGAAGAGATGGCGCGCGGAGGACGTTTCACTCTTGTCAAAAAAACGCGCGGCAAATGGTATGCGCCGGTCGCTCCGGAATATCTGGCTGTCGAAGTCCGCAAGAATGCGGATGCGCTCCATCGGTCGCTGCCTGAGCTTCGGTCAATGCAGGGGCCAAAAGAGCGGAAACCTCACGTGCGTTTTTTCGAAGGCTGGGAAGGCGTGCGGCACGTTTATGACGATACGCTCAGAGTGCATCTGCGTGGCATCGCTCCCGATGACGCCGCGGGAAGGCGGGTGCACGGCGAAGACCGCAAAAAACTTCGCGAGATCAGGCTGGTTTCCGCCAGAGATTTCGATTTCACGAACGAGATCAACATCTACGATTCCAAAGTGGCGATCTGTTCTTTCGCGAGTTCCCCGCAGATGTTCGGGGTGATAATCGAGAGCAGGGAAGTGGCCGAAACGCAGAGGCAAATATTTGAAATGGCCTGGCGGTATGCAGGGAGAAAATAACCGGCTATTCTGCCTGTGCATGCGACAATACCTTGATATTCTGCGGAATGTTTTGGAGCACGGAGTCAAAAAGAAAGATCGGACCGGCGTCGGAACGCTGAGCGTTTTCGGCTGCCAGATGCGGTTCAATCTATCCGAAGGTTTTCCGCTGCTTACGACGAAAAAGCTTCATACTCGCGCTATTTTTCACGAACTGCTGTGGTTCCTGAAAGGCGACACGAACATCAAGTATTTGCACGATCATCAGGTGACGATATGGGATGAATGGGCGGATAAAAACGGAGATCTCGGGCCGGTGTACGGCAGTCAGTGGAGGAAATGGCAGGGAGCGGACGGGCGCGTTCATGACCAGATTGCGTGGGTGATAAACGAGATCAAAAAGAATCCGGATTCGCGCCGCTTGATCGTAAATGCCTGGAACGTGGCGGACATCCCGAAAATGGCGCTGCCGCCCTGCCATCTGCTGTTCCAGTTTTACGTCGCGCCGGCAATGATCGGCCGGAAACCAGCGCTTAGCTGCCAGTTGTATCAGCGCAGCTGCGACATGTTTCTCGGAGTGCCGTTCAATATCGCATCATACGCGCTGCTAACTCACATGGTCGCGCAGGTTTGCGGTCTTGAGGCCGGCGATTTCGTCCATACGCTTGGAGACGCGCATTTGTATCTGAATCATCTGGACCAGGCGCGTGAACAGCTCAACAGGGAGCCGCGCAGAATTCCCCGGCTTAAGCTGAATCCGGCGGCAAGGAATATTGATGACTTCAAATACGAGGACATTGAGATCATCGGATATGATCCTCACCCGGGCATAAAAGCGCCGATTGCGATTTAGACCGGCGCCGTTTCTTCGTGGACATCACTCCAAGAAATATGGCTGTGTAAAGCCAATGAATGTTTGACGAGAAACGGCGCCGTGTCTAGCATTACGCAACAGCATATGATCGTTTCGATCATCGCCGCAGTATCCGAGAACAACGTCATAGGCAGAAAGGGCAGGCTCCCATGGAGCCTTCCGGCCGACATGAAACGCATGAAGAATCTGACGATGGGGCATCCGCTGATAATGGGGCGCAAGACGCACGAGTCAATCGGGCGTGCTCTGCCAGGTCGGCGGAACATCGTCGTCACGCGCCGTAAGACGGCTTATCCTGGCTGCGAAGTGGCTGCATCCATTACTGAAGCCCTTGCTGCGGCGGAGAACGATCCTTCCGGCGAGGCGTTCGTGTTCGGCGGAGAGGAAATTTACCGCCAGGCAATCGGAGTCGCCGACCGAATCCACCTGACGCGCGTCCGTGCCGCCGTTGAAGGCGATGCGTACTTTCCTGTGATTGATGCGAATCAATGGAAGGAAATTTCGCGCGAAGATCATCCCGCCGACGCGGAGAACGAATATCCGTTTTCGTTCATCACGTACGAGAGGAGGCGATAAATGATACGCATCACCAAAATATCACGATGGGAACTCCGCCGACCGGCTGCCGTGTTCTTATTTCGGACAAAATCAGTCACGGCCGCCGCAAGATGCGCCAGACGCGCCGTGCGTAATTTTTCGGCGAGCGCGGCAATCATGTTGCACGAGCCCCGTTTCCAATATTCACGCACATACTGCAGCGTCAGCAACGCCTGACTGTCGGCCGGTTCGCGTTTGATGCGTGCGGCAGCGATGGCGACAACCAATTCCTGAGTTCGGCTGACCGTAGGAAGCCCCCTTTTGGATGCCAAATTCATCATAAAAAAGCGCCCTATTGTTGTCCCTATTGCCCGTAAGTCAATACATGCGGCTCGCGTTCATCGCCAATCTTCGGATTATGGCTGTACGAAGCGCAAAAACTGCGTGTGTGGATGAGCGATGAGGGCACGGTGATCATCGTTTGATCAGCTCTATAAATTCCTCTCTTGTTTTCGCATTGTTCTTGAATAACCCTTTTACGCAGCTTGTCACAGCCGCGCTGTGCTGCTTTTGAACGCCTCGCATCATCATGCAAAGATGGTTGGCCTCGATCACGACGCCGATGCCCTTTGGCCTAATGATTCCGTCGAGCGCGTCGCAGATCTGCTGCCCCATCCGTTCCTGTACCTGAAGCCTGCGCGCGAACATGTCAACTATGCGTGGAATTTTGCTCAGACCGATCACGTGTTTTTTCGGAATATAGCCGACATGAACTTTGCCGAAAAATGGGAGAAGATGATGCTCGCACAGCGAGTACATCTCGATGTCTTTTATAATCACCATGCCATCGGTGCCCGCCGGCGACAGCGCCCCGTTCACTATCCTGTCGGCGTCCTGTCCGTATCCCGAAGTCAGAAATTCGTACAATTCACCGACGCGACGCGGTGTTCCTTTAAGTCCGGCGCGCTGCGGGTCTTCGCCAAGTGATTTAATAAGTTTTCGGATCAGGTCTTCCATACATGGAGAGTATCATCAATTCATAATTGCATGCCTGTCTTTTGCGCGTATTGACCGGAAACGCCGACGAGCAATTCCTCCCACGTCTTTCCTGTTGCAGGATGTTTCGCCGCCGGGCTCAGCAGTTCCATTAAAGGCTCAAGGACGAACCGCCGCTCATGCATTCTGGGATGGGGTACTTCCAGCCCCGCGACGCTTATTAGCTCGTCCCCGCGGAGCAGCAGATCCAGGTCAATCGTGCGCGGGCCTTTTGGAAACGGCGGATTTTTTTTGAGCGCGCGCTCGATCTCCATGAGCCCGTTGAGGATCGTTGCGGCGGATTCTGCGCTTTTGAATGCAGCGACTGCGTTGAGAAAATCAGGTTGATCTTCCGCGTCGAGCGCTTTGGTTTTGTAGACCGATGAAAAGCGGATATCCGGATACTTATTGCGCAGCATAATCGCGGCGGCTTGCATGCCGTCTTCCGGATTGATGTTGCTGCCGAGTGCGATGAAAATTGAAAACACTGGGGGTATGCAGGGCACAGAGGTCGCAGAAGGAACAAATGGGGCAAATGGAACGACGATACATATTTCAGCGATTTTCGCGATGCAACGTGACTGCAACGTGCGCGGACCCAGGAAGCGCGAATTTTTTCACAGCAACGGTCACTGCCGATGTCTTGTAGTTCTTAAGAATCGTTTGCGCGGCGTCTTCCGCAAAATACTCGATGGTTTTTCGTTCCTTCATCGCCAGCTCCCGCATGTCGTTCGCAACGTCAAAATAATTGATTGAGCGTTTCACGTCGTCCGATCTTGCCGCCGTTTCCGCATCAAAAGACATCTCAATCGTCACCAGGAGCCTCTGTTCGGTCGCGCGCTCTTCTTCGGATACCCCGATGTGAGTCCAGAGTTCCAGATCGGCTATGGTGAGTGTGTCTACTGACATCGCTTCACGCCGAACAATTCTGGCCGTTCCGCCAAAGGAGTCTCGGCCAGTCTCCGCAAAAGCCATCGCGTCAAGGTCACTGCGGTGAACATCGAGAGCAGCGTCCCCATGCCGAGCGTGACCGAAAAGCCGCGCACTATTGATGTGCCTGCGCCAAAGAGAATGGCGCAGGTGATGAGCGTGGCGATGTTTCCGTCGCGGATGGCGGGCCATGCGTGCTTGAAACTGCTTTCGATGGCCGTCTTCACCATTTTCCCTTTTCGCAATTCCTCCTTTACCCGCTCGAACACCAGCACGTTGGCGTCAACCGCCATTCCGATCGAGAGAATTATGCCTGCCATGCCTGCGAGCGTGAGCACTATATAACTGCCGGAAAAAAACATCAGCGGGAGTTTAAGAATCGCGAACATCATGACGGCATAAAATACCAGAGCGATATCGGCCATTACGCCGAGCACACGATACATAACTATCATAAAGATCATGAGTATCGCCGTGCCGAGGAGAGCCGCGAACAACGACGTACGCAGCGCCGCTGAGCCAAGCGTCGCTTCCACGGTGTATTGTCCCACCAAATGAATGGGCGCCGGAATTGCGCCAGTGTTAAGGTCCTGCGCCAGGCGCCTGGCTTCGTCTATGTTGCTGCTGCCGGTAATGACGGCTATTCCGCCGGCTATTTCCTGCTGCACCCGCGGCTGCGATATCAACTTGCCTCCGACGAAAATCGCAAGCGGCTTGCCGACGTTCCGCTTGGTAAGTTCCTGGAACATAGTCGCTCCCTCTGCATCGAAGGCGATCTGCACCACGGGAATATTCGTGGAGCCATCGAGCGACACGACGGCAAAGCGGAACCGTTTGCCGTCCAGCGGAGTGTCCTTCCATCCGGTCGGTTCAAGCGAAAAAAAGAGCAGTCGCACAGTGATTGCCTGTTCCACGCTCTGCACTTCCCCGCGCTGAAGCCTGCCAGCTATGGTTTCGGAATGCGACAGCGCGTCATCCCCCGTGATCAAAAGTTCGTCGTATGTCGCGAGATCGGGACTGAGCTCGGCCGTCCGATCAAGCCGGATTATGTGGTAACCGAACTGCGTCTCGACCGGGCCGGCCAAATCGCCTGGTTGCTTTAGCGAGAACGCCGATTCTTCAAAGGCCGGCGCCATCACGCCGCGGCCGAACTCCCCCAGACGTCCGCCGTCCTTGCGCGACTCTCCGTCGGACTGTCCTCTTGCGATCTGCTCGAAATCTGCTCCGTCACGCAGCTCATTCATAATCCGCGTCGCCTTTTCCAGCGCCTCCTCTTTCGTGCGGATGATGTCGGCGCCGGCTCCGGACGCTCCGGAGTACGAAACAAGAATATGACTTGCCGCTATCTGCTCGCCCCCGCGCCGGAGTTTGCCGAGGAACAGGATTCGTCCCGTGTCGTCGGTCTGCAGGCTTTTGAGCGCTCCGGGAGTGAGGCTGCGCAGGGCGGCCGCCACGCGCGCGTCGCTTTTTTCGTCCAATTTTACGTCTTCGTGATGTGCGGCGCTCACACCGGGTTCTGTCCTTGCAAGATGGGCAAAAGCCTGCGCAGCTTCGGTGATGACGCGCCCGGTGCCTGTCGGGCCACGGAGCACCTCGGCCAGAAAGACACCCGGGACATCCGCCTCAGTCGCAGTCCCGTCTGGTTGCTGCCTTGATTGCTGGACGGATCCTTCGAGCAGCGCGACCTTGCCAGGACCAGCAGTCCAGAGCGAATCAAGTCCTTTCGGCATCTGGTCGCGGAAAAGCATCTTGCTCGGCTGGTATGCCATGCCGAGCTGACTTTCCAGGTCCTGCCCCGCTTTCGTCAGGGACGATCCGCTATCTGCAATTCGTCGCATGGCGGCGGCGGCGCGCTCCCGCACTTGCAGTTTGTAGTCATCCGAGGCTTCCGTCATCTGTTCCTTGAATTCCAACTGGATAGTCTTACCCACCACCTTGATGCACTCCTGCACGTCCACGACGCCGGGACATTCAACAAGCAGATGGCGCTCGTCGCCGACGTAAGAAGGCGTTATGGTCGCCTCGTTTACGCCGAGCGAGTTTATGCGACGCTCGAGCACGATGCGGATCGCTTCCACCAGACCGCTCTGCTGATCCCTGATGCTCTGCAGCTGCGCGAGAGCGATATCCAGTTTTTGTGCGGCGGCGCCATTCTTCTTAAGGCGATCAATCTCCGCGTTCACATCTTCCAGCTGCTTGCGTATTTCCTCTTCCGAAATGCGAAAATCCAGTTGCGTGCCGCCGGCAAGATCGAGCCCCAGATGCAGCCTGGATGTCCTAAGGAATTCGGGCGCCCAGTCTTTCCATTTCTGCGGAAGAGCCAGGAACAGCGCGATGGCGCCGATAGCAATCGTCACGGAGGGCCAGAAGAATGTGCGGCGGGAGAACACGAGTCCGGTGGAGGATAGCAGACGCGTGATGCACGGAAAGGGCGGGCGCATGGATTCGAGATCGCTGTTCAGTCAGTGGCACGTCGCAAACTCGCGCGGAACCTCTGAAAAATGCCTCCTGCTTCGTCAGCTGCGCCAAAATTTCGCTCAACGTATGCCGATACGCCTCGCGAAATTTTGGCTTGCTTCCTCGCATGAGGCGATTTTTGAGAGGTTCCTTCCCATCGTGATGTTTTGGCGACGTTCGCGTCATCTGCGAACGCCTGTGCCAGTTCCGCGGACGGGATTCCGTCAATCTGAATCGCGTCCTGCTTGTCATTCGCATCCACCAGCTTCTTGCTCATCAATTGGCCGCGGACGAAAATTCCTATGACGCTTCCTTTGTTTTTTGAGAAAATCTTCTTAAGCAGTTCGCGGCCCTCGTTCGTAAGAGTGATTACCACGGAACCGCGGCTAGCTCCGGCCTCGCCGATTGACAGGCCCATTGCCACCCAGTCGAAGTGTCCCGTGGAGATGCCGGTTTCTTTGAACTCGCCGAACTTCTC
The DNA here is from genome assembly GCA_016186175.1 of Candidatus Peregrinibacteria bacterium. GTDB lineage: Bacteria > Patescibacteriota > Gracilibacteria > Peribacterales > Peribacteraceae > JABFSS01. The sequence goes on from JACPMB010000002.1 coordinate 17,805, forward strand.
GCTGACGATGTCGCCCTGGCCCGCTGGCACCTGCTGCATGATCGTCATGGAAAAAGGCGTCGCCAGGCCGTCGGCGAGCAATTTTGCCGCTTCGGCGTCTGATACGCGGACAGTCAGCACCGAAACTCCGTCTTTCGTGTCAATTTTCCGCTCGACTATCTTCTTGCCGCTCGAAGTAACTCTTCCATCGGCTATGCGTATAATAGCCGCCTCGAGATCTGCCCTGCGCGAGGCGTCTTCCGTATCTAAGACTACCGCAAACTTGACGATTTTTGCGCAGCCGGCGAAAAGCAGAGCGCACGCCAAAAGAGGGAGCAGGCGTTTCATTCTGTTTTCCTGGGTAGCGACAAATCAGGCAAGTCCATACTGCCATCAAATGCTCTTCGCACTGACTCGGCGTCTTGCTGCATTAACCTTAATTTTTCGAGTACGTTATGTAATCCATCCGGATCACCAACGCCGGTTCGCTCATCATTTGCGACGGGAGAGAGTGCTTCCTTCATGCAGCCACACTTTACTGTTGGCATGTCGGATGAGCAACCGAGTTTATCTGACTTTCAGACGCGTTCCCGCACGCAGCATCTGCTTCTGCAAATCAATCCCTTCCAGCGCGCAGCCGTCGTCAATGACGCAATTGCGAAGCGAGCAATCCTTTATCGTCACGTTGTCGAACACCATGCAATCCGTCAGTTCACTCCCTTTTACAACGCAGTTCTCGCCGATTGTGACGCTGCCGCGCAGTTCTGTACTCTCCACTGTGGCGGACTGGGCGACCAGCGCGGATTCCCCGACTAGTGCCTTATGAGCGCCGAGATAAGAATGAAAAGAACCGATGTCCATCCATTGTTCGGAGAATGTAAAGCACTCGACCGGGATGTTCCGGCGAATGAGTTCCTCGAAAATCCCTCCCAAATTGTCCGGCTTTACGCCGGCGTAGTCCATCAGGACAGGGAGAGCGCCAGTCGGGAGAATCACGCAGCCGGCGCTCACGAAAGTGGATTGCGGATACGCCGGTTTTTCCTCAAAGGCGGCGACGCGCTTAAGTACCCCGGTTCCCTCCAAAACCACCGTCCCGAATGATTTTGCTTTCTGAAGATTCCCGATGTCATGAGCCGCCAACATGGCATTCCCATGAAAGGCTTCCATGAATTTCTGGAGAGAGAATCCCAGGTAGTTGTCTCCTGTCAAAATCAGAAGATCATCGTCAATCTGTTCGGCACGAACCCATTCTGCAATTGATCCCAACGCGCCCAGTTTCTGATCGTCGCGCACAGTCCCCTCGACGACAAGTTCCATTTCAGATCGTCCAAGATCGTCAATCCATTTCTTGAATCCGTCCGCGAACGCGGCGTTCGTGCTGACGGTCACAGGAATATGTGCGGGAATCTTTTCAATCAGATGCGTGATAATGGGCTTCCCCGCGAGCGGCAGGAGCGGCTTGGCGCGTTTTTCGGTGAGCGGCCACAGGCGCGTTGCGAAGCCGCCGGCTAAGATAAAAGCTCGCATCGCCCACAGTGTACTGATTTTTGTATCTTGGTTGAATTTTGATCTGTCACCTGAATAACCGGTTCCACCAGCCGGATGCGGGCCCCACCACCGTAACCGCCTTGCCTTCCAGCGATTCCACCCGCTCGTCGCGTTCCACTATCCCGAGCACGGAGGGAAGCAGCATGTAGGTGACGTCGCGCGAGCGGCATGCGCTCAGCAGATTGATGGACTGCTCCAGGTCGCTGCATTGAAGCAGGTGGGTGATGCGGAACTCCCGCAAAACCCCTTCCAATTTATCCAGTTTGCCTTTCACAGGCACGCCTTCTATTTCCTTATCCTGCACCCCAGCCGCGTCCAGAATGGCGACCGGCACAAGGACGCTGCGGCGTTCGCGCAAGTGTTTGAGCAAAGATCGCGTTTCGCGGGTGACGCCGATAACAAGCGTCGGGAAGGCAGGCGGGGCGCGAGTCAGCGCCGACCGCATGACGAATCCCATGATCATGTGCCATGCCCATGTCGCGGCGGCGCTCAGAGTCGCCGCTTCGATTATCAGCATCCTGCTGAAGACGCTCTGGAACAGGAAGAAGTACGCAAGCGCGACCATCGAGACGCCGACGATTGACGCGTACGCGATGTACGCCGCGTTGCGCGCAGACCGCTGATTGCGCGTGAGTCCGAATGTGCGCGTCATGACCAGGGAAAGAATCCACGGGCACCCGCTCAACGCGACCGCCGTCATGTAATTACGGAATGGAAGGTCGCTCGAAAAAATCCAGCCCACGCGCAGGAAGTACGCGAGGATGTAGGCGGCAAGAAAAAGCATATAGTCGGTTGCCAGCCAAATAAGCAAGATGAGCGGACGGCGCATAGATCAGGATCGGGCTCGGCGACAGGATACAGGAAATGCCGGCCGTGATCCGGGCCGGTCGTCGCTCCGTTCATCGGCGGTCACTCGCGCGCCCATGTGAACCCCAGCTTGGTCGCGTCCCATGCTATGATTCCGTCCCATGCCGGTCGGCTGCTTTCCGCGACATTACGCGTTTTTGGCATATGCGTTTCCAGCCATGCGAGCTTCCTGGCGAGAACTGCGTTGCTGGCCGCACGCAGGCGAAAATCTCCCTCGCGCGTCATGTAATACGTTACGCTTTCGGCGAGATCCTCGAAATTGTCGCCTTCATAAGCATATCCGGTCACGAAATCCTCGCGCTTCGCGCCGATTTTGCGCGTCTTTCCATCCGCCCATGAAATCCCATAAAAAGCGACGCTCGGATCGTCGTTGTATATCGCGTCGTCTCCGTCCCTGAATGCGCTGACGCCGCTTTCTCCCGTGCCGGTGATGCAGGTGATGTCGCGAAAATGCCCGAGTCCTTCGTGGATTAGCAATCCAGCAAGCTCTTTGTCCGGAACGTCACCTCGTATCAGGATCACGCCTTTGCCGGCAAGGCCGCGCCTCTTCCGGCTGTCGTACATAACCGCGAAGGTTTCGAGTTTTTCAAGGCACGCGTCGTCCAGCATCCCTATTATGTCGCCGACAAGCGCGCGCTGGCCGTTAATGACGCCGGATGTATCCAGTATTTTCTCTAAGATTGATTTTGGCTGCTCTACTTCCAGCACCACGGATTTTTTCGTGACACGGCGTATGTGCGGACCGGATATCTGCTTGGATTCCGCAGGCGCAAAAGCGCCTTGCGCCGGGGTTGCGGCGTGGCGAAACTCTGCTAGACTTGGAGACGGATACGCTGCAAGCGTGAAGATTGTGATAAGGATGCCCGACAGGAGGAGTAAGTGTTTCGGCAAGGGGTTTCCGAAAGTATGACTTTATATCCTATTTATAGGTAGATGTCAATATCAAGCGGGCCGCCTGCCGACGGGCAGCGGCATATCGTAACCATTGAAAAGCTCACTTTCGGCGGCGCCGGTCTAGCTCACTTGGACGGTCTTGCCGTATTTGTTCCAGATACCATCCCAGGACAGCGCGTGGAGATCGCGATTACGAAAAAAAAGGACACGTTCGCGGAGGCTGTCGCGCTCAAAGTAGTAAGGCGCGCAAAAGACGAAATCCCAGCCCGCTGCCCGCACTTCCACGATTGCGGAGGATGCATCTGGCAGAATCTTCCGTATGACAAGCAAATCGCATACAAAGAGGATATAATCAGCGAGACTCTCGAACACCTGACGCCGGTGGACGAGGCGGCGCGTAAACAACTGCATGGGCGCGTTCTAAAGACCATCCCGAGCCCGCAGATTTTCCACTACCGGAACAAGCTCGAATTCAGCTTCGGATACCAGTCCATGCGGTCCGAAGAACGCGCGGGAAAACGTGTGTATCTCGATGAAGGACCTTCCGTCGGATTTCACCAGCCCGGACAATGGGCGACGATTCTGCCGATCACGGAATGTCATTTGTACGACGAACAAGTCGGCGTCCTGCTTGCCGACGTGCGCAGATTCATGGAACAGGCGCGCATGACGGTCTTCAATCCCAAAACACAGCGCGGCATGCTAAGGAATCTGCTATTGCGGCGCGGGATCAATACCGGCGAGCAAATGATCTGCTTTCTGCTCCACGCGCGCAAAAAAGAACTGGAGCCGCTGTTCCAGCAATTTCTGCGCACATTCGGCGGCCGTCCGCATCTCGCCTCGCTGCTCATAGTCGAGCATGTTGGAATCCACGAGAAGCCTGAATTTCCAAAAGTGCACTGCCTCCTCGGCAAGCCCACCGTCACGGAGCGCCTGTTCGATTTGAATTTTGAGATTTCCCCGTTCTCTTTTTTCCAAACCAATACCCTCGCGGCCGAAAAACTCTACCATGCCGTCGCGCAGGCGGCGCAACTGACGCAGCGCGACACGGTTCTGGACGCGTACTGCGGAATGGGAACCATAGGCCAGTATCTGGCGCGATTCTGCCAGAAAGTCGTGGGGGTCGAGAGTCACCCGTCCGCAATCGAGGATGCCCTGAAAAGCGCGGGCCGCAATCGCATCGGCAACATCAGCTTTTATAAAGGCAGAATCGAGCAGGTGCTGCTGGATCAGATCAAGCCCGGCGGCAAATATAAATTTACAGCCATCGTGCTTGACCCGCCGCGCGCGGGACTCCATCCAAAGGCCCGGGACGCCGTGCTCGCGCACGCGCCAGAAAAAATAATATACGTTTCGTGCAATACGGCGACATTCGCGCGCGATCTCGGCGAATTCCTAAAAGGAGGCTACGAACTTCGCACTGTCCAGCCTGTGGACCTCTTCCCGCATACGGCGCATATCGAAACAGTGGCGTTGTTGCAGAAGAAATAGCGATGCAGGTTCGTGCCTGTAACATATCATTGCCCCCAATGACGTCAGTTGCGTTATATACCGTTGGCAGCGTCCTGCTCGTCAGCGCCGTATCGCTCGCCGGCATCGCGCTCATCGGCCTGAGCGACGACGCTTTTGCGAGGGCGCTTTCAATTTTGATCAGCTTCGCCGTCGGGGGACTTCTTGGCGACGTCTTCATTCACATTTTGCCGGAGATCTCTTCGTACGGCCCGGAATTCTTCCAGTCCGCGTCGCTGATAATTCTCGGCGGCATACTGCTCTCGTTCCTGCTCGAAAAGATAATCCACTGGCGCCACTGCCACTCGCCTGACTGCCCCGAGCATCCGCGCGCGCTCGGGCTCGTCAGCCTGTTCGGCGACGCAGTCCATAATTTCTCGGACGGGCTGCTGATAGCGGGCAGTTACCTTGTGAACGTTCCGACCGGGATCGCTACAACTCTCGCGGTCGTGCTGCACGAGATTCCGCAGGAGATCGGCGACTATGCGATTTTGCGGCACAGCGGATACACGCGGAGCCGCGCCATCTTCCTAAATTTTCTCACTGCGCTCATGGCGGTTGCTGGGGCTACACTGGTTCTGCTGCTGCAAAAAACGCTTCCGAACATGGAGCGGTACCTGCTTCCGCTGGTCGCGGGCAACTTTCTATACATAGCCATCGCCGATTTGCTGCCCGAACTGCACAAGCAGACGCGCGCCATCCGTTCGGCCATGCAATTGCTTGTGGCGCTCGCAGGCGTCGCCGTCATGTTCGCGTTTAGGGCAATGGAATGAGTGCGGGTGGACGCGGTGTTGTGGATCTCAAAAAAGTTGCTGGGGCGTTTTTGGCGGTAAGCGATATTGCTCAACTAATTTCTTTGAGATAGGCAGTTTTTCCAATCCTCTAGGTTCTACTTTTATTGCTCCTGATCCGTACGATTTTCCCACGAGTTCCAAGTTAGAAACTGTATCTGGATGCTGCAAAATAGCCCATAGACCTTCAATAAAATTCTCATCATTTGATCTCGGATATACACAAAGGAAACCCGTCAACGGAATAACATCCGCCTCATTTTTTATGAACCGTGCATTTCGTCTTCCAAGATATGCAAATAAAAACTTTGGAGTTTTTCTCACCTCCATTTTATACCAAGGTTTCCTTGTAGAAATGAGAGCTCTCTTTGGAAGCCCCTCTTTTTCTCCTGCCAAAATATAATTTTTTACTGAACTTGGCATATTTTCCCATGTATGCCCATTCGGGAAAAATAGAAAGGTCGGACGTCCCTTTTTTTCCAGATGCGAAAGCGTGTCCTCTGTAAAATGTGCTCTTTCTGCATCCCTTGTCCTCCCCACTGCTCGCAAGAGAAATGCGTCAGGAATGCCGATTTCTTTTGCTTTTTCTCGTGTAAGAAAGAAAAAATCATTAGCTCCCGTAGCAACACCGCGCATTACTTTGGCAAAATCCACGAGAGTAAATTCACAATCATTTTCTATTCTCGGTGGCCTCGAAAGTCCGGTAGCAAGAGCCTCGTTTAAATCTCGCTGGTAAACAGCAAGATCGCCATAACCATCATTTACCAAATCATTTTTAGTAAATTCAAATAATTCCTCACTTTCAGACACCAAACATTTTACCCAGATAATTTTTTCTTTTGGCGTGTCGTTCTGGATCAGTAAAATGACTGCATTTGTATCTACTCCTGGAAAGGGAGTGGCTTTGTGATCAAATGTAATGACTCCATCAATACAAAACTTTTTTGAAATCCAGTTCCAAAGATCATTGGAAAACACACCTTCGCAAGTATCAGCTGGCATAATGAAGGCGAGCCGACCACCCCTATCAAGCAGATGAAGCGCTTGTATCAAAAAGTAGATATGCAGTCCTGCGCGCCCATCCAGCGTACCTCCAAGCGTACGGAGGCTGAGCATGTGAAAGCTGTTTTTGACTTTTGGCGCAAGACGATGATGGCGGATGTACGGTGGATTTGCGACAATGGCCTTAAATAGTTTCTTTGGTGGGTCTAGGATGAAATCCCGTACTTCTAAGTCAGCATCGTTATCGAAGATACCTTCTGCTCGTGCTTCATCAATAACTACCGGGTCAATGTCTATGCCATAAAACCTTTTCTCTGGAGCAACATTCTTAAGAGCAGTATAAAATGCCCCCTTGCCGACTCCAGGATCGAAAACGCAGTCCGCTCCTTGTGCGACATAGGCAACCATTGCCTCTGCAATCCAATTTGGAGTCCAAAACTGGCCCTTATCGCGAAGTCTTTCACGATCGATCCATTGAGTAGGCAGTTTTTGATGAATCACTGTCTGCATAAAGAATGTAAAATATCCAGTGCCTCTGGGCAAAGATCAAGTCGTCCCCCATCAAACTTCACATAAGGAAGAATGTGTCCGTTCTTGTCTTCAACACAGGCAGATACAAGGGATGGCTCCTCAGTGGCGTTTCCAAGGCGATAACCATATCGATAATAAATTTTGTAGATCGATTTCTTAGTCGTAGCACCTCCGGGGGCCTGGAATGTTTGAATTGTTGGTTCTATAAACTCCTTTCTTATGAGTCGTTCCGCTTCGTTCAAAGAGATACCAAATGCCTGGTCGTAAAATACATGCCATATATGAATGGGAGCATGATTTTGCTTTTGCCATTTTTTTAGCGGCATTCTGTCTTCTTCCTTGATGATTATCGTTGGCAAAACAGCGGCTTTCTTCAAACCGAGTTTTCCTTCCAATCTTTTTTGAGGGGAAAACTCTGTGGTATAGTCAGGCATCTTTCTGGATTTCCACAAACTGGTCTCACACTCGATTGCAACTATCGCTTTCTTGAGCAAAGGCTGCAGTTTATTCTCTGCAACAAAGGGCAGTTCCTGAACGCCGCCGATACTTGCTAGGAATCTTCTGATCTCGCTCTCATCCGACTTCCTAAAAAGAAGCAAATCAGGCCGCTTGATTTTTCCCAGTCCGGCTTTCTCCAATCTTTCAAAGTAAAGTTCAAACGCGCGGACGTCATTAGCTGGAGCTGTACCGCTTGGGCCGTAAGGAATGGCAAAATATTCGTCACCTCGATTGACAGCCTCGATGAGGCGATTTTCGCTCCAGACTCCTTGCGACCAACGCATCAAAAAATCGCTTCCTCGTAGGCGTCTCGGATTCAAAAGAAATGATGACCATGGCACATCGCCGTAGCCTCTGAGCGTGAACTCAATTTCCTCAATATCAACGCTGATGGATGATTCGAACGGATGCATACATTTTCCAGTACGAAGGGCAGTAGCACGGTAAAACAGAGTTCCAAAATTTCATAATGCGTAAGCCGGCGCATTGTTATAGTGTACGTTTGTACACCAACACATTCTTAATCCAATTCCACGACAAAGGATATTCCAACATCAGAGCTATGGATGCCGCCAGCAGTCCGATATCCCGCGACGTGATCTCAGTGATGCCGACCGTGATGAGTACAACGATCCAGTGGAGAGAAGCGAGTAGTGCACCGAGCCATGTCCACATGCCGATAACGAGGAGTAGGCCGATGACTATATCCAATACGGCCGTCTGGAGCATTGCTGCACGCATGCTGCCGGGAATCAGATGAGCGGCCCATGGTTGAATGAGGGCAGCCCAATCATCGGGAGCTCGGTAGATGAGAATGCCGATCCAGAGGAATGTGATGCCCACTCCGACCCGGAGGATAGTCGAAGAACTTGCCTTCATAAGAGGGAGGGGAAGAAGAGAGAATGAATGAGGAAGAGCAGGCTCATGAGCCAGATCGTCCCGGCGGAAATGAGGCACCACACGCACCATGCGCGGATCACTCGCCATTGAAGATACGTGAGGAACAGCGACATGATGCTGCCACTGATTAACAGAAAGGCGATCATTGGAACCCACAGGGACAGCGGCCTCGTGCCGGAGACGCTGAGTCCCAATATCAGTGCTATGACAAGGTAATAGGCAAACCCCAAGACATCATTCTTCACCAAGAAGAGACGGCTGTATTTGCTACGCAGGACAATCTGACAATTTTCTCCACCCAGACAGACGGGATTTTCATTGGCTCTTCGAATTCTCACGAGATAGGATGTTTCGCTGATGCCGATGGCAGCCAGCGTGAAGAGTAGTGCGAAGAGCGTCATTAATGACAAGATGCTACTCCTTTTTCCGGACTTTCTGAATGCATTGTATTGGCGGGAAACCTTGAGGTATCTCATCGCATCTCCCATGCCCATGAGTTTGGGAAATTCGTGCATAACGTAACAGGCTTGACCTCTTACGCTATCGCCGACGTTGTTTTATAGCAGCTGCTATAAAGCAATATAGAATCACATGGAAAGGACGCCGGATAGGACTCCTCGCTCTCGATCACCCGTGAGTAGACGTTCTCGCAATTCGCGTCCTCGCCCGTTTGGGGTGGGCAAAAGACCATATGACTGTACACTTCTTTGGTTGTTGCTATGCCTATTCGCTTCTCCGCCATTTGGCAATAATCGGGAGATATATCTATTCCGATAAAGTGTCGGCCAAGTTCCTTGGCGGCCACGGCGGTTGTACCTGAGCCCATGAATGGATCAAGAATAATCCTCGCTGTGGCGGATGAGATAATCCGGTTAATGAGAGCAGCGGGAAAAGCAGCCGGATGAGGATTATTCATCTCCTGAGTAAACTCCCAAACATCTCCGAATGCATTTGCCTTAGGGACAAGCCTGAATTTTGGTTTTGCAATGAGGTAGATAACCTCATACGTTGGCAGAAAGTACCCTGCATTGAAGTTGAAACCGCCTTTTCGTTTCCAGATAATGATCTGCCTCACAGGGAAGCCAGACACAATGTCTCGTCTGTCTTGCAGAAGCCCTGCCTGCACTCTCCATTTGTGATTATAGAAAATTGCACCGTCGTCTTTGGTGACTCTAAGCATTTCTGTCAGACACTCACGTTGCCATTTAGCATACTCGCCATGTGGCATCGCATCATGGTGATGGGAGTATCCGTTCATGAGTGCGGCTCCCGACCATTTGCCTCCTCTCCCATCTTTCATGCCGTTTCCCGTTGAATTTTTTAAATTATAAGGAGGACTAGTCACGACAAGATCAATGCTTTTATCTGGCATTTTCTGCATCAATTCAATGCAGTCTCCACAAAGAATCCTATCAATAAAGTCATTTGGGAATTTCATCGTGGGGTACTATAGATTGATTTTTACAGAACTTGTAGTGCGTCGTTGCTGAAAATGTTTCGGTGTACGATTGTACACTCCCGCCTGCCACGTAAAAACGCTTCTTCTGGTGCTTTATGCATGCCTCCGATTCGAATAGCATCTTCATGGATCACATCATTATAAGTTTCGGCGTAGCCCTGCTCATTATCGATGTCCCATCCAAGAGCTTTGAATAGTAGATCGATAAATTCCCGCCGAACTTGTGTTTTATTGTACCGAGCGGCCTGATAGGCTTCTTTGTTGCGTTCAAAGCGTTCAACAAGATCGATAATTTTTTGCGGGGCTGGCATTTACGACAGACTATAGCGTTTTCAGCGATGGCCTGGAACCTTCACTTTCGTTGGCTGATGCCCGCTCCTCGTCATCCCTCTTTTGCTTTGTCGATGATCGAGCGCACGATGGCATCGACCTCCTGCGGCATATCGCCCAGATCGACGTGCGGGAAGAACTGCGGGAGGACGACGGGGCGCATGCCCGAGAGGAAGACTGTTCCCTCGTGAGCGTAGACGTTGATCTTACAGGGCATGCAGAGACCGATCTTGGGGTCGGCGCGGAGGAACTCGCTCGCGTACTTCGCGTTGCAGAACTCCACGATCCTGTACGGATCACGCTGGATGCCCTTCTCCGCGAGTGTCGCCTGTACGTCGTGAACGTGGAGTACGCGCATCCCCGCCTTCGTAATCTCCTCCTGCACGCTTGCAAACGCGGTATCGAAGTCTTTGCTCGTTGTGACAGTGTAATCAAAGTCCATGCGTGTATACTACGGGATACTTCACTCCCACGCCATGCTGCACCGCTTCTCCGTCGCTCTCCTCACTGGCACGCTCCTCCTCTCGCCCATCGTCTACGCGCAAGAAACGGGCGGCATGCCTTCCGATGATCACACCGCACGCGAGGAAACGGAGGGGAAAGAAATCTGGCAGAAGATGGAACGGAAAGAAGCGAATTGCAAGGATCTCACAGACGAGCAATTCGCCGCCCTCGGCGAGTACTTCATGGGGGAGATGACGGGCGATGCCCACGAGGCGATGAACGCGATGATGACACGGATGATGGGTGAGGAGGGCGAAGAACAGATGCACGCGGTCATGGGAAAGCGCATGAGCGGATGCGGAGGGGACGGGACGCTCCCCTTGGGTAACGCGGGAATGATGATGCCCATGATGGGTGGCGGCATGATGGGAGGAGGCTGGAACAACGCATCTCCGATTATGGGAGGATGGTCAAACGGCGCTGCTCCCGATACGATGTCGTCCATGATGGGATTTGGATCGGGCTTCGCGCCTTTCGGCATGATCTTCATGCTCCTCTGGTGGGTGCTCATCATCGCCGGGATCGTCGCATTGGTGAAATGGATCTCGCGCACCTCCGGTACGGCGGGAGGAAACTCCGCGCTCGACATCCTGAAAGAGCGCTACGCCAAAGGAGAAATCGACAAGAAGGAGTTCGATGAGCGCAAGAAGGATCTCTCCTGACCGCACATGAAACTCGGCATCATCCTGCAATCGAACGCGCCATAGCATGTGTGGAACGCCCTGCGGGATGGGAAGTGCCAAATAGCACAGAGCTGAATTTCTATTGCACAGAATTCGACTACTGCGAAATGGTTGTATCCCATCCTGTCGCAGCAACCCGCGAGAGGAACCTGCTTCTTTGTCGCATTCGCGCGGCATCCATGAGCATGCGCCCAGCCCATCGGTAAACGTTGAATTCATGCAATACGCCACGCAAGCTGCGCATGCGATCACGCTGTTCCTCGGGAGACATCGTTAAAGCAAGATGGAGAGCCTCCGCACATTGATCCAGATGGTAGGGATTCACAATGAGCGCTTCCGGAAGCTCTCTCGATGAGCCGGTGAATTTGCTGAGCAGCAATACGCCCTGTTCGTCATCTCGTGACGCAACAAACTCCTTTGAGACGAGATTCATCCCGTCATGGAGGCTGTTCACGAAACAGAGTTCTGCGGCTCGGTAATGATCAAGGACGTCTTCGGCTTCACAGTGATGCGTACTGAGAATGACCGGCTTGTAGACACCTGAACCAAATCGCTGATTGATGCGATCTGCGGTACTGCGCACTTCCGCGCCCAACTCACGATACCGCTCAATGCGCGAACGCGAGGGCGCTGCAACCTGCACGAACGTAAAGCGTCCAATCCATTCTGGATGCAGCTCCAGTAGTCGTTCGACTGAGAGGAATTTTTCCGCGATCCCCTTCGTGTAGTCGAGCCGATCCACTCCGACTCCCAGAAGACAATCTTTTGCAAGACCATAGCGTTTGCGAATAATGCTGCGGGCGTCCTGCACGGGTTTCGCCTGCCGGAGCAGACGACCGGGGAATTCAATGGAGATCGGATAGTGATTCACCGCACACAGTTCGCCTCCGTAGGAAATCGTCCAGGACGCGCGATCGACTCGGCATTCGAGGAAGCGTTCCGCGGTTCCGACGAAGTTCATGTCGTGCTGGCGGGTATGAAAGCCGATGATGCTGCTTCCAAGGAGGCCGTCGAGGATCTCCTCCGTCCACGGGCAAATGCCGAAAGCCTCGGGATTCGGCCAGGGAATATGCCAGAACGTGATGATCGTTGCATTGGGCAACTTTTCGCGCAGCATCCGGGGCAGGAGTGCGAGCAGATAATCCTGCACGAGGATGACAGGATCATCAGTTTTCACTTCTTCCAGAATCGCTTTTGCGAACTTCTCATTGACGCGCTTGTACTGCTCCCAGTCGCTTGTGCGAAACACGGGTCGAACATGAGCGATATGACAAAGCGGCCAGAGTCCTTCGTTGGAGAAGCCGTAGTAGTACCCACTTTCCTCTTGTTCAGTCAGCCATACACGACGGATGCGGTATGCGGGATGATCCGGCGGGACGGCAACACGATCGTGCGCATCAACGAAGTCGCGATCCGCTGATCCGCTTCCGTGGGCTACCCATGTCCCCGAACAGGCACGCATGATCGGTTCCAACGCCGTTACGAGACCGCTCGCAGGAGTCTGCACTTCGATGTGATCGTCTCGCTTTACATGAATATAGGGTTCCCGATTCGAGACGACGATGACTTCATCACCCGAAAGTTCCTTATGCAGGAGCTCCTTGAGTGCTCGCGGCGTCCACGTCGTCTGGCTGTCGTCCCTGAGCCTCCTATCCGTTTCGAGATCCCGGATGAGCTCACGCAGATCCCGCACGATGGGCTGCAATTCGGGATGCGTACCGGGAGCGAGCGGATGGCGAAAACCATTGCTGCGAAAAAGCGCCCGCGCTCCGGATATCCATCCGCGCCACGTGAGCCATGCCATGAGCGTCGTCACGGCCGCTACGATGACGCTGACGGCGAGGAATACATACAGGATGTATTGCTTCGTCGCGGCACTGCGACGTTGAATGAAGCTCATATCATGAACGAGCACAAGCTGGCCAAGCGTGCCGCCCGAGCCCTGTATGACATGGAACGCGACGTGCAGAGGACCGCTCGGTTCCTGTAGCACCTGACTCGCCAATTCCCCGCTCCCTGTTGCCGGACAGGTGACATCGGTCGGTAACTCTCCGCTCTTATAGGCGAGCAGCCCCTTCTTGTCGCAGAAACCGACCGCGTACATGCGCTCGTCCTGCTTCACCCTGTCAAAAAAGGATTGTATCTTCGTTTTCGACCGCTCATCGAGCACATCAAACAGCGAATCATCAAGTGTGGAGGAGATAAGCTTGCTGCGCAGATCAAGATCCCGCACAAACCATTGCGCCATGAGATTCTCCATGAGTGGCACGACAACATAGGCGATGATGCCAATTGCAATAAACAGCGGGACGACGAACCGTAGAAAGAGTCGCATATATCTCGATCAGGATACACTATCCGGCAGGTTTTTCTCTCCAATAAGTGGCTGTTCAAGCGGCGGTGCACCGAGGAAGCGCGAAAGGTATATGGCGCTGTTGATGAGCCCGACGTGTGTGAATGCCTGCGGAAAATTCCCAAGAAACGCGCCCGTCGTGGCATCAATCTCCTCGGCATACAGTCCGAGGTGGTTTCCCATTTGCAGGAGTTTCTCGAAGTGTGTGCGTGCCTCTCCGACGCGGCCGGCGAACGCGAGGGCATTCACCAACCAGAAGCTGCAAAACCCGAAGGCACCTTCTTTTTGGTGATGCATGCTGCTGCGATAGACGAGTACCCCGTCGGCAAGTTCACGCTGGATTGTGTCTAGCGTATGGGAGGCATGGGGATGATCCGGTGACAGGAATTCAAGAATAGGGAAGAGCAACGCCGTTGCATCAAGCACATCCGAACCGTATGCCTGCACGAAGGACATTCGCTGCTCGCTGTAGCCCTGTTCCATCACTTGTTCGCGGATGGCGGCGCGTTCCCTCTGCCACCGCGCGGAATCCACGTTCCAGTGGTGTTCTTCGGCAAGTCGGATGCCACGATCGAGCGCCACCCAGCACATAACTTTTGAGTAGATGTAGTGCTGAGGTTCCGCGCGCAGCTCCCAAATCCCGTTATCGGGTTCTCGCCAAATCTCGCAGACATAATCGACGATGTCTCTGAGCACTCCCGAGAGTGCATGATCCATGCCGGGATGCAAATGTTCCGACCGGAATACCGCTTCGAGGATCTCTCCATAGATGTCGTGCTGACGCTGTTCCGATGCCCCGTTCCCGATGCGCACCGGGCGCGAATCGAGGTAGCCGCGAAGATGCGGCAATTCCTCCTCGCCCCTGAGCACCGTGCCATGCAATGGATAGAGCACTTTGAGATCAGCGGGCCTGCGGCCGCTCGTCACGAGGATATCGGTGATCCAGTCGAGGAATTCACGCGCGTCGTTGAGGTGACCGAGCGTAGTGAGCGCCTGGATCGTGAACGACGTATCGCGCATCCAATTGAATCGGTAATCCCAGTTATCCTTTCCTCCGGGAATTTCCGGCAGTGAGGCCGTCGCGGCCGCAGCGATCCCTTTTCCGCCCGCGAGGATTTTCAGGACAAGAGCGGAACGCGTGACCTGCTCTTTCCAGAGCGGAAGAGACAAACAACTTTCCGCTTCACATTCCGAACTCCAACGGTTCCAAAATTGAATGGTCTTTTCAAGGCTGCGGTGCGGCGGGGGAATATCTTCTCTTTCCATATTGCCGTAGGTGCAAATAAAGGAGAGATCATCCCCCTCCTCCAATGTCACGACAGCTTCCGCGCCGTTTGTGCCGATAGTGAACGGACAATGGGCGTGTAGTCGCAGAACATCCTCGGTTCCCTCGACAAGCAGTCCTCCGTTCACCGCAGAAAGCGTCGTCACACCCCGGGCGTAGTCGAGACGCGGATCGAAGAGAATGCGGCAGCGCGCCTTGCCCGCAAGGCAACGGACGAGCCGGTAGAGGGCAGGCAGGCGATGCTGTTCCCGTTCCTCAAAGCTGAAGCTGCTCATGTGCATCCAGTCGGTCACCTCCAACGTGCCGCCGTCACATGAAAATTCGGTTCGCAGCACATTCGTATTCAGATGGTATTCCTGAACAGCGGTCTCGAATGGATCGGCCGGTGCGATGGAGAACGATCCACCTTTTTCGGGGTCGATGATGGCGGCAAAAATGCTCGGAGAATCGATTCTCGGCAGGCAACACCAGTCGATGGAACAATTCTTGCCGACAAGCGCGCACGATCCCAAATTGCCGATGAAACCATAGGAAGCGATAGGGTGGAAGGTCATGCGCCGGGGAAAGAACGGAGGAGCCTGTCAAGGAATACGGCTACCTCATCGGTGTTTTGAAGCACGTAGTGCGCAGCCGTTTTTGCCGCTGATGGATTGCCGACGCGGATAGTGATGCCATAGTCCATCAATGCGCGAAATGCATCTTCGTCCGTTTCGTCATCTCCGAGATACACTGGCAGTGTTTGATTGTGCCAATCCGAACCGTGTCGCTTTTCCAGAAGAAACCTGACCGCTTTCCCTTTATCCCAGTCCACATTTGGTTGCACTTCCACCACGCTCTTTCCAGAACTCACGCGCAAGAGGTGATCAGCATTCCGATCTGTGACAAGTGTTGAAAAATCTTTAAGAATCATAGGGATCTGCTCAGGCTCAGCCAAACGATAGTGCACGGCGACAACGAGTACTTTATCTTCGACGATCACGCCCGGATACGGTTGCATGGAACGCTGGAGCGTTCCGGCAAGAGTACGCATTGCATCGTACATGTGACTTGGAATTTGCTGGACCTGCTGTATGCCTGGACCGTCGATTTCGAGTCCATGATTCCCTGCATACGTGATCCCCGGAACACCGATACGCATGCGAATTTCCGCAAGTGAACGTCCACTCACAATGTTCAGGTGCAGTGAATCGCGATCAGAAAGCCGTCTGAGAAGATTCAGAGTCTTCTCGTCAAGACGGGCATCCTGCGGACGGGGTGCAATGGGAGCGAGAACACCGTCGTAATCGCAAAAAAGGTCTACATGCCCGATCGTGCGTACGGCTTCCTCGACATCACTCAATGCATGCTGCAAAGAGCTGGATATCGATGGATCCGTGCTGTTTTTTGCGTCATCGGTCGTTTTTTGCGTAGGAGACACTCACGGAGTATACATCGCGACACGGCGAACGCCCCCGTAGGTAGCTTCGCCTCACCCCAGGGTTCTCGTTGCAAGGATGATGAGGAGTATTCCCATGGTATTGAGTCCGAAACACAGCAAGGCGACATGCCGCTCTTTCAGTTCCGTCACGCTGCCGAGCAGCATCATGCCGAACTCGTCCGGGAGCGGCGACCCGATGACAATCCCCGCGAATGCCCAGAGAATGTAGTTTCTCATGCGCTCGGAAACCCTTTCGTGATGGAGAAGCGAGTGGATCCAGAGAATCGGTCTCGAAAACTGAATCCGGTGGATTTCATCATGAAACGCCGAGTAGCGAACGATGCTGAAAATGAAGAGATCTGAGAGTAGTGCTCCAATCCCCGCAAGCGGCGCACCGATGAGCGGATGCACTTCGTGTCCCATCTCCACGAAGATCGCGATGCCGAAAGGCGCGGTGAATCCGTAGCTAAAAAGCATGCCCCCGAGAAACATCGACGCATATCCGTGTCCGTTCAATGCATGTCCGAACCAATCGAGCGCACCGATATGGTACAGCACATACGCGAGGATGAAGCTGCCGCACAGGAGACAGAGTTTTGGATATTGGCGCACCATATCATTATAGCAGAAATCGCTTGCACATGCGACGGCCGGTTGCAAAGCAAGTACTGTCGAGGCCGTGTTATGCTGCGCTGAGCAGCACCACTTTTCCAAGTCGTATTTTGTCATCATCCTCTGCATCCATCCTCGGCATTGATCTAGGCGGCACGAAGACGGCGCTGACGCTCTTCGATGCGGCGACGATTGTTCCACGCACATCTCAGAGTTTTCCGACGGAAGCATCTGAAGGACTCGCTGCAGTCCAAGATCGTCTGCTGAAAGCAGTGAAGCTGATTTGCGCTCCCGATACCGTTGCCATCGGTCTCGGGGTGCCGGGGTTCATCAATCCGAAGACAAAGCACGTTATTTCCATGCCGAACATTCCCGGTTCCGACAATGTGGATATTCGTCAGTGGCTTACCAGCGCCATCGGCCTGCCGGTGACAATCGAGAATGATGCGCGTTGCTTCACCTATGCGGAAGCCCTGCTTGGCGCAGGCAAGGGACACCCCATCGTGCTGGGCGTGACTCTCGGCACGGGGGTGGGTGGAGGAATCGCCATCGACGGCACGCTGTTCCATGGAGGGCACGGCCACGCGGGTGAAGTGGGACATGCACTCCTCATGCCCGGTCAGCCTCCCTATCCGACGGAGGATCGACGTGGCGATGTCGAGCAATTCTTATCTGGCACGGCGATGGGCAAACGGTGTGAAGCAGCGCGGAGACCACAGGATTATCTGGAAGGGCACGTCTGCAGTTTCCTCCAACCGGAAGTGATCCGTGAAGTTGCGTGGTTCATAGTGAACGCCATGCACTTCATCGATCCATCCATTGTCGTATTTGGAGGCAGCACGGGAAGAGCTCTGAATACCCACTTGTCAACCATTGAGAAGGAGGTATCGGCATGGCTATTGCCTGGCGTGAAGCCGCCGGAACTTGCATGTGGCGTCCTTGTAGATGCGGCCGTCCGCGGTGCGGCGTTGCTCGCGGCTGCGGATACTGTCCCGCCAACGAAGTTTCCATAACAAGGAAATGTCGGACTGGCAGGAATGAGATGATTAGGAGGATGGACAAATTTTGTTTATGGCTTATAAAAAGCCAACAATCGACTACTTGTTCAACCATGTGACACTGATCTGGAGCACTGTCGCAAACATCACCCAGAGGAGATAAGGAAGCTGAATGGATGCGACCCACCGCTTACGTCCCCAGACCATACGCATCATCCAAGGAATCGTGAAAAGAACGATGAGAATATCCAGTAAGGCGAGAATGTTATTACGCAGGCCGAACTGAAGATGCGTGAAGAGCAGATTTGCAATCAGGTTGATGCCGAACGGTACAGCAACAATAACCGGCCATCGTCGTCGAATGACCTGCAGGAACACGTAACCGAATGAAGCAATAATGAGAAAATATAGTATGCCCCACACAGGACCGAAGACCCACGCAGGAGGAGCAAACCAAGGCTTCTGGAGCAATGCATACCACTCTTGAGTACCATCCGGAGTCATAGGAAGCGTGAAAAGAAATAGTTCCTACTTTCGAGGAACGACCAGTGTGTGATAGCCGTCATTGGATGAGACATCCCGTGTTTTTTTCTAAACCAGAACATTAAATGCATTGTATCTTACTTTCCCTATAGAATCACTTCACATTCAACCCGAGTGCGTGCCATAGTCATTTCAGACGAAGAAAATCCCAGTTTTCTCGGTATTGTTCCATCCATCCTGGCCTCAACACCTTCATTTCCTTTGATGAAAGATTTTTTATCGTTACTGAATAGTCCGGAAGCAAACGACGTATAGGATTATCTTTGTGCTTTCGGTTTTTCCTTCCTCGTTTGCTCAACCAAATTTTGTGCGACAACCGAATTTTACTTGCAACAACTTTCGCGGGTATGACATAGGTCGTGGGTGAGTCGTCACCAAAATCAACGAAACAATAGAAAAGAGCCTTTGATACTAATTTTTCATGCTTCGCCCTCATACACCAACCTTTGTCTCGACCCTTCCCACTTCGGGTCTTCACCTGAATTGCGCATTGGCGATTCGCCTTAATATCAGTAACGATAATATCCACATGAGGAACTCCTTCCGGCGCCAGTGCAGCAATCAAGCCATGACGCAGTAGCTGACAGAGAACATAGTGTTGTCCTGCTGCGCCTGTGAGAGTGGAGTGGGAGGGCATATCAGTTTGTTGGAAGCAGGGAGAGTATCTCTTGAGATTTTTCCTGAATTTTCTTTCGCAATGTGCAATCTAAAATTGCGGCATCCAGAAGAGGAACAATTTCATCATTTTTTACGCCAATGTCTTGTCTTTGAACGTAGAGAAATGTGTAAGCAATAAGCAGATATCGAACGTAGCTCGTAGCCTTTTCTAGGAAGTCAAAATCCTTACCTGTGGGTGAGCCGTCATCAAAGCCTTTCATTTTGCGGAATATCTCTCCATGTACATACTTGCAGCGCAGGTCATACAAATCATAGATCGTATTTGGTATTCCAGATCGAAAGCTGCCCACTAACACTGCCGTTCTCTGTTTAAGTTTGGAACCGATGCCCTGTCTTTTTCCGAATAAACAGTGCAATAATGCACGGAGCATGGGAGTTTCTTTTTCTGCCTTTTCATCAAAAAATAGAGCCTCAAGAATCACACAAAGATCAACACACTCTTTCAGGAAAGTCCCCTGTATCTTCGCGGTATTTTGATAACCTCGCAGATCGCCATAGAGCGTATGCATCCAGCATAAGCGCCAGTCATTTGGCATCCATGTTTTCCCGAGATCGCGATTCCGGCCGAAGTAATCAAGAGAGCCAAAAGTTTTTTCGTAGTATTTTACGAAATTCTCTGTACGGAAATGTTTTGATACATCCGGCTGATCGCGCACAGTTTGACCATATTCTCTCGAGGTGTGGAGATGCGGAGTAGCCGAGCATCCGAGATCATCAACATGGAAAATAGGGTAGAGGAAAGCGGGGGAAAATAGATTGAGCGCATGGAGTGCTGCATCGTGGTACCCGTAATTTCTATCGGTTGCTGGCGTAGGTAATAAAAGACCGAATGATGCTTCATTTTGATAGAGTTGCTTTACGTCACATTTCCAAGTGTCCTGTGCGTACCTGTCATCCGTAATGTTGTCATGCACAGGATGAATTGCCTTTTTCACAAGATCTACAAAGGTATCAAAGTCGATATTCTGAAGATTCCAGTATTCAATTGTGGGGCTGAGTCGAAGTGTTATCTCTGTCTCACTAGATTTCTTGCCAGCGAATGCAATGAAGATTTTTCCCATAAAATTCAAATAGGTTAGTTCTTTTCGCTTCCCCACACCTCCACCAGCACCTCCTCAATCTCACTGTCTAAATAGATGATGATTCTGCAGCCAGCTAAGTCATCTATATCCTGCAATCTCTTAGCGCTATGACCATTTGCAAATTTCCTCTCTAATGAAGCCACTTCCTTTGCTCTATTTGTTACCAATAGGTAATGGGTTCCATGATTCTTAAGAGTTATCTCCAACAACTCTTTTACCTTCTGAGAGAAGCGCACGTATTGCTCTCTTTTATTCCTGTAAGCAGCAAGTACTTGTTCAGTCTTCATATTCGTTTGCATTAGTAACCCATAGCAAGCTGATCGAGCATATCAGGCCCCTTTTCCTGTCCAACTTCCTGATATATCCCCAGCACCTCTTCATAAGTACCAGGCCCACCCACAAGATCCCAAAACTATTTGCCGATCAAAACCTCATTCTTTACATCCATGTAGTTCACAACGAAACTATGCTTGTACACTGATTTTTCGATCCCATAAGGGTTATATGCCATCGCATAGTATGCTTTCACGCGAGGATATTGTGCATGCCTTATTGCATGAATTTGCAGCAATCGTCCTGTTGCCTCCAGGCATTGTCCTTTGTTTGGTTTCGGGCTTTTTATTTCGAAGTACAACTCTTCACCTTTCTTCGTCTCAATGTATAGATCAGCAATGCTTGTGCGCTCTGTCCCCCCTCCGGCTTTGCTGTACCTGACGGCTTCTTCAATATAGTCTGGAAAGCTCTCCTTCATCCCACCACTACCAACCTTGCTGACTATCTCTTCAATCCTCTTTATGGATTTTGCTGTCACAGTTCCCTTAACCCTGTATCCCCTGACTGCACTTTTGTGAAAACCATTGGCGATGAGTCTCGCACACTCCTCAAAAGTAGTGCCAAGTTTTGTTGAAAAAGATCTCTCAAATTCCGTGATTGTGAGTAGACCATCGGGTAGCAATGACTCATGAAAAGGTTTCAGGTCGCCCTTCGGTGAACTTTTTCTCAGGGGTCGTAATTTCTTGGGATCGAAATTGTTCTCCGTCTTCTTACTGATCATTCCTTGGATGAATCCTTCGAGAAAGCCCTTAATTTCACTGCGAATCTTTGCATTCATACTTTTTGCCAAATAAGGATACTCTCATAGAATGCTCCGCTTCTTCTGCCTGTTCGTCTGTTCACATGCCGCTCAACCCTGCCTACAGCTTTGAAGCCTACAATACTCGGATCATACAGATTGCATTTATCGTGCACAACAATCGCCATTACTCCCTTGGGTGCCATGTGATCCCTAGTGTGAAGCAGCACTTGATTAATGCCATCTATGTATTTTGCTCTGGCACTTTCTGATTGCCCATCTTTCGCTGCGCCGATCTCTCTTGTCTCATTGTTTTTCAAACCGAGTAATTCATACGCATACTTGTGCTGTTCATGGTAATCGATCAATCCCACATATGGCGGTGAAGTAAACACCATATCAATCCCATTCGGTAGTAATACCTCCCTTGAATCACCATGAATGACCTTCACATCTGCATCGGTTCGCATTGCGGAAAATTCTTTCACACGCTGAAGTGTGTCAATCGTGTAGCGATGCAGAAATTTGTAGGCTTCTTGTATTGGTGAACAAGTACGTCCATGTTTGTAGCAAAAATAAGATTCGCGCTGGGGTTTCTTAGGAAAATCCAAGTCAAAATGAGTTACTAACCTTGCTGATCTTGCAGATCGCGAAAGGATAATTCTCATAAGATCTTGGTAGTTATAGTCCTTTATAAGTTTCAAATAACACAAAAGCTCTCTCCTTGTTTGATCTGCAAACCATTCATTCAAGTAGCTGTTACTTGTAGACAGCATCTTACTCACTCTCGTATCATCCTCAAATTTCGTTTTGTAGGTCGATAATCTTCTCAAAATATCGTAAATGTCTTTTTCCAAAACACTGATGTCATACTTATCTGTTTTGGCTTTGGAAAGCAGAATGTTAAATGCAGATATATCGGTTCCAATTGCATCAATACCTAGAGCATTTGCTTCAACGAGAGTAGTTCCCGAACCACAAAAGGGATCGTAAACCACTTCTGGTTTGAATTTCCGTAGAAAAATCTCAACAAGCTGCGGGATGAACTTCCCAAGATATGGGTGAAGTCTATGTACATGTTTCGTGCGAATGAACTCGGGCAAATCCCTCTCTCTCCAATTTAAGTTAAGTACATGTAAGTCAGTGCGGGAGTTGATACTCGCAAAATCCGTAAGAGGTTTTTGCTTATATTGTTGGGCGACCCTTTGTGCGACAGCGTTATGGAACCGATGAAAAACACCCCGTCTGATCGTCGGTAGGGCGGTTTTCAGCATGTTTACATGTTCGATCATTGCGGTTCTCTCTCATTCTGTGTCCTGAATATCTTCATTTTCATGTTCAGGCATGGCATCCCCTTGGCA
>JACPMB010000041.1 GCA_016186175.1 Candidatus Peregrinibacteria bacterium
GAACTTACCTGCCCACCGGGAGAATTGATGTAGAGCGTAATATCTTTTTTCTGATCCTGTTTCTCGAGGAAAAGAAACTGAGCAATGATGGTATTCGCTACATCGTCATTAATAGGCGTCCCGAGGAACACGATGCGCTCCTCGAGGAGTCGCGAGTAGATATCGTAGACGCGCTCTCCAAATTGCGTTTTCTCGATGACGGTCGGAATGAGGAAGTTTTTGAGGGGCTGCATCCAACACATTGTACCAAAATTTCCCCATCTCTGCAGTGTGCAGAAGGGAACTTTTATGGTGTCATGGCACCATGACAAATGGAATCGACACAGGCTGCCACCCCTCGCCTGCCGCAACCGGGACCTGCCTGCCGGCAGGCAGGGAGGGGCCGGGGGAGAGGGTTAGTAAGCCATGGCAACATCTGGTCCGGGAACACCTCGCAACTGCCACGCGTCCCGTCATTGTCCTCCTCGGCCCAACCGCGAGCGGGAAGACGGCGTTTTCGATGGAAGTGGCGAAGTGGGCGAATTCCCTCCCCCTTGGGGGGAGGGTTAGGTAGAGGGGGTCTAAGGAATTCCTCTACCCCCTCTCTCTGGCTCTCTCCCCAAGGGAGAGAGAATCGCAAGCCGAGATCATCAATGCCGATTCCCGCCAGCTCTACAAATACATGGACGTCGGCACTGCGAAGAGCCCCTCTCCTCAATCCTCTCCCCATGGGAGAGGAAGAGTACGCATCCCCCACCATCTCTTCTCCGTCCTCGACCCCAAAGAGAACGTCACCGTCGGATGGTACAAAAAAGAGGCGGAACGCGTGATCGACGATGTTCTCTCTCGAGGCAACATTCCCATCCTCGTCGGTGGTTCCATGCTCTACATTAGCGCCATAACGAACGGATATGTTTTCACAGGGAGGGGAGGGAAGCGCGTCGCCCCCGTCCCGTACGATATCCTTATCTTCGGCATGCAGTGGCCACGTGAGAAACTCGTGAAACGGATAGAGGAGAGGACAAAGAAACTTTTGGGAATCGGCCGGGAAAATTCCCTCCCCCTTGGGGGGAGGGTTAGGGAGAGGGGGTCTAAGGAATTCCCCGACCCCCTCCCTCTCGCTCCCTCCCCACGGGAGGGAGAATTAACGCCAACCTGGCTCCAAGAAGTCGCCTGGCTCCTCGCACATGGTTACAAAACTTCCGATCCCGGCATGGAGAGTTGCGGTTACCGCGAGATTGCCGAGTGGATCCGGAGCGGGAAAAAGGAGGAGTTATTTCCGTCCCTCATGGAACGCATCAATGCCGCCACTCGTCAGTACGCCAAACGGCAGATGACCTGGTGGCGACATGACAAGCGCATTCATTGGATCCACGCACCTACAATGATCACACATATTTCTCCGTGATGAGCCACTCTTCAGCGCTTCACAATTGGTTATGTATAGCGACAAGCTGCCTTTCAATATCCTTCGTATGGGAGACGAGATAGCGGTAAACGGTATTGTCGACCATCCCTCTTTTCTCGTACTCTTGGAGAAGTTTTCGGAGAACTTCCATCTCCCTTTCGTAGGCAACCCTTTCCAGTAACAAGATATTGTCACGATTCTCTGGTGGTTCTTTTCCACTCGCAACAGCGGCGATAGTTGCTCTATGCCGGCTCTCGTGGACGATTTTATGGAACACTTCAACCTCTAGACGCGGCTGCATTTTTCCATCGACTAATTTTCCAATGTTGATGAACATGATCCTTTTTCCTGGGCGAAAATGCCCATCTTCCACTTGATGCATATTAATGACTGCTCCGCTCACGGAGTGCGGATCGGTGTTTCCTGTTGCCTCCTTGGCTCTGCGGACAGTTTCCGGATCTGGAATGTATCCCGTGTTCCCTCTGAGCACTGGCGAGAATACGATTTCATCCGTGTGTTCTTGTACCTCATCCAACGCGCCGACAAAACGCAGGATGCTCGCCACATCGTTGGGTAAGTTACGAGTGGAAACAGCAACAGCTCTTACTTTCCCCGTTTCGGGATTGTGACAAAAATCAAACACTTCTCGCAGTGAGTCCACCTGTCCGTAATGGGCCAATAGCTTGGCAACACCTGAGTACCCTCCTCAGGTATGCCTTACACCTCCAATCCGAAGATGCCCAAGCTCCGCATGGCAGCGGTCAAGCTCATGCGCAAAGGCTGGGGAATCCGC
>JACPMB010000036.1 GCA_016186175.1 Candidatus Peregrinibacteria bacterium
AACTGCGTCCAGAGCGCCTCGACGCAGGAGGCCCTCCAGACATGCGACGAAGCCATGCAGAGCACGTGGGACGCTTCTTCAAAACTGTGGA
The DNA here is from genome assembly GCA_016186175.1 of Candidatus Peregrinibacteria bacterium. GTDB lineage: Bacteria > Patescibacteriota > Gracilibacteria > Peribacterales > Peribacteraceae > JABFSS01. The sequence goes on from JACPMB010000036.1 coordinate 92, forward strand.
CGAGGAGCGATATTGCCAATCGGCAACGGGAACTCAAAGATATGGAACGGCAGATCAAAGACGCGGAACGGGAAAAGACCGACGTGAGTAAGGCAAAGGGAATCCTCGAGCAGCTGCGCACCGCCATCGGGAATATCCAGAATCTCCTTGGAAGCGGCGCCGATAACCGCGATATCCAGGACGCGATGCAGGAGAGCGTTCAGCCACTGCAGCAACAATTCTACGACACGATCAATGCCACCAGACGACAGGGGGAAGCGGCCCGCTTCCGCAGCGGCCAGCTGAAGGACATGGAACGGGAAATCACGAACATCGAGCGCGGAAAGGGGGACGCAACGAAGCTCAAAGAAATCGTGGAACGGGTGAAAGCGGCCCTCTCTGCCGCGGAAGAGCTCCTAAAGAGCGGCACGACGGACAACCGGGACATCGACGATGCCTTCCGCGCCGTCTACGACACAGCGCAGGAGTTCTCTGATCTCCAGAGTGCAGCGGGGAGAACGAGGGAATTGAAAGACCGCGAGAGGGACATCCAGAACATGGAGAAGGAATTGAAGAGAGCAAAAGGGGCAAATATCGAAAAACTCCGCCAGGCGCTCGACGCATACAAAGCGGCCATCGCAGACCTCCGGAAACTCGTGGAGAGCGGCGCGGACCACCAGGAAATCAACGACGCCTTCCAGGATTTCTACGAGCGGAACGACCAGCAGAAGTTCTGGGATGTCCAGAATGCAGCGAATAGAGGGCAAGAACTCAAAGACCGCGAAAAAGATATTAAAAACATGGAAAAGGAACTACAGAGAGCCAAAAAGCAGAAGGGAGCTAATGTCCAGGCGCTCCAGGAAACATTCGACACCTATAAGTCAGCGCTCGCGGAACTCCGGAAACTCGTGGAGAGCGGTGCGGACCCAGAAACTATCAATGACGCATTCCAGGATTTCTATGAGCAGAACCACCAACAGAAATTCGGGGATGTCCAGAATGCAGCGAATAGAGGGCAAGAACTCAAAGGCCGCGAGAAGGACATCAAGAACATGGAGCGGGAAGTGAGGAGAATGGGGAAACAGAAAGGGGTAAATGTGCAGGAACTCCAAGCAATGCTCGATGCATACAAGTCAGAAATTGCAGAGCTCAAGAACCTTATGGAGAGCGGCGCGGATCCGGATGTCATCAATGACGCATTCCAGAACTTCTACGAGAGGAACACGAACGATCAGTTCTGGGGTACGGTGAATGCCTTC
>JACPMB010000037.1 GCA_016186175.1 Candidatus Peregrinibacteria bacterium
CTCGCGAAATTTTGGCTTGCTTCCTCGCATGAGGCGATTTTTGAGAGGTTCCTTCCCATCGTGATGTTTTGGTGATGCGTATCATTTTGCAGAGGTTCCCTAACGCAGAATGAACATCGGTTATTTGTCATTTCGATCGTCTTTTCGTCAACCAATGCCTCCCCGCATGGACGCACGCCGGGAACAGCGACACCGCGATGATCGCGAAAATCACGAGCGTGAAGTTTTCTTCGACCGCTTTGATTGTGCCGAAGAAGTAGCCGCCCCACACGAAAAGCAACACCCAAACGACGCCGCCGAGCACGTTGTAAAAAATGAAAGTGGAGTACGGCATTTTCGCGACCCCGGCGACGAAGGGGACGATTGTGCGGAACATCGGCAGGAACCGCGCGAATACGACCGCCTTGCTGCCGTGGCGGCGGTAGAATTCTTCGGTCGCGCGAAGATGATCGAGGTTGAGTATTTTCCTGTGTTCCTTGAATACTCGCCGGCCGAGCAGCCCCCCCATCCGGTAATTGCACGAATCGCCGAGTATTGCTGCAACTCCCAACGTCACGGTCAGCAGGACCGGATTCAAAGACCCGCGCGCCGCGAACGCGCCGGCGGCAAACAGGAGGGAGTCCCCAGGAAGAAACGGCATAAAGACAAGACCCGTCTCGCAGAATATCGTGACAAAGAGGATGAAGTACGTGAAGAAGCCGAACTGCTCGATTAGGGCGGCTAAGTGGACGTCGAGGTGGAGGAAGAGGTCGATGACCCGATTCATAGAAGGGATTGAAGGGGTCGTAATGTTGATCAACCGCATGATGGAATTCTTTCTTACCGCAGAAGCTCCATCGCCTTTTCCATCTGCAGATCACGCCCCTGCGGCGCGCCTTCGTTGCTCACAATTACATCCGGCGTCACACCAAGCTTGTCAATTTTGCGGCCTAGCGGAGTTTTCCATTCGGCTATCGTGTATTTTAGGCTTGAGCCGTCCGAAAACTGCATCACCTGCTGAACGGTGCCCTTTCCGTACGTGGTTTCGCCGACGATTTTCGCGCGCCTGCCGTCCTGAAGGGCGCCTGCGACTATCTCGGACGCGCTGGCCGATCCGTTGTTGACCAGCACGATCGTCGGAACCGAGAACATCACTGTCGGCTCGTCCTCGGTGAGTTCGACGCGCGTGGAATCGCTTTCCATTATGGAAACGAACGGACTGCCCTTTGGCAGGAACGCGCTGATCACCATTCCAGCGGCGTGCAGAAGGCCTCCGGGATTGTTGCGCAAATCGAGTATAATTCCGCGCGGATTGCCCGACTGCATTTCGGCCATTGCCTGCCGGAATTTCTTGTCCGTCGTGTCCCAAAACTGGAGAATCTTCACGATCGCGACGTTGCTTTCTTCCGTGATTTCGATTTCCGGAATCACGACTTTTTCGCGCGTCACGGAAACTTCGAACTCGCGTCCGGCTCTCCTGACCCTAAGGAGCGCCGATGAGCCCTTCGGCCCGCGCACTTTGTGCACGGCGTCATCGAGCGAAAGTCCCTGCAGCGATTCGCCGTTCACGGAAAGTATCTCGTCCTTGGGTTTCAGTCCCGCATTTTCAGCCGGCGACCCCCGAAGAGGCGTGACTATGCGCAGCACCCCTCCGGTCATCTCAACCGTCGCGCCGATGCCCTCGACTTCGCCTTTCATTTGAATTTTGAAGTCATCGCTCTTTTGTTTCGGCATGTATGTGGTGTACGGATCGCCAAGCGAATTCACCAGTCCTTCGATGGCCTTGTCTCCCGCTTTGTCCACTGTCAGCCGGTCGCGGTAGAGATAATCGCGGCGCAGCACGTTCCAGATGCTCTCGAGCATATCGGCTTTCGGAATCGGCTGCGTCGAGATCCCCTGAAGCTTCACGCGTATCACCGGAGCCGACAGGCTTTCCGTGTTCTGATCGGGGGGACCCGGAATCTGGAATGCGCGCGTGAGCAGTAATTTTCCTTCTTTGCCGCGCAGATACCGCTTAAGTCCGAACATTGTGTCCGAAACCGGCTTTAGCCAGTTGCGCTCGATCGCCAGCAACACAGTCATGCGATCGCTTGATGTGGCAGCATCCGTGAATTTTCTTGCAGGCGCGTCGGATGCGCCGGAATGCGTCGCCTGCAGAAGAATGCCAAGCATCTCGACGGCCTCACCGCGGCGTATGCCATTTGAAAATCGCAGCGCGCGCCCCTCTTTCGCGAACATCCTCAAAGCCCCGCGCGCATGTGCCGCGCGCACGTACGGGAGCAGCGCGTCCGGAACGTTGTCGTACGGCACCGGGCTTGCCTGCGGGAGAGGGAGTTCCGAGGCTTTGACGGCGGCGCGGATAAAATCCGCGCGCGTGACCGTTTGCGCATTGCGGGCGTTGAGCAGCGTGGTGACATTTACGGCTCCTGCGACAGAGGGCAGAACCAGGAAAAAAACGAGGCCGGCGCCGACGATGCGCGCGATGAACGAGTTAAAACTCCGATTAATTTCACGCTGGCCTCCGATCATGGGCGCACTGTAACAGATCGCAGCTTATTCATCCACATCCACACCAGACAATGTTTCAGTTTCTATCAAATGCCCCATTTCCTTCATGTTTTCCTTTTTTTGGAACAGCGCAGTAAGCAGCGTGAATCCTCCCACAACATAAATCAGCGTGGGCGCCAACAGAAGGGCGATCAGATTGAACGGCGAGCCGGGAGAGGAATGCAGCAGGTCTCCGACAGTGCGCGGATTGCCGGGCAGAGCCTCCGGGAGAGACACCAGGAAATTACTGAGCCCGTGCAAGAAAATCGCTATCGCGAACCCCGTGATGATCTTGAAGCGCCTGTAAAGATCGCGCTTCCGTATCCCCAGCAAATCGTGGCACCATTCAAGAATCCGGTAACGGACGCCGCGCGACTGCCGCTCCTGCAGCAGCGGCCCGGCGAAGAGCGCGAGCCCCAGATAGTACCCCATGATTCCGGTTGAGACGATGTGAACCATGCTTGTCAGAATCGAGCGCCCGGCGACGTTTCCCAGGAATGCGGACCAGTCGCGGCCGCCAGGGGCAAGCAGGAATTCGCGCACAAAGCCCAGGAAATACCCGGAATTCGTCACGTTTTCCGCGAACGCGAAGCCAATTGCAACAAGCACGGACATTTGCATCACATCGTCAATGCTGGTCACATGGCGTCGGCCCGCGCGCCACAGAACCCACAATTTGCTTCCCTCCTCGATGAAACCGACGAAAAGGAACGATACGAACATGCTGAGCAGGGAGGATTGCAGCGGCGAAATGCCGGTGGCGTGATCGGAAACGAAAAGACGCGCGTTGGAGCTGAAATTCTGCGGGACGATTTTGAACAGGAAAAAATTCAGCTCGGCGCCACCGCGGACGAGCGCGTCGTAAAACAGGATCGGCGCTGTCGCGAGCATTCCGGCAAAGATCATTCCCAGAGCGACGCCGGCCCGCACGCGGTGATACGGCAGAAACAGTCCGCACCAGACGGCTGCCGGAACGGCGGCGGCTCCTATCGCGATCAGGTGTGCGGTGCGATCGGGCCCTGACTTGATTGAGAGCATGTAGAAGAAAATCCAAAACACGAAAGCACCGAGCACGGTCGCGCGCGTATTCGCGTCCCAGTCGCCGAAAAGCAGTCGCCATGCAAGAACAACTAAGAAGACTCCCATGGCGATCGCCTGACCATGCCTTGGCATGCCGGAACTCATTATCGCTTTCGTCGCAATTATCAGTCCGAACGACAATATCGTGCCCACTGCGACGCCCAGCGCGTATCGCGCATGCCGGCGCCGCGCGCGCGCCACCAGATCGAGACACGCCAGAAGCGCTACCGCAACCAGAACGACCGCAGTTTTCGGCAGCGAGATCTCGAAGTCGTGGAGGCTCTGGAGCATCGGAACATTATATCAGATTTTTGGCCTGGCGTTGAGGGGATTTGAACGAACTGTCCGCATATTTTACTCCGCATATTACGGATTTCACTAAACTCGCAACCGGCAACCGGCAACCCTATACTCACGCCATGCCGGCCGCCTCCCTCGATCAGCTTGTTTCTCTCTGCAAACGCCGCGGGTTTGTTTTCCCCGGATCGGAAATATACGGAGGGCTCGCAAACACATGGGATTACGGGCCGCTCGGCGTGGAGCTGAAAAACCGAGTGAAAAACCACTGGTGGAAGACATTCGTCCACAGACGAGCCGATATGGTGGGGCTCGACTCCTCTATCTTGATGAATCGGAAAGTGTGGGAGGCAAGCGGGCACATCTCCTCTTTTGCCGACGCGGAAGTGGAGTGCAAGCACTGCCATCAGCGCTTCCGCGGCGACAAATTGTTGGAGGAAAAATTGGGAACCGAGCCAGCAGCCGTCCTTAAGCTGGACCAGATACAGCCTATGCTGATGACGGAAAAAATCTGCTGTCTGAATTGCGGTAAATTGCAGTGGACCGACGCCAGGAAGTTCAATTTGATGTTCAAGACGCATCAGGGCGTCGTGGAGGAAGAGGCGGCGCTCGTGTACATGCGGCCGGAAACCGCGCAGGGCATCTTCGTGAACTTCCGAAATATCCTGGATACCATGCGCATGCGCCTGCCGTTCGGCGTCGCGCAGATCGGGAAGGCGTTCCGCAACGAGATCACTCCGGGCAACTTCACGTTCCGCACACGCGAGTTCGAGCAAATGGAGATCGAATATTTCATCGAGCCGGGCACGTCCGAAAAATTCTTCGATGAATGGAATGAGGCCGTCTGGAAATGGTACACGGATCTTGGGATCGGGAAGGACCGGCTGCGTGTTCGCGAACATGACAAAGACGAGCTCAGCCACTACAGCTCGCGCACCATAGACATCGAATACAAATTTCCATGGGGCTGGGGGGAACTGTTCGGCCTGGCCAACAGAGGCGATTTCGATTTTTCTCAGCACCAGAAATTCAGCGGGCAAGACCTTGCGTACACCGACCCGGACGACCCGAAGAAGAAATTTCTTCCACACGTCATTGAACCGTCCTTTGGATGCGACCGCAGCATCCTCACATTCATGCTCGAAGCTTATACCGAAGAGAAGGTTAAAGACGAAACGCGCGTCGTGATGAAATTGTCACCCGAGATCGCTCCTGTTGATATCGCCATTCTCCCGTTGAGTAAAAAGGAACACCTCGTCGCCAAAGCACAAGAACTGTACAAGAAAATTATTCATGAAACCGGTCTGGTCTGCGATTTCGACGTCACCGGCTCGATCGGCAAGCGTTACCGCCGCCAGGATGAAATCGGGACACCGCGGTGCATAACGGTGGATTTCGGGACGCTGGGTGAAGACATTGCGCAGGGCGAAAGAGATACCGTGACGATCAGGGACAGAGACACGCTGGGACAAGAAAGGGTCCATATACATCAGCTGACGACGCATGTGCACCGCCGATGATCCGCCTCTTGTGCTGAAAAAGTCCTGACTGGGGTTGTAGAAAGCCGGATTTCGTCCTAGAGTACGAGCGCTCCCGGCCGATCGCGGTGATCCTCCCCCTCGTGGGGCCTGCACAGCGGACGAAATGACGCCGGATACGAGCCCAAGGATTCTCACTTCAGCCTGCCATTCCCCGATATGTTCGCGGCGTCGTCGCGAGCCACCGGCGGTCACAGGCGCTACTCTCCCCGCCTTATTCGTATGATTCCCTCTGAAAAACAACTCCTTGAGTGCGCCTGCCACTTCGGACACCGCAGGGAAAAGTGGAATCCGAAAATGGCGGCGTACCTTTACGGCGTGCGCAGGGGCATCCACATATTCGATCTCACGAAGACGCGCGAGGGATTGCAGCTCGTATGCGATCATCTCAAGAAGCTCCAGACTGAGGGGAAAACCATTCTCTTTGTGACCACTAAGCAGCAGTCCATTACGATGGTCGAGGGCATGGCGAAGAAGCTGGGGCAGCCGATGGTTACAAAAAAATGGATCGCCGGACTCCTTACAAACTGGTCCACGCTCAAGCGGCGGCTTAAATACTACCTGGATTTGCAACGCTCGTTCCAGACCGGAGAAATCGAGAAATACACGAAAAAGGAACAGACGAGCCTGCGCAAAAAGCTGGCCAAACTGGATATCGCGCTGGCCGGCGTCTCCAAAATGCACGGGCTTCCCGACGCTGTCTTCGTAGTGGACGCGATCCGCGACCGCGTGGCCGTGCTCGAGGCCGCGAAACTTAAAATTCCGCTTTTCGGAATCTGCGACAGTAACGCCGATCCGGATTTGTTCACCGTCTTCATCCCGGCAAACGACGACGCGGTCAAGTCGCTCTCTCTCATACTCTCAACCATCGAGAGCGAGCTTCTGGAATCGTCGCCAAAAAAAACTCCGGCCGGCGAAGAGCTGGTCGTAGTCTGATATTCCGGCACCCGAAGACAACATGTTCGTTCTCTAATTCTACCTTCCGCATTCTCCATCCCAGTATGTCTTCCATTGCCCCATCAGTCGTCGCCGCTCTTCGCGCCCGCACCGGCGTAGGCATCGTCGCCGTAAAGCAGGCGCTCGAAGACGCCGGAGGCGACGAAGACAAAGCCATTGAGCTCCTGCGCAAGCGCGGGCTCTCACAAGCCGTAAAAAAGGCCGACCGCGACCAGTCGGAAGGGGCGATTTTTGTGTGCGAGAAACCCGGGAAAGCAGCTATGATCATTCTCAAATGCGAGACTGATTTCGTGGGTCGCAGCGATGCTTTCATCCGTATGGGCGAGGAACTCGCGTCGAGCCTGGCCAGTGACGGAGTGGCGGCAACCAAAGTGCTGACGGATGCGCAAATTCCCGACGCCGTCCAGAAGCTCGGGGAGAACGTCTCGCTCGGCGAAACTATTGAAGTCTCCGCGCCGGTCATAGGAGCGTATGTACACAGCAATCGCAAGATCGGCGTAATCATCGGGCTTGCCGAAGGCGGAGACGCGACTAAGGCCAGGGATGTCGCGATGCACGCCGCCGCCATGAACCCCTCTTACCTTGATCCAGATGATGTGCCGGCCGAAGCCATAGCGAAAGAGCGGGAAATCTGGAAAGAGCAGATGAAGAATGAAAAAAAACCTCCCGAGATCATGGAGAAGATCATGGCCGGCAAGGAACGCAAGTTTCGCGAAGAGAATGCTCTGACAAAGCAGTCGTTTGTGAAGGACCCTGCCATGACAGTCGAGAAATATCTCGGCGGCGTCAAAGTAACGGCTTACAGGCGCGTGGCGATTTGATCCGCCCGGACGCAATCCGCCTATTTCGAGTTCCTGAATCGGAAAATAGAAACTGCTTTCCGCAGAAGAAAGACGAACAAACCGGCAATGACGACTGCGGTCGTGCCAATGGCAGCAGTAATGACATTATCCTCGATGCCGGAGCTGGCATTATCGCCGCCGTCACTGGCGTTATTTTTTTGGCTTTTGTTCTGTCCTTTGTTTGCGGAAACGGCAGAAACGGCTGCGGCCGGAATAGGCGCGAACTTGCAATCCCTGCTGCACAGCGCGTTCGCTGCGGTCAAATCCGGCCTGCGTCCTGGCGGGTCGCACATTTCTCCGCGATCAACCACTTTGTCGCCGCATATCGGCTTCCTGCATGAGACGCGGCAGGCATCTGGCTGTGTGTTTGAATTTTCCTTGCCTTTGTCGCATTCTTCGCGCTTCTGCACTATTCCGTCGCCGCAACGAGCAAGTCTGCACGCGTTGCTGCAGCCGTCCGCATTGTTCCTGTTGCCGTCATCGCATTCTTCCTTCGCCTGCCGGATGCCGTCGCCGCATACGACGGCTCGGGTGGACGATATCGAGAAAAAGGACGATGTGGAGGAAAATGATGATGAGGACATGGATGCAACTGGCGCGGCGCTTCCTGATGAGACAGAAATTCCCTTCCCGCTGCCCGACTCGGCGGACGACTGACCGGCGGACGACTGACCGGCGGACGACTGACTGGCGGACGACGACGCCTGCGAGCTGCTCTTGGAACATTCGCCGATGAACTTCAATTGGCATCCTCCTGTGCACGCGGTTGCGGTGCATTCCGGAGGCTTGCAGTACCAGCCGCACGCCGGAGGCGCGGCAAATCGGATTTCGGTGGTCAGATTCCCGTTTTTATCGAGCACATAGTATTCCTCCCTGGGCGGATCGCATTCTTCCCTGATATCCATGGTTACCACACCGTCACCGCAGTATAGAATCTTGCAATCGTCGCTGCAGCCGGTTTTGCCGTTGAATCGTCCGTTGTCGCATTGCTCGCCCTCGTCAAGAATGGAATTGCCGCAGTGTCGCGAGGAGGATGCGGATGATCCGGAAGACGACGCCGGGCGCGTCGGACACCCGGGATAGCCGTAGGTTTTGCCGACACAATCCGCCGACGCAGCTGGTTTTGCGCCCGCCGTGAACCACATGGCAATCGCCAGAAATATCAACACGGTTGTCGGAGCCGATATGCGCTGCATTCGTGAAAACATGCAATCCGGTCATTATACCATAACCAGCGCCGTTTTGCTAAAGCTTCAGCCATGTCATCCACCGCCACAACCACCGGAACCTGGGCGGCTTCGAGACCGGAGTGCTCTTTAAAACATCGTCACGCAGAATGCCACGGAGCTTTCGGATGGCGGCGTGCGTCCTGCCCTCCAGCAGAACGTTAACCTCGCCCATCTCATCAAGGGACGACGTCATCAGGTTCGCGGAACCTATAAACGCCCGCCTGCGATCAACAAGCAGGATTTTGCCGTGCATCATGCGCGGATACAGGAACACCGACATGTGCTTGACATCGCCCTCGCTGAGCAGTCGGCCTATCGCCTGCATGTTCGCGTACTGATGAATGCTGGAATGTTGCGGAAGTATGATCACAATTCTGACGCCAGACAGACTCCGGCTTATGAGCAAGTCAATAACAGCCGCATCGGAAAGATAACTATGTTCCAGCACTATGGAATTTGACGCGCCTCGCAGCAAAGTCATGACGGCCGGCCTGATTTCTTTTCTGCGGCCGGAATTGATGACCAGGCGCGCGTCCTGCCAATCGTTTCCGGCCTGATTGTATGCGGCTGGTCTCGCAGAACCCGGAATATCGCCGCCGGTGAGATATCGCTCGACGAAGGAATTTCCGCGCAACTCGACCATATAGTCGTGCCAGTCTTCGTGATACTCGTCGGCGATGTTCATTCCGGTGATCAGCAGGATACGGTCGTCAATAATGAATACTTTCGCGTGATCGTTGCACGTTTCGTGCATGATCTGAATGCGGGGATGGCTCCAGAATTTTTTCCAGACGCCGCCTGATTTGTGACGGGTGCCAAGGAAATCCTGGTGGAACTCGAAAAAGTCACCTACGGCTTCCTTGCTGACGGAAACCCGCACGCCGCGGTCGGCCGCGGAGCAGAGAGCCTCCGCCATCTCGCGGCCGAGGCGGTCGTCTTTCCAGATGAACATCTGGATTACGACTGTGTGACGCGCCCTCCGGATAAGCTTCTTTACTCGTGGAAAAGCCTCGCTATCCACCCACAGCCTGGCCGTCGGAAACTGACTGATGCCACGGATTGGTATTTTGCTGCGCAGCATTACTTCCACGCGCATGCGATAGAACATCCGCCATCCGTGCACGCGACGCTGGCCGCGCTTCCCGAAAACATACAGCATCCCGCCGCGAAGGAGCGATCGTACGGCCCTCCTGCTCATGATGGTCCGCCATTGACGCAGGTATCCGGCGAGACCGATGAATATGAGAACCGCGACGCACAACGCCAGAAGCCACAGAGCGTCCCTACTGATCTGCATCGCCAGGCTGGCGATTCGTGGAGAAGCGGCGTCAGGCATGGTATACTGCTAGGATACCCGAGCGTGCGCGTCGCAGCAGTCTTCCATGCTTTTAATCTTCACATTTCTGGCCTCGCTCGCCGCTATTACAGGAGCGACGCTGTCCGCGCTGGCGCTTCTCCGGTATATGTCTGACAGGCAGCGTGAAAGGGAGCTGGTATTTTTGCAAATTCAGATGCCTAAGAAAGAAAGCAAGGAAGATAAGGAGGTGCAGTCGGAACAATTCACCGTCGGCAGCGATTTTCGCGAGGTGCTCGGCGTCATGGATCACCTCTTTCAGTCGCTGCACGGGCTTTACAATCACGGCTGGAGCCGTTTCTTCACAGGACAACCGTTTTTCTCCGTGGAGTACGCGGCGTTGGCCAAAGAAATACTCTTTTTCATCGTATGCCCGCGGCAGATAGCGCATCTGGTTGAGAAGCAGGTTACGTCGTTCTATCCGGACGCGATCATTGACGAAGTGGAGGACTACGATATTTTCACCGACAAATCGGTGACTGCCGCAAAACTGCTGGTTCCTGCGAAATCGTGGAAATCATCGTTTAAAACATACCAGAGCCTGAAGAGCGATCCGCTCAATACGATTACGAACGCCTTTTCAAAACTGACGATGGAGGAAGGCGCCGCGGTGCAATTCGTACTTCGTCCGGTCAAGCAGGGCTGGCAGCACAAAATCGAGGAGGAGGCGAAACGCATGATCAATCCGAAGAGGAAGCGCGGCATGCGCTGGTGGAATCCGATCACCTGGGCCAGCGCCGTGTTCGACATGCTTACAGGAAGCGCGGAGCCCATAGATTTGAAAGAAGATCAGGCGACTGGCGAGCGTGTATCGCAGATGGCAGAAGAATACAGCAAGGCGCTGGACGAAAAAGCGAGCAATCCAGGGTTCACATGCGTCGCGCGAATCGTGACTTCCGCACAGTCGCATACGAGGGCAGAAACTCTGCTGGATGGCGTTTCGGCCGCTTTCAGCCAGTTCAACAGCATCCAGGGGAACCACAGCGCGCACCCAAAGTTTGTGCCACGCCAATCAATCGTGCCGGCTTTTATCCGGCGGTCGCCAAGCCGGTCGTTGTATCAGTGGATCAGGTTCCGCAAGATGCTACTCGGCACGGCGGAGATCGCAAGCTTGTGGCACCTTCCGAACATCAAGTACAACAAAGTCGAAACCATCAAGTGGCAGAACTTCAAGCTGGCGCCGTCTCCCAAAAGTGTGCCGGACGAAGGGCTGTATCTCGGCATCAATCATTTCCGCGGCGAAAAACGGAAAATATTCATAAAACACGAGGACCGGTTCCGTCACTTCTATATCATCGGACAAACCGGCACCGGAAAATCTTCGATTATACAGATCATGGCGCGTCAGGATTTTCACAACGGCAACGGCGTGTGCGTGGTGGATCCTCACGGTTCACTTATCGAAGATCTTCTGCCGTACATACCACGATCGCGCGCCGACGACGTCATTTATTTCAATCCGGCCGACACCGAACGCCCGATGGGCCTGAATCTGCTCGAAGGCAAAACGCCGGAGGAGCGCGATCTGATCGCGCTCGACGCGATGAACATGATGGTAAAGATGTTCGGCGAGGAGATATTCGGTCCGCGCATCCAGGATTATTTCCGCAACGGCTGCCTCACGCTGATGGAAGACGAGGAGGAAGGCGGCGCCGTAACCGACCTTGTGCGCCTTTTCACCGACGATGAGTGGATGAAATACAAAGTCGCCAAGGTGAAAAATCCGATCGTTCGCTCGTTCTGGGAAAAGCAGATGGCCGCCACCGGCCAGCGCGAGAAGCAGGAGATGATCCCCTACTTCGCGGCGAAGTTCGGCCAGTTCACCACCAACACCCTCATACGCAACATCGTAGGACAGACAAGGAGCGCTTTCGACATTGCGGACTGCATGAACACCGGGAAGATATTGCTGATGAATCTCTCCAAAGGCCTTGTAGGCGACATAAATTCCACCCTGCTCGGCCTAATCGTGGTGAGCAAGATACAGGTCGCCGCGATGCGCCGGCAGCGGCAGGACGCGCAGACCAGGAGAGACTTTTTCCTTTATATAGACGAATTCCAGAATTTCGTCACGCAATCGATCGAGTCAATCCTTTCCGAGGCGCGCAAATACCGGCTCGGACTCATTCTTGCTCACCAATACCTCGACCAGCTGGAAAAGGAAAGCAAGCTGAGCGGCGCCATAAGCCTGAAAGGCGCGGTCTTCGGCAACGTCGGCACGATGATGTTCTACAAAATCGGGCCGCAGGATGCGGAAGTATGCGCGAAGGAAATGGCGCCGGTATTCACCGAGCAGGACCTCGTGAACGTGGAGGCATTCAAGGGAGCGATGAAGCTGAGCATAGACGGGCAGCCTTCGCGGCCGTTCTCCATAGACGTCCCGCGCCCGTGGCTGGACAAGACGTACGCCAGGGACGCCAAGGCCGGAGAGGCGTTCAAACAATTGAGCCGGTTAAAGTACGGGAGGGCGAAGGAGTTTGTGGATAGAGAAATTATTAGAAGGATAGGGGCATGATCTGAATGGCCCCCTCTTCTCACCCCTCTCCTCGGGGCAAGAAATTATCGCACCGCCACCGTCTCCACCGGCGCCGCACGCACAATCAGTCTTTTCTTGATCGAATTCGGCGGCCAGCATGTGTAGAGAATCAGCTCTTCCCCTTCCCCGGAAAACGGGCCTGCGTCAGCCGGGGATATCGTCTGCTGCCCGGTGACTTCGTATTCGAAAAGATTTCCGCCGAATGTGACATAGACCCTGTCACCCTCTTTTAGCTTGTTCACCTGGCGGAAAATCTTCGTGTAGCGCGACACATCCCAAGCGTAGCCGCTGCTGTGCCCGTAAATCATGATTTTGCCGCCGCGGCCCGGATAGCTGAACAGATGCCCGACGCCGTCGCGCAGCGGCGCAAGAAGTCCTTCCTTGCTCTGCGTATCGTCCGGATGCGCGATCGGAAGATCGAGGATGCCGAGAGACGGGATGGTGATCGCGAAATCCCGTGATGAACGGAAACCGTTGATCGTACTCTGATCGTTCGCCGGACTGGCGACGACTACGCTGCCGTTTTCCGCTGGCCGCGCGGCGACGTGTCGGGATGCTCCAGCGGCCGCCCCTGCGCCGGGGCCGCGCTCGTTCCGCAGCGGCCCGGCATTTGCCACGGGCCCCGGGAACGCGTCCAAGTTGTCCCTGATCATAACGCCGACCCGATATGCCATGTCGAAAAACTGGCCCCGCGTGATCGCCTGGCCCACGCGCATGGACCGCGGATCCCCGATCAGATTCCTGCGCAGCGCCGCTCGCACGAACTGCGCGTACCACTCGCCGTCCCCGTCGGACGGCTCGCCGTCCTGACGGTGCGCGCGCATCAGAAGCGCGATTGCCTCTTCGGCCGGAATGGCATCGGACGGGCGCAGCGTCCTGTCGGAGAAGCCGGAGGTAATGCGCAGAGCGAACGCAGTCTCAGCATACGGCGCTATCGGATCGTCCGGAGGCACGTCCAGGAAAAGCGCAAGCCTGGAAAGGCGGCCTCGGCGTCGCTCGACCTGCGCGCGTGTTTCCTCGCGCATGTCCAACATGATTTTAAGCGCGTCACCGCGCGTGATCGGCTCATCGGCAGCCGGAGCATCCGAGTCTGCGACTGCGCCGGTCGCAGCCAGGAATTTTAAGACCTCCTCATACGAAGCGCCATAAGCGGCCGCCGGAGAGGCCGCTGCAAGCAATGCGACAAGCAAGCCGGATAAGAGAGGACGTTTGCTCATGAAAAAGGCATTGAGTATGCCAAAGAACATTGACTTTGTCAACATTCTATTGTATAAACACAACATGAGGGAAGTCACATTCCAGCCTCTCAAAGAGGATGACTACGAGTCTGATTCGCGGTTCTGCGAATTCACGCTGCCGATTGCAACTCTGTCCGCCAACGCCCAGGCGCACATCCGGACGTCCGTCATTGCGGCGCTCAGGGACGTGTTCGGCCATTGTAACAACATTCAATGCGCGTGCGAAGGCGACCGGCTTGTTGTGTTCCGCATCAGAAGGGATTTGGAAGCTCTTGTCTCTTCAATAAGAGAGTCTCCGCCTGCCTCGCAAATTAACGGTGTTATTGTTGCAACCTTAAAAAGCGTTCTCGGAATCACATCGGAGCCGCAGCCGCGCGATCCGCATCCATCGCCACCGAACTTCACGGACGATCGCGCAGACGCGTACATGCGCATTTCCCGCGCGCCGCAACGAAGGTGCGCGCTTGTGCGGGCATGGAAATGGATGACTGGAACAGCGGCGCAGGAGCGCGCTCGGGAGCTCAGTGACGCGAAATCAACCCTGGCGGATCTATACGCCAAAGGCAAAGACGCTCACATATTCCTGGAATCGCTCAATGTACGCTCGTGGCTGCAGCAGCCGGAAATTCGCAGGAAATTCGAGCTCTTGGGAGACGAGGCCCCTGCGCCGGTCACAAACAAACTGCAAGAATATAAGAGCGCAAAATGGCTCGTCATTCGTCCGGACGCGAGGCAAACGTGCCCGTGCATTATCGCAGACAAAGAAAAAAAAGGAGAGCGGATTAATTTTACGTTATATGTCGTCGGAATTGACGGCGGCAAGCTTCAGGTGACATATAAGACACGCGCCGGCATGCAGGCGTCGCTCGCGCTCGATCCAAAAGGGGCGACCAGCGAGGACGTTCATTCTGTGCAGGGATTGCAGATACTGTGGCAGCAGCAGGAAAAATGCGCGCCTTCGTGGCGCATAACCCCGAATGACGGCTGCCTGCTCTTCCTGCATGAACGCAAAATCCGGCACGGCAAAGGCATGATCGCCGGATGGTAGATAAACGCCAAGTGTGGACAACTGGCTTTTGTGGCTAAATGCACGGAACAATGAGATACTGCGCTACGATGCCACTTAGAATTGGAATCGTCGGTTTGCCGAATGTAGGCAAATCAACTCTCTTCAACGCGCTCACGAAGAGCATGGGCGCGCAAGCTGCCAATTACCCTTTTTGCACAATTGATCCCAACGTCGGAATTGTGGCGGTGCCGGATGATCGCCTTAATGCGCTGGCTGCCTTGGTAAAGCCGCGGAAAGTAGTTCCAGCGACAGTGGAGTTCGTGGATATCGCCGGTCTTGTAAGGGGCGCTAGCGCTGGAGAAGGCCTGGGAAACAAATTTTTGAGCCACATCCGCGAAGTGGACGCGATATGTCACGTCGTCCGCGCCTTCGAGAGTGGTGACATCCTCCACGTGGAAGGCTCGGTTGATCCAAAAAGGGATCGCGAAACGATTGATACCGAACTCGCGCTGGCCGATTTGGAGACTATCAAGAAGCGCATCGAACGCATTCAGGGCGCAGCGCGGACGGGGAACAAGGAGGCGAAAACTGAACTCGCGCTGACGGAGAAGATCAAAGCTGTTTTAGAGCGCGGCGGACCCGCATCATCCGTCGCGTTTGATGATGATGAACCTCCGCTCGCGGAGGATATGCAACTGCTTACTCTGAAACCCGTGATCTACGCGGTGAACGCCTCGGAGGAGCAGATGAAATCACTGACGCCGGAGAATGCCAGTCGGAAACTCTTTCTTGCCTCTTCCGCCGAAGCTGGTGATGGCCGCGAAACGGAGCTCGTCATCATTTCCGCCAAAATCGAAGAAGATATGCAGACATTGACTCCGGAGGAATCCAGGATATTCCTTAAAGACCTCGGCGTGGAATCTTCGGGGCTCGATCGCCTGATCCGCGCGGCATACCGCCTGCTCGGGTATATCACGTATTTCACAGCGGGACCGGAGGAAGTGCGCGCGTGGACGATACGCCGCGGGTGGGCGGCGTCGCGAGCGGCGGGAGTTATACACACGGATTTCGAAAAAGGTTTCATCTGCGCCGAAACTATATCGTACAAGGATTTTATTCAGTTTGGATCGGAACTGAAAGCCAAAGAAGCCGGAAAGATGCGACAGGAAGGAAAATCGTATGTCGTGCAGGACGGGGACGTGATGCATTTTAGATTCAACGTGTGAAAGTGAATTTTTCCCATGCTTCGTATGCCGTTCATTGCGCGCGAAGAACCGTTCATCTGCGAACACTGCATGGAGCCGGTTGCTCCGATTCTTCACGGCACATACAGAAATCATTGCCCGCGATGCCTTTGGAGCAAACATGTGGATGACGAGGGTCCGGGAGACAGGGCTTCCGCCTGCGGCGGCATGATGCGGCCGGCGGCGCTCGATCGGAGGGGCGGGAAAGGATGGGTTGTGATTCATGAATGCGAGAAGTGCGGGAAAACGATATCCAACAAATTCTCAGACGATGACCAATGGGAGCGGATATTGCAATTCACGTAGAGCTGCGCCAGTATTGGAACATCAGGCACGGAAATTCCCGTGCAGAATCTCTTCCCGTATGCGCAGGATCGTTCCGCTTCTAGGCTGTCTCTTTCTCTTAGTCCTGGCTGCCTGCGGCACTGATTCGTTTGAAATCCGCAACAGCAACGGGCGGATAGTCGGCGCGATTGACATGCAGGGCGTCAAGACCGCCATTCTCTTGAACACTCACGGCGACGTGCTCGGAAAAGTGCGCGGCAAAGTAATCCGTGACGACGCCGGCAGGAATGTCGGCGGCGTAGCGGAACGGGACGGCAGCACCGTTATTCTGGGCCCGGGAGGCGACGCTCTTGGAACCGTGAAGGACGGCGATTGCTACGGAAAAGGAAACGGAAAGCTCGGAGGCGTGAGCGGCGCAGCGGATGCGGAAGCGGCTGCCGCGGCATGCCTGCTGTTTTTTCTGCGATAGCTGGGTTACATGACCACGAGTGCATTATCGCGCCCAGCAGCCAAAATCAGCTGCAACCCGACGTCGCCCCGCAGTCCAGGCAGACTTCGCACGAACCGTTCCTTTTCATCTTGAAGCTTCCGCACCCGGAGCACATTGACCCCGTATACCCCTGGAGTTTCGCCTGCGCCATCCTGCCGCTGCCGGTTTCAACCGCGTTCACGCCTTCCGTCACCTCGCGTCGCGTCTTTTCTTCCACGCGTTGTGACATTTCTGCGCTGCTGACCGGTTCATCACCTTGAAGCAGCGCAGGATGTAATCCGTAAGATGCCGATGATCCCTCGTCAACAACCGGCAGCCGCATCGCAAACGCTTCCTTGCTCTTGCTGCCGACGGCATGCGCCTGCTCCACGAGTTCGCTGTTGTGGAATTTCTTTGCATTGTCTTTGGACATGAATTTGAGCGCCAGCCATCGGCCCAGATAATCCATGACGCTGCGGACGATCGGTATTTCCCTGTTGGCCGTCATGCCCATCGGCTCGAACCGCGTTCCAACCAATTTTTCGCACAGGCTCTCGAGCGGCACGCCGTACTGCAGGTTCATGCTCAAGCTGATCGCCAGGGTATCCATTACTCCGCTCAAGGTGCTTCCTTCTTTGCTCATCCTGATGAAGATTTCGCCAGGCGAGCCGTCCTCGTACGTGCCGACGTGAATGTAGCCCTCGTGCCCTGCGATGCTGAACTTATGCGCAATCGCGAGCCGTTCGTCCGGGAGCTTGCGACGGCGCGGAACCTCCTTAACGACGACCTTCTCGATCGTCCGGACTTCGCCGTGATTCTTGGAATCAGATTTGCCGCTCAACGCCTGGCTCATCTTTGAACCGTCGCGATACAGCGCGTTCGCCTTGACTCCCAGTTTCCAGCTGAGCAGATACGCGTTTTTGACGTCTTCCACCGTCGCCTCCGCCGGCAGGTTGATGGTCTTGCTTATAGCCCCGCTGATAAACGATTGCGCGCCAGCCATCATGCGGATGTGGCCTTCGGCACTGATGAAGCGCCTGCCTGTTTTGCCGCATTTGCTGGCGCAATCGAAGACCTGCAGATGATCTTGGCTAAGATGCGGCGCGCCCTCGACGGTCATGTGTCCGCAAATCACGACATTTGCTTCTTCGATCTGTTCCGGCGTAAAGCCGAGACCACGCAGGACGCTGAAATCGCCATCGGCGATCTGGCCTCTGGTGAATCCCAGGCGTGCCATGGTTTTTTCGCCCAGAGTCCACTTGTTGAAGGCAAATCCTAGTTCAAACACCTGCGGCAGATGCTTCTCGACGTTCGCTATGTCCTCGTCGTTGAATCCTTTTTGCTTGAGAGCCACTCGATTTATGTGCGGAGCGCCCTCCAGGCTCAGCGTTCCCATGACGTATTTCATGATTTCCTGCACCTGCCGTTCGTCATAGCCAAGCGCGCTTAAAGCGGGCTTAACTGATTGATTCGCAATCTTCATATATCCGCCTCCCGCCAGTTTCTTAAATTTCACTAGGGCGAAATCCGGCTCCACGCCGGTCGTATCGCAATCCATCAGCAGTCCTATGGTGCCGGTCGGCGCTATAACAGTCACCTGCGCGTTGTGGAAGCCTTCTTTTTCGCCTTTTGCCAGAGTGCGGTCCCACGCGGCTTTGGCGGCTTGCAGCAGGTCCGGCGGGCAATCTTCCTGATTGATACCGACCGGCGGAACGTGCAGCCCCTCATACTCGCGCGCGGGCGCGTCGTACGCGGCGCGCCGATGATTGCGAATGACACGCAACATGTGTTCGCAGTTGTGCCGGAATTCCGGGAACGTTCCCAGTGCGCGCGCCATTTCCGCGGACACGAAGTAACTTTCGCCGGTCATAATCGCCGTGATCGCGCCGCATATCGCGCGTCCTTTGGAAGAATCGTAAGGAATGCCCATGCGCATCAGCATGGCTCCCAGATTCGCGTAGCCGAGCCCGAGCGTGCGGAATTTGTAGCTCAATCCGGCGATTTCCCTGCTTGGGAATTGAGCCATCAAAACGGAAATTTCGAGCACGATCGTCCAGAGATGGACGGCATGTATGAAATGCTCGACTTCAAACTTCCGACATTCCGCGTCATAAAACTTGATTAGATTTATCGAAGCCAGATTGCACGCGGTGTTGTCGAGGAACATGTATTCACTGCACGGGTTAGAGGCGTTGATGCGGCCGGCTTCCGGGCACGTGTGCCAGTCGTTGATAGTCGTGTCGTATTGGACGCCTGGATCGGCGCATGCCCACGCTGCGTATCCGATCTGATCCCATAGATAACGTGCTTTAAGCGTCTTGCACGGCTTTGGCCCCCTGCCTTCTTCCGCGGCTTTCCTGAGCTCCGTGCGCCATACCAGGTTCCAATCGCCGTCTTGTTCCAGAACTTCGAAGAATGCGTGCGGAACCCTGATGGAATTGTTGGAATTCTGGCCGGATACCGTAAGGTACGCCTCTCCGTTGAAATCAGTGTCGTAGCCAGCGCCTGCCATAGCCGCCACTTTTTTCTCTTCTTTCACCTTCCAGTTGATGAATTCTTCGATATCCGGATGATCAAGATCCAGACAGACCATCTTTGCCGCTCTGCGCGTGGTGCCGCCGGACTTTATCGCTCCCGCCGCCCGATCGCCGATCTTAAGGAAGCTCATGAGCCCGGAGCTACGGCCGCCTCCGCTGAGCGGCTCGCCGTCGCCACGGAGCTTGCTGAAATTCGTGCCGGTCCCCGACCCGAATTTGAACAGGCGCGCTTCACGAACCCAAAGGTCCATGATCCCCCCTTCGTTGACCATGTCATCCTCGACGGACTGGATGAAACACGCGTGCGGCTGCGGATGCGTGTAAGCGTCCACGCTGCGTTTTATTTCTCCGGTCTCCGGTTCGCAGTAATAATGGCCCTGCGCCGGCCCGGCTATGCCGTAAGCATGATGGAGACCGGTATTGAACCATTGCGGGCTGTTCGGCGCGGCCATCTGGTGGACCAGCATGTGACTGAGCTCGTCTTCAAAGGCCTGCGCATCCTGCTTTGTTTCAAAGTATCCGTGGCGCTCGCCCCACCACCGCCAGCATCCTGCCAGCCGCCTGATCACCTGCTTTACGCTTCTTTCAGGACCGGTTACGACTTCGCCTTTGTCGTTTTTTACAACGCTGCCGGTCGCGTCAACCTGCGGCACGCCGGCTTTTCGAAAATATTTGCTGACCATTATGTCGGTGGCGACCTGGCTCCAATCAGCCGGTATCTCGGCCCCTTGCATTTCAAACACTACTGAGCCGTCGGTATTCACTATGCGGCTGATGCGATTTTCGTAGACAACGCGCTCAAGCGGGTCGGCGCCGACTGTCGTGAAAACACGCGGGATCGTAAGAGCCCCGCCTGTCCGCCGACGACCATAATCATTTACCACCGAACGCAGCGATGTCATAGCTTCTCCTTTCTTAAGGCGCGGAATCACTCCGCTGCCGCCGATGCCCCTGGAGGAGGATTTGCCGCCGGGTCCTTGTGCCTTAAAGCCGGATGCAGGCGCGGCGGAAGATGGCGTGGAGTTCATAAAAACCGTGGAAACGATGAAGTATGGAAATTCGGGTTCCTGAACGCAAAACACAACCTATAGGCGCTCCGAGACAACAGTGGCACAAGATATTGACGAACATTGATGCGGTCAATAGAGCAGCAACATGGAAGCGCCAAATGGAAAATGGAAAATGGAACACCGCACATAATTTCGCACAATTGCCATTTTCCATTTGGCGGTTTTAGGAACCGCCCACAAGCGTTACATCTTCATCCACGAGTCCGGCAGACCTGAAGACTTGCCACGTTTTGCCTCCACCTTCCACCAGAATGGATGTTATTCCGCAAAAATCCTCGCAAGGAGTCATCAACGCGCTCCAGAGCGCCAACCAATCGAAGATGGCCCCCGCTTTCGGTATAGAAAGCATTCGTACCCCGCGCTCATGCA
Source organism: Candidatus Peregrinibacteria bacterium (assembly GCA_016186175.1). GTDB lineage: Bacteria > Patescibacteriota > Gracilibacteria > Peribacterales > Peribacteraceae > JABFSS01. Next base: position 20,581 of record JACPMB010000037.1, read on the forward strand.
ATGCCGCAGTTTTCTCCGGATCAGTGGCAGCCGCCTGCGGCGTCACGCACAAAATCGTTCGGCGCCGTTCATTATCCGAAATCAGTCTTGCTCTTAGATCAATTTTCATGTTCGGATCAAGTATTATCCTGAAAGGATTAATGGAATTATTTAAATTTGCCTTCTTTTCGTTGAGCCCTTCTGTAAAAGAAAAAACTGGATTATGATCAAATCGTATGTTCAATTGTGGATTGTCACTTATCACCGTGCCGATGCCGATCAGTATTGCATCGTGCGTTGCGCGCAAAAAACAATGAGACCAAGCATCCTGCTCAGGCGAAGTGATCTTGAGCATAGATCCATCATCATTGGCAATCGAACCAGAGCGTGACACTGCCTGCTTCAAAGTGATGTAAGGACGCCGTTTTTTTCTGACCTGAATAAATCCTTTGTTCAGTCTTTCGCAGAGCGCCTGCTCAAAAGGGCCAATGACTATAACGCCTGCCTCTTGCAATGCTTTAATTCCCTTTCCAGATATTCTTGCATCAGGATCATCCATTCCATACACGACCGTTTTTACACCTTTTTGGATAATTACATCGGTGCAAGGAGGAGTCTTGCCGTAATGACAGCAGGGCTCAAGGTTCACGTATAACGTGTCCTGAGGTTCTACGGAGCTATACGACTCCAAAAGCGCACGCTCCGCGTGGAGACCGCCAAATGAGTCATGGAATGCCTCTGCGATTACCGTCCCATTGCGCACAAGGACGGCCCCTACCAGAGCGCCATTGCCGACTCTCCCTCGTCCAATCGCAGCAAGTTCCAGGCACCGGTGCATGAAGGCGGGATCGAACACGACCGGAATGATAGAGGACAGCGCTTTCAGAGAATCGGGTGGCTACCCGATATTTTTTCCAGATATTTCTGCAAAACAGATGGAGATGCCTTTATTTCTGTTTCTAAGGCCCCCTGGAGCGTCGGCTGCATGCGGTGATGCCTATGAACGTGAAGTATCTTCCGATAGCCTCCGGGGCCGTTTTCGATGAATTTGGCGACCCGGGTGATCGTCGTGGTGCTTGCGCCAGTCTGGCGGGCTACCTCGCGGTAACTGAGGCCCCTGGCCAGCTGCCGTGCGACCTCCAACCGCTCGCCCCATGCCTGCAGCTCACTGAGCGTCCCCACATCGCGCAAAAAGCTCCCCATGTCTTCCTCAGTTTTGCATGCCAGAAGCGCATGACAGAGAGCTTTGAACCATGGCTCTCTGCGATATGAATCTTCGGTGAAGCGTTTGCGAGTTGGCATGACAATTATTGCATGATTGCCCTGATATTGTTGATGCTACGCAGATGAATGTCAATGTTTTACCACAGTGATACGAACAAGATGATTAAATCGCGTATAATACACATGCGCACTTCATTTGCGAGAAGAAGAGTTACTCGAGACGGCGCATTTTGTTGCGATACACGCAGTGTAGCACGGCGTAATTGTGTTTTGAGACGGATCGCATGAAGACATGCATTCTGCGCGTTTCAAATTGCACGGCGCATAACATGCAGGATTCATTATCATGGAAGGTTTGCCGGTCGGATTGCACGGATGCAGGCACAAATCATACTTGCGAATGCAGGTGTTATCGCATGTGTCCATGCTCGAACACTTAACTTTGCACTCTTGAAGTTTCAAATTGCACGGGATGTAACATTCCGGCTTAAGTACTGCAGAAATCGCGCCAGTCGGATTACACGGATGCAGGCACGAATCATACGTGCGAGTGCAGGTGTTATCGCATGTTTTCAGAGCATCATTACACGATAATTCACACTCGTTTTCACATGCAGTTCCACGGCTGCTAGCCGCATTTCCACTGCCGCCACCGCCAGCCGCCGGCTTCTGTGAACTAATCATGCCGCCACCGGGCTTGCTGCCAGCCGCACTTCCACTGCCGCCTTCCACCACCTCCTCCGCCCGGACGATTGCCGCCACCCCATGGCCACCACGTAGGCCGCCAGCCGTGGGTCCCCCAGCCAGGACGGTTGCCGGCTCCGCCCGGCCTAAATCCTGAGAACCATCCGCCAGGACGGTTGCCAGCTCCGCCTGCGCCTCCTGGAAGAACACCCCCGCCCGCACCGCCGACTCCGACTCCCGCACCTTGGGCGGCAACCGGAGCACAGTTGAGAGCCGCTCTGGCGTTGCACTGATCCATCGTCTGGCCTCTCATTGGCGTTCCTCCAAGAAGATCACCTTTGCAATCTTCGATCGAGTAACTTTCGCAGTAAGCCGCATCGCCCGTATCAGGATCAGCAGGAACGCAGCAGATGACAGGCGCGTCGCATATATCATCGCATTTGTTTTTTGCGTCCCGGATGGCGGCAGAAACATATGTGTTGCCGTTCCTGTCGCCCATTCTCAAGCACGTCATGCGATCAGCTTGCATACACACCATGCCCTGTCTGTTGCTTGGACAGCAGAAGCCGACGGCTGGATTGACGTCAGCCGTAAATAATCCTGAAAATCGCAACGCGAGAGCCGCCGCGACCGCAAGTCCCGCGATTGCAAGCCGGCGGCGTGGAATGCTTAGAAACATTTCATTGGCAGTGAGCCGGACTAATTGCGGCATCTTTACCACACATAACGGGAGGATAGCGACGTCGGTCTCCGCCAGGCAATCGCCGACCGGACATGATTTTCGCCAGGATCATTATTTCCCGCCCGTCCGTTCGGCAATAACCGCTTCCGCCACGTTTTTCGGCACTTTCGCATAATGACTCGGCTCCATCGAGTAACTCGCGCGGCCCTGCGTCATGCTGCGCATGTCGGTCGCGTAGCCGAACATTTCTGCGAGAGGGACGTTTGCCGTCACGACCTTCGCCATTCCGCGGTCGCCTGTGCTTAGCACGAGTCCGCGCCGGGCGTTGATGTCGCCCATTATGTCGCCGAAGAACTGATCTGGCGTGACGACTTCAACTTTCATGACGGGCTCCAGAATCACAGGTTCCGCTTTGCGCGCGGCGGCCTGCAGGCCGATGCTGGCGCACATTTTGAAGGCAAATTCGTTGGAATCCACGTCGTGATAAGAACCGTCCGTGAGTGTTACTTTTATGTCAACCAGCGGATACCCTGCGAGAACGCCGCGGCTCATGCCCTCCTGGAAGCCCTGATCGCACGGCTTGATGAATTCGCGCGGGATGCGGCCGGAAACTATTTCGTCAACGAATTCATAGCCCTTGCCGGGCTCCTGCGGAGAAATCGTGAAGACGACATGCCCGTACTGGCCGCGGCCGCCGGTCTGCTTGACGTACTTTTCCTCGTGTTCCACTTCCTTTTGGACGGTTTCGCGGTAGGCGACCTGCGGCTTGCCGACGTTCGTCTCGACCTTGAATTCGCGCTTCATTCTGTCAACGATTATGTCCAGGTGAAGCTCGCCCATTCCGGACAGGATCGTCTGCCCGGTTTCTTCGTCGGATTTGACGCGCAGCGTCGGATCCTCTTCCACCAGCTTCTGCAGCGCCACTCCCATTTTTTCCTGGTCGGCCTTGGTTTTGGGCTCGACCGCCAGAGATATGACAGGCTCGGCGAAGGTGATTGACTCTAGCTTGATCGGCTTCGGTTCGTCACAGATTGTGTCTCCTGTGCGAGTATCTTTTAGCCCTATTACCGCGCCGATGTCTCCCGCCTCGATCTTGTCTATTTCCTGTCGGTGATTCGCGTGCAGACGCACGATGCGGCCTATGCGTTCGGTCTTGCCTGTCCGCGAATTCAGGACGACCGTGCCGGATTTAAGGACGCCGGAGTACACGCGGATAAACGTCAGACGCCCCACGAAAGGGTCGGTCGCTATTTTGAAAGCGATGGCCGACATGGATTCGTCGTTCGACGCTTTGCGCTCCTCTTCGCCGCCGGTTTTGGGATTTTTTCCTTTGACCGGCGGAATGTCGAGCGGACACGGCAAATATGCGACTACCGCGTCCAAAACAAGTTGCACGCCCATATTCTGGAGGGATGAACCGCACACGATCGGATATATCCTGTTGGCGACGGTGGCGATCCGGATTCCTTTGCGGAGTTCTTCATCGGTGAGCGCGCCGTTCTCCAGGAACCTGTCCATAAGATCGTTCGTGCTGTTTTCGGCGACCTTCTCCATAAGAGTCATGCGGTACTCTGTAATCTGGTTCTGCATGTCTTCTGGGATCGGGATTTCTTTTTTGATTTCGCCGTTCTTGCCCTCGAACGCGTACGCTTTTTTTCCAATAAGGTCTACGATTCCTTTGAACTCGCTCTCCGCGCCTATGGGAAGCTGCACCGCCACGCCGTTCTTGCTAAGGCGATCGTGGATGCTGCCGAGCGACATATAAAAATCGCCTCCGGTCTTGTCCATCTTGTTGATGAACGCCAGCCGCGGAACATTGTACTTGTCCGCCTGCCTCCAGACTGTCTCGCTTTGCGGCTCGACGCCCTGGGAACCGTCAAAAACCACGACTCCCCCGTCCAGAACGCGCAGAGATCGCTCCACTTCAGCCGTAAAATCCACGTGTCCCGGGGTGTCTATAAGATTCATTACGGCCTCGATCATCGCGCCGTCCGGCATGGGCGCTTTCCACCGGCATTGCGTGGCTGCGGCGGTTATCGTTATACCCCGCTCCTGTTCCTGCTCCATCCAGTCCATCGTAGCCTCGCCCTCATGCACTTCGCCGATCTTGTGGACGCGGCCCGTGTAAAAAAGAATGCGCTCGGAGGTCGTCGTCTTCCCGGCGTCAATGTGAGCAATGATTCCGAAGTTTCTGACATTTTTCAGATCCATATATTATGCTTGGAGAGAAATGATTCCGCGTCTGGCGTTCTTCTCCAGATGCGCAAAGGCTTTGTTCGTCCGCGCCATCCCTCAGCTGCGCTCAGGATGGTTCGCCGGGGAACTTAAGCAGATTTTGCAAGGTGAGCGAAGGCCTTATTCGCTTGAGCCATCTTCAGGACGTCCTGCTTTTTTTTGACGGCGCTGCCCTGGTCGGCGGAAGCGTCTAGGAGTTCGAGCGCAAGCTTGTGGGCGATCGGGACTCCTTTGCGCGAACGCGCGGCGTCGAGAATCCAGCGTATAGACAGGGCCATCTGACGCCTTGGATTGACTTCGACCGGAATCTGGTAGACGGATCCCGCTATGCGCTTTGGGCGAACCTCGACGAGCGGAGTGACGTTAAGAAGCGCCTTGCTGAAAACCTCGGTCGGCGGCTCCTTGGTGCGTGTCTTGATGATATCGAACGCGTTTGAAACTATGCGGCGCGCCAGTGATTTTTTGCCGTGTTTCATGACACAGCTGATGAATTTCTCCATCAGAGGATCGGAGCCGGCGGGTATGAATGGCTTGATGGGCTTGGACATACGGAGACGGTTATTACCTACGTCTTCGGCTTCTTCGCGCCGTAAATGGAGCGTCCCTGTTTCCTGTCGCGCACGCCTTCGGTATCAAGAATTCCGCGCACTATATGATACCGCACGCCTGGAAGATCTTTTACGCGCCCGCCACGGACCAGCACAACCGAGTGTTCCTGAAGGTTATGCCCCTCGCCTGGAATGTAGGTTTTCACCTCGTACCCGTTCGTGAGTCGCACGCGCGCTATTTTGCGCAAAGCGGAGTTCGGCTTTTTTGGCGTCATAGTGGTTACTTTTACGCAGACCCCGCGCTTGAATGGGGAACCTTTTGGCAGCTTTACGTCACGCATGCTGAGAGCGTTCCAGGCTGTCTGGAGCGCCGGTGCTTTGGACTTGGTGCGCTTGTCCCTACGCCTATTACGAATGAGTTGATTAATCGTTGGCATTGCTGCGGGATATTATAGATTGAAGTGACGAAAGTAAAGATGGCAATGGTTGTGAAGGCGTTTGCGGCCCTTAGATTTCCTCGTTCTCTTCGGCGTGGGTTTTCACTCCGGACACATACCGTTTTCGGTACACTTCCCCGGTCGGAATCAGGCGTCCGATGATGACGTTCTCCTTTAGACCTTGGAGCATGTCTATGCGGCGCGTCGTGGCTGCTTCCACCAGGACGCGGATAGTTTCCTGGAATGAAGCGCCAGCCAGCCACGAGTCTGTGGCAAGCGCCACGCGCGTGATCCCAAGAAGCAGCTGTTCGTACGTCGCCTCGCGGTTCTCCTTTTTGCGCGCACGCGCCCGGTCATTTTCGTACTGGACCTCGCCGAGATCCGCAGTTTCCCCCGGAAGAAACTTGGTGTCTCCGGAATCTACAATGCGGACCTTGGAAAACATTTTCTTGACGATGATTTCCAGGTGCTTGTCGTTGATGGTCTGCCCCTGAGATGCGTAGATGTGTTGTACTTCATGCACTATGTACTTTTGCACCGCATACGCGCCCTTCTTCTCCAGCAGCTCCTGTATGTTGTAATGTCCTGCGTTCAGCGCTTCGCCGGCCTCTACGAACGAGCCGGTCTTTACGAGCAGCGACTCGCGCGGACCGAATTCATAGCTTCGCTCCTGAATCTTGGCGTGCCGGATTCGGAGCAGCCCGCGCTCTATGTGACTGATCTCCCCTGAAATGTTCACCTTGATCGTGCTCTTGTCTGACCGGGATTTGGCGACGATGGAGCGCTCGGCGACGGACTGGCCCTTTTTAACCGTAACATCGAACCCGGATGGAACGTAGTATGTGTCCTCACCGGGCTCTTCGGCGACCACTTGGACGAAGGTTTTGCCGCCCTGATGGCTTACTTTAGCGCGTCCGGTGATATCGGAAAGAGTTGCCGGCGTGCGCGGTGACCGCGCCTCAAAGAGCTCTTCCACGCGCGTGAGGCCCTGCGTGATGTCGGCGCCCTCAGCCACGCCTCCCATATGGAAAGTGCGCATCGTGAGCTGGGTTCCAGGCTCTCCTATGCTTTGCGCGGCTATGATGCCGACCGGCGTGCCGATCTGCACGGTCTTGTTGTTGCTAAGGTCGCGCCCGTAGCACTTCATGCATATCCCGCCCCTCGTGCGGCATGTCATAATCGAGCGGACGGATATGTTGTCTATCGCATGCTTCTGGATGCTCTCCAGAAGCGGGCCGTCAATTTCGGCATCGCGCTTAACCGTCCGGCCGTCTATGACGATATCCTCGGCAAGCGTGCGCCCGAAAAGGCGAATTTCAAATTTCTCGCCGATCTCTTCGGATTCTGCGCGCGTCACCATGTGCCCCTGCTGCCCTTTGCAATCCTCCTCGCGGATGATTATGTCCTGCACCGCGTCAACAAGACGTCGTGTGAGGTACCCCGCCTCGGCCGTCTTTAGCGCCGTGTCGGATTTTCCTTTGCGTCCGCCGTGCGTTGCAATGAAATACTCCAGAACTGAGAATCCCTCCTTCAGGTTGCTCTGGACCGGCAGTTCGATGGTTCGGCCGGACGGATTGGCGACGAGGCCTTTCATGCCGGCAAGTTGCGTGATCTGCCCCCAGTTGCCGCGGGCGCCCGAGTCAATCACGTAAGTTATTCCGTTTTCCTCTTCGCGGAGGAACGCCTTGATCATCGCCGTCGTGATTTCATTTTTCGTCTGCGACCATATTCGTATTGCGTGACTGTAACGCTCGTCGCCGGTTACAAGGCCTTTCCAGTAGAAATTGTTGATCTTGCGGATTTTTTCGGTGGCGTCTGCCAGGAGTTTTTCCCGCTCGATCGGCACAATGATATCGGCGGCCGATATGGAGATGCCGGAAGTCGTGACGTAGTAGAAGCCCAAATCCTTTACCCTGTCGGCCAGCGCGACGGTCGCCTCGCGTCCCAGTTCCTCCAGACAACGCGAAATCAGGTCTGACAGGGTTTTTTTCTTCATTGTTTCGTTTACGAATCCCAATTCCTGCGGCACACATTCATTGAACTTCAACCGGCCTATGGAAGTTTCGATTATTTCCGTCGTCTCCGCGCATTCCGCGTCGCCCCCCGTCGGCACGCCGGAAGAATGAGAATTAATTCTCACTCTTATCTTTGCCTGCAAATCAACAGCGCCATGCTCATGCGCGATCAGCGCCTCGACGGGGCAGCTGAACGTCATCCCTTCCCCTTTGCGGCCGTCATGTATGCGCGTGAGGAAGTAGCATCCCAGCACCATGTCCTGGATCGGATTGATGATTGGCTCCCCTGCTGACGGCTTAAGGACATTGTTCACGGACGCCATGAGGGATCTGGCCTCCTCCTGCGCTTTTACAGAAAGAGGGACGTGCACGGCCATCTGATCGCCGTCAAAATCGGCGTTGAACGCGGCGCACACCAACGGATGGAGCTGTATCGCAAGTCCTTCGACGAGCTGCGGCTTGAACGCCTGGATTCCAAGGCGATGTAGGGTCGGCGCCCTGTTAAGCAGCACGTACTTGTCCTTTATGACGTCCTCAAGAATGTCCCACACTTCTCTGCCGGATTCCTGCACCAGGCGCTCGGCGGCCTTCACGTTGTGCGCGAGCTCGCCGCGTATGATGCGACCGATGACGAACGGCTTGAACAGCTTCATCGCCATCTCTTTCGGCAGGCCGCACTGATCAAGATGCAAATGAGGGCCGACGACTATGACTGATCGGCCGGAGTAATCAACGCGCTTTCCAAGAAGGTTTTGCCGGAATCGGCCTTGTTTGCCCTTCAGCATGTCCGAGAGGGAACGGAGTTTTCGGCGGTCGCCGGCTGTGAAAAGAGTTTTGCCGGCGCGCGCGCTGTTATTGAGCAGGGTATCCACTGCTTCCTGGAGCATCCGCTTTTCGTTGCGGCAGATTACTTCCGGCGCTCCGATGCTCATCAGCTTCTTCAACCGGTTATTACGATTAATGACGCGTCTGTACAGGTCATTCAGGTCCGACGCGGCGAACCGTCCGCCGTCCAGCTGCACCATCGGCCGCAGGTCGGGCGGTATAACCGGGAGGCGCGCGAGAATCATCCATTCGGGCTTGATGGAAGATTGCTGCAATGAGCTGCACAGCTTGATTCGCTTCATAACTTTCTTTAGCTTCTGTCCGCTAGATTGCTCGCGTTCCTGCTGCAGTTCTTTGATCATCGTCGCAAGATCAACCATTGCGACGATTTCGCGGATGGACTCCGCCCCGGTGCCTGCGCGGAAGACGTGCCCGAATTTCATGTTCATTTCGCGGAATTTCAGCTCACTCAGCACTGCTCCGACACGAAGGTTGTTGAGATCGTCGAGGGCATCCCTGTGATTCTGCTTCAGAGCTTCGAGCTTGTCGGCCGCTTCCTTATCCAGCGCATCGAGCTGCGCCGCAGTCGCCTTGGCTTCCTGCATCCGCTTGCGCTCGTCCTCATACTCGCGCTTGATCTGGTTTTTTCGCGCGTCCATCGAGCTTGAGATTTCTTTTCCTGCTTCATTTTGCGCAGCTTCATCAACCTGTATGACTATGTACGCGGCAAAGTAGACGATCTGCTCGAGAGTCTTGATTGGAAGATCGAGCAACAGACCGATGCGGGACGGTGATGATCGTAAGAACCAGATGTGCGTCACCGGCACGGCGAGGTTTATATGACCCATGCGCTCACGCCGGACTATGCTGCGCGTTACTTCCACACCGCACTTTTCGCAAACTACGCCGGCGTAGCGCACTCCTTTGTATTTGCCGCAAAAACACTGGAAATTTTTCGTCGGTCCGAAAATTCTTTCGCAGAACAATCCATCCGGCTCGGCGCGCTGCGTGCGATAGTTGACGGTTTCCGCCTTGGTAATTTCTCCGCGGGACCAGCCAAGCATATCTTCCGGACTGGCGATGCTGAGCGCGACGGCGTCAAACGAATCAGTTGCGGCTGACTTTTGCTGGTGGGGAAAAGGCATATAAAGAAGTGGAAAGTTGAAAGTGGAAAGTTGAAAGTGGAAAGTTGAAAGTGGAAAGTTGAAAGTGGAAAGTTGAAAGTGGAAAGTTGAAAGTGCACGCGCGAAACCCGCAGCCCCTCCGCGGCGATCGTCTCAATCGCGGGAGAAACTCCGGTGAATGTGGCCCGATTCTACCCAGATTGGACAACAAAGCAATACTCAGGAATGCGCAGGCGACAAATTATCGCGCTATCGAGTCAATCCTTTCTGAATCAGCTCCTTCCCTTCTTTCACCGCTTCAATCCCCTGCTGCACCTGATATGCCCTTTTCTTCATCTCCTCCACAGTTTCTTTCCCCTTCTGCATCTCCATTTTTCCATACTCAACCGCCGCGGCGGCTTGTTTGCCGGCTTCCAGAACATAACCCGAGGCAGTGCGCAGTATGTCACGAACCGCGCCGGAGCCGGTTAGCGGATTTGTAGAAACGGAACAGCCGGAGAGCGCGATAAGCCAGGAACAGATCGCAATTACTCGAATAATATTCGAACGCGGAACATTCAAGCTCCCCAAACTATCTGGCGCCTGGCTCTTGAACATTGCGCGTTTCATCATACAACGCGCGTATCCGCCGCCGGACCTCCACCGAACATTTTCTCGAACGATCCGCCGTTCTGCTCGAGAGTCTGACGCAGCGCCTTAATCTCATCTTCTTTCAACTGCAAACTGGAAGAAGCGTTTACGCATTGCTGTCCGCCATCAACAACGGGGCACATGCGGCTGGCTCCCTGCACTGACGCATTCAGCACGATGTAAGCGTCGCACGCTTCGCACTTAAGCTGAAGCAGAAAAAAATCGTCGGCGGCCATGTGGACGGCAGGAAAGTGCACCGGCATGCGCTTGCCGCATTGCGGACACCGCATCTGCTGCTCAATCCTACGGATTATATGCTGGAACGTGTGCGGATCCATTTCCATCGGGCACATTGTAACACGAAATCGGGGAAAAAAGAACATTTTGTTCATAAAATGATAGCATCAGCGACATGAGGCAGCGTCAAGGCAATCCGTTTCTGCTGTTAACGTTTTTCTCCGCCGCGACTCTCGCGGTAATCCTGCTTCTCACGGTTCGATCGGGCGTCTTGAGCCACAAAAAACCGGCCCAATCCGCTGCAGAGATCGCAATCGAGCACAACGCGGCGATGACCGTCACGGTCGGCAAAAGCAGCGGCAGGCGCGACGGCATCGTCGAATTCATCGGGGAGGGAGCGGATTTCCGTCTCAGCGTCCCGTTTGCGTGGAAACGCCGCGAAGTGCGCGGAACGGAGCTCTCGGCTGTGAGGGCTGATCCCCCCGCGATGGGATTCACACGATGGCATGTGCCCAAAGGAGCAACTCTTTCCTTTCGAGTGATCGGCAGTCCGTCCCTAACAGTACGCAACGTCTCCACCGCTCCGTTGCTGTTCATCGGCAAGAAGGCGGATATGAAGACGGGGCACGTCGAAGAAAGCAGTTTTATGCTGAATGGAGGAGCTGCACGATTATGGTGAAGCACGCGTAAACAAGCCCTCGCGCAAATGCGTCACTTTTTTCGTCTCCTTCGAATCCACGCCCATCCCGCGGCCGCGCCGGCGGCCATGACTGCTATCGCCCCGGGGCCTGTTTGCCCAACAGGAGCGTGCTCCGGAGCGATATCGCCAGGAATCTGTGCGTTGAGAGGCGTAAGAG
>JACPMB010000038.1 GCA_016186175.1 Candidatus Peregrinibacteria bacterium
AATGCGTGGATTGGCCATTACATCATGGTCTACAACTTCTTCCGGCCACATCAGGCACTGGCGTACAAGCGTCCTATCGATCAGTATCTCTCCTGCTTATCTCTCCCCGAGGGAAAGTCCAGAATGTGGTGGACCCATACACTGCACTCTCATGCGAGCCGCCATCGGGTATGATTTCGCCGTGCCCACCGCCGTCGCACTTCCTCTCGCAGCTTTTATCGCAACGCTGATCCTCCACTTCGCGGCGTTGAAGATGTTTCCTGCGCTTGGACTTCTCGATTTCCCAAAACGTTACGGGTTGGACCGCGCTCCAATCCCCTACCCCACCGGCATTTTCCCCGTCGCTGTTTTCGTGGTCTTTTTCGTAATGCTGGAACCCCTTAATTTGGAGAATATCGCCCTGATTGCAGGAATTATTCTCCTGACAACGGCGTGCATGGCGGACGATCGCACCCCTATCCATCCGGCGCCGCGTATCGCCGTCCAGGTTTTGATCGCCGGCCTGATAGTCCTGGGTGGAGTCCGCATAGACGCGGTGACCAATCCGCTTCCTGGAGTCCTGGGCGCCGCCGGCAGCATAACGCTGGACTCCGGGCTGGCTCTTGCACTCAGCGTCGCATTCACGATTCTGTGGCTCCTGTTCACGATAAACGCCCTCAACTGGTTCGACGGAATTCCGGGACAGGTAAGCACTATCTCGACGATCGCCTTCGTCACAATCGGTTTCCTCGCCATAAGCGAGCGCGTAAATCAGCCGTCGCTGGCGCTGCTCGCATTCATTCTGGCAGGCATCAGCCTGGCGTCGCTTCTGTTCGACTTTCCTCCGCCGAAGGTTCTGATGGGCGATACCGGAGCGATGTTTTTCGGTCTGATGGTTGGGGTTCTTACGGTTCACTCCGGCGGAAAAGTGGCGACAACATTCCTGGTGCTCGGAGTGCCGCTGGTTGACCTGCTGTTCGTTGTTGCCCGCAGGCTCCGGCGCGGGCAGTTTCCATGGCAAGGGAATGTCACCGACCAGCATCTCCACCACCGGCTTCTCGGCAAGGGGTGGTCGCCGCGAAAGATTATAGCTCTGACTGCCGGCATCGGAGCGGCCTTTGGCGTCACGGCGCTGTTTCTGGACACGTGGGAGAAGGCGTGCGCCGGCTTGCTGCTAGTTCTGGTAATGTTGGGGCTGTCCATTTATTCGAACGCAGCACAGGGCAAAAAATGAGTTTCGTCATGCGCCATGCGGTATCACCTTATTGTCTACGTTCCATTGGCCGACGCGCAGAAAATTCGCGACGTCCTGGCGGCGAACGGCGCCGGCAAGATCGGAAATTATGATTCATGTTCATTTTCGACGCGCGGAACCGGAAGATTCCGGCCGTTGAAAGGATCGGACCCTTTCATCGGAAAAAATGGCGAGATTGCGGAAGTTGAGGAGGAACGCATTGAAGCAGTGGTCTCCGGAATCGTACTCAAGAAGGTTTTGAAAGCGGTGCGAAAAGCCCACCCGTATGAAGAGCCAGCCATTCATGTGCTGCCGATGAGAAGCGTATAGCAAACGCGCATTTTTTCGCGCGACAAAAAATATGACGTCTATCGCACGTACTTCATCGGCTTGCTGATGTCCTGTGTCGGCTGCACCTGAACAACCACGGTCTGTTCGCCGAGTGGCAGCATGCCGACAGTGAACACGCCGTTGCGGAAATCCGTGAGCGGAACGACTGGCGGTTTGAATTCCGCGCGTCCGTACGCGGTCTGCATGCGGATTTTGTCCTGCGATGACGGATTAACCACCAGGCGCCCGTCTCCGTCGAGCAGCATCAACGTCAGCCTCTCCCATCCGCGTTCCCTGCCGAATGAGCCATCATGGCTGATGCGCACGCTTTTGACCTCTCCGGCCGCGGCTGGAGCGGACGAAGAATGCGAGGGCAGCAGCGCGGTTGCGGGAGCGATTGAGGCGTTATCGGTGTATGCGACAAGAGTTGCGGGGATGCTGCTGACTGCCGCCGTTCTGATTTTCGCCAAACGGACCATACGGCGATCAGCCGTCGTCATTCGTCGCTGGACGGACGAAGAGGAACTTTCTTGGCGCGCAACCACCGGAGGAACGTATTCCTCGTACGATTGAACGATAAACATGGGATCCAAGGTGTTTCGCTCCGCATTTGCGCGCCCAAGGCCCCCATCAACCGCTTGGGCGAACGTCATCCTGGCCTGCCGCTGCTCGGCGCCAGTGAACGGCCAGTACGGGTGAAACGGAGCCGATTCGCGATCCATCTGGAAGTGCAGGTGAGGCGCGGAGGCATTCCCTGTTCTGCCGCTCAATCCGATTTGTTCGCCCTTCGACACTATTAAGCCTTCCTGCACCAGAGTTTCGCTTAGATGAGCGTATACGGAGTAAACGGCCGACATCTCTCCTTTTTTCTCAACATCCGGAACGTTCGGGTGTTTCACGACGATGTATGTTCCAAAGCCGCCGGGATCGTTTCCGGCTCGGACGACGATGCCGTTTGCAACCGATACAACAGGGGTCCCCTCCGGCGTGGAAATATCTGTGCCGGGATGGCTCCCCTCCCCCCGGCCGGTCGTATAGGTTCCAAGATGTTCGGTAAAGTACACCGTGCGCAAACCCGGATTTCCCGCGACGTCGTCTCTGTGGCGCGTGTAACGCGGAAGAGTAATCAAGAGGTCACTCGGCACCTGCCGGAACGTGTGAGTTCGCACGTCGCCGCCGAGCCGCCGCCACCGCTCGAAATCTGGCACATTCGTTATGGGAGGCGTCATTCCGGTGAATACGATCGTAGCCTCGCTGCTCTCCCCCATAACTGATTTCCAAAACACGACCCACCCGTGCTGGCCAATCATGTTTCCGGTGATAAACGCGAATACCGAGAGAACGGCGATCCAGAAAGTTGCCCGCTCAGAGAGATACGCGAAGGCGTGTGGTTCGCGGCGCCGGTAGACGTCGGTCGAGGTGAAGCCGGCGGTCAGCTTGGATATACTTGTCATTGGTATTGATGCTTGTATTATTATATAATCTTTTGACATTTTTATCAATGAATGACACGACACATCTATCGCTGTCTGATGCATGCTCAATTACGTCAAAAAGTGCCCTGGATACCGAAAAAATGGGGGCTTCTCTTGCATCCACTCTTTACGAATTGCCACTGACGATTGGACTGATAGGTGAACTCGGCGCCGGCAAAACTGCTTTCCTGCAGGGATTCGCCGGTGCAATTGGCATCCGTGAGCAATTGACCAGTCCGACATACGCGCTGGAGCAGCTCTACGAATGTCCGCGGTGCGAATTGTTGCATATTGACCTGTACCGTCTTGCTCAGCGGCAGGCCGAAAATCTTCTTTCTGGCAGCGAGAATTTTTCCGGCATCCGTTGTATTGAGTGGTTCGACAGAGCTTATATGAATATTCCGGGGCACGCACAGCTACATTCGCAGGACAGAGCCCCTTTGATTCTCATAGAGATGAGCGAGGCGGCGCCTGCAGAGCGGTGTCTCGATTTCCGTTTCCATGACATCGTCCTGCCGACTTGCGATCAGATATGTGAATGGAGACGCTCCGTTATGCTACCCGGACACATAGCTGAGCACTGCGAGGCGGTCGCCGAATTTGCCGCTAAACTCGGCGGCGTACTGGTCGGCAACGGAAAGGTAGTGCGCCGACTGGCGCTTTGCCGGGCCGCCCAGGCGCACGATCTTTTTCGTTTCCTGGATTTTCGGCCGGGCGGGCATCCGCGCAGCGATTATCCGTCCGAGACGTTATCCGAATGGGCAAAAATACGCGCGCGGTATCATGGGATGCATCACGAACAGGCGTGCGCGGAATTTCTTGACGAGCACGGGTTCGCTGCATTGTCGGCAATCGTCGCGGTCCATGGACTCGATCGGCCGCCGCCGCTCAGCGCCACAATCGAGCAAAAAATCCTTTTCTACGCCGACAAGCGCGTGATGTGCGAACGCGTCGTGTCGCTGGAAGAGCGATTCGCGGATTTCGCGCGGCGGTATGGCAATGGCGCAGTCAGCGGAGAGGCAAAGCGGTGGTATGCAATCACAAGGCAAATTGAGGAGTCGTTGTTTCCCCAAGGACCTCCTTTCTAGACACGGCGCCGTTTCTCGTCAAACATTCATTGGCTTTACACAGCCATATTTCTTTGAGTGATGTCCACGAAGAAACGGCGCCGTGTCTAGTATTCGTCGTGCATTTCAGCGCCGCAACACGCAACGGCAAATTCCTCAAATTCTCCACGGCGTCAGCTGTTCATACAACACTGCCGATGCAACTCCTTGTTTCAGCACGAATGGCGAAACAGCGATAAAAAGCAAAGCACCAATCAGTCCGGACAGCCACAGTATTTCCCTTGGTCTCCATGGGCCGACTGCGTCGCGCACGTCGCGGAGATGCTGGCGTATATCCGAAAATACCCAAAGTCCGTGCCAGAGAACTTCAAAACGCGCAAACATGATGCCGAAAACCCGGACAAGTATTTCTTCCAGCCGGGTAATGCCGCTCAGCACGAACACGCTCTGTCCGTGATGAAGATAAAGCGCTAAGCATAATGCGAGCGAGAGAAAGAACAGATCAAGCAGGCTTTCCCGTGCAGTTGCGGCTAAAGTCCCGCTCCATTTCATTCCATGGATCTCGCGGTATTTGACGACATCAAGCGAGGCATGAGCGGCGATCAGTAGCGCGAACGCGCCGGTGTTGAACAGCGCGGCGGCTATGACGGTAAGCAGTATTGACGCGGCGTGAAAAGCGGGGATGTTGTCGTGCGAAACGGCGAATGCCAAAGCGTGGCGCCGGAGTCCTGTCATAATTTCGATATTGTAGCTATTTTAACATATTTATAATTTTTTGCAATTCCTTCTCCCCTGCCAACAAACGCCGCCGCATCGTTTCCAGCGCCTCCGGACTCCGCAGCATTGTCCGCAGCGACGCAAGCTTGTCGGAATCGCGCTGTGGAATTATCTCAACAGGAAGCCCAAGGGCGATCGCCGCAATCGCGCCGTGATAGCGCTCTGTTATCACGCGTCCGCATCCGCCGAGCAATGCCGCGAGTTCCGCGATGTCACGCACGCGATGCACGGATGCGGATGGGCCTATCGCAGCCCGAATTTTTTCGCATGCCCGTCGTTCCGCCGCGCAGTCGGGCTGGAGCGACAAAATCCGCGTCTGCGTCGCGTTGCGCCCGCTGGCGCCAGATACCGCTTTCAGCAAGGCGGATCCGGAGTTCATGCGTGGAATCACGGCCAGAACTTCAGTTGACGTTTGCCGCACTGCCGGCTTGACCATGTTTAGGACCGGATCGAACGAAAGCACGACGCAAGCATTCCATTGCTTCGCCTGCCGCCAGCTTTCCTCATCGCGCGCCGACACGAACGCCGCGTGTTTGACCGTGTTTCGCGCGCACCATCGCCCGACTTTTGTTCTGAAAGGGCCGATGCCCTGGAATGCCAGTATCAGCGGCTTGCGGAACCGCCGCGCGACAAACCCGTGCCACCACCAAAGAAGGCATGCCGCCGCGGATTCGACGTCAGTGAAAAGCGATCCTCCGCCGAATACAACCGCGTCGGCCAGTCGCAATTCACGGATTGTCCTCCACCACGGGGTGAAAACGATGGAGCGGACGCCGAATGGCATTCGCGGGACCTCATTTGGCCGCGACGGTCGCGCGGACAGTGCGATCCACTGAACGGATGGGAAGCCGGAAAGGAAATATTCTCTTAGAGCCTCGTCACCGAGATTTCCGGCACCGTAATTACCAACAAGAAGGCATTTCATGGCGAAAGTATACGCGGCCGATATAACCGAAAGCGTATTTCATTCTCATTACTCATTTGTCACCTTTTTTTCCGCATCTGGCGAGTCGCTGCTCTCTTTTTTTGTCTCTGCAACCGCCGACACCGCCTGCGTGAATTCCTCATTTTTAGTGAACCTTTCGGTCATTTTTGCCGCCCTGCCCCTGCGGCCGCGCAGGAAATTGAGTTTCGCCCTGCGCACTTTCGCTTTCTTCGTGACCAGAACTTTCTGCAGCATGGGTGAGTGCAGCGGAAATACTTTTTCCACTCCTATTCCGGACACCACTTTCCTTATGGTGAATGACCTGTCAGTCGGCAGATGGCCGTTGTGCATTCCGATGACGAGTCCTTCAAATACCTGCGTGCGTTCCTTCTCTCCTTCCAAAATCCGCTCGTGCACACGAACGGTGTTGCCGGGTGTTATATCGGGCATTTTGCGCACGTATTTTTCAACCTGCCCATTGATAACGTGTGAAGTCATTGCGCCAATATGGTATAGAAGTTTTTGTGAGCTGCAAGAGGCAGCGACGTGACGCAAATGCGTTGTATGCAGTCACATGCGTCAGTTAGGGAACCTGAAAAAACCAACACCTGCGATTACACAGTATGTTGGCGAATGAATTCGCCGTGTTATCCCATACGTTAACCGCCGATTTAAATCGGCGGTTAACGGTTGCGATGAATGCGGAATTTATTCCGCATGGCATGTTTGCGTGATTTTTCAGAGTTCCTTAGTTAACTATTTTCCCTGAGCTTCCGCAATTTTCTCTGCAATGGAATTCAGAACTGTCATATGCCGCGGGTCGTTGAGGATTTCCTGTATGAACCGGTCTTTAAGGCTCAGCCGGTACAAAAAATCAGCCTCGGAAAAAATCGAGTATTTGACATGCTTTAACTCCGGATCCTGCAGGAGCAGAGCCTCTATAAGTTCTTTCTTCACTGTTCCGACGATCAGCAAATCAACTTTGCTTTCGGTGCCGGCAAACGATCCCGCAAGCACGATTAGCTGAATGTTGGGAAGGTTTTTAAGACTTGCGACAATGGGGCTTTCCGCCTGCACCTCTTTGCTGAACAGATTGCGAAGGTCCTGATAGAGTGGGAATTCAGTGTCGGCGCGATAGAATTTTTTCCTGTTGCGATGCCTTGCGCGGACAAGCCCGATGCGTCTGAGATTTTCGAGCTCACGACGAATGCTGTTGATTTGTTCGCCGAGCAATCGGGTAAGTTCGCGTATGAAATATTCGCTTTCCGGGTGCAGCAGGAAGGTCGAGAGCAACTTAACTCTGGTCTGCGACGAAAAAAGCGCTTTGAGCGTTGAGGAGGACATGCTGATCACAAACAGTACTCATGAATACAATATAAGCGCAAGAAAAGTGATCAAGTGTATGAACAATATTAATACTCAAATATTTTGTTTATTTAAAGCCATAAACTTAATGATTAGTACGCTGACTTTTTCTTATCTGAACACAATTTATACTCGCATATTATTAAAAAATATGTCATGGTAAGAATTCCGTACACGAATATTGCGGCTGTATCCGCGCTAAACACACCTTGTGCGATGATCGGTGATTGTCAGTCGGCTGCGCCGTCGGATTGATGAAAATGCAGGATTTCGCTATAATTAGTGGATTTTATGGGCAAACAGATAAATTTCAGATTCGCATGGATTGCGCTCGCCGCGTGCATGCTTTTTTTGGTGCCGCATGCGGCTCTTGCTCAGGAGCCAGGGCGCACGTTCGTATCCGGCGCAACGCAGGTAACGATGTTTTTGATAACGATCATTAACGCGATTTCGTGGCTTACGCTCTCGCTTCTCGACTTTATCATGGACCCGCAAGTCATGTTCGGACTTGGTCCCGGCGGCGGAGACGGAGCGCTGCTCAACATGCTGAGGGAAATCTGGCAGTTCACCCGCGATATGGTGAATCTTGGATTCGCGCTTGGCCTGATAATTGGCGCGATAATAATGATCGTCACTGCGGACGCCAAAATCATCGCAGACCACCGCAATAAGTTCGTGCTTGCTGTGGTTCTCGTGAATTTTTCGTGGTTTATTCCACGGGTCATATTCGATTTGTCACAAGTGCTGACTTATACGGTTTATCAGATACCTTCGTTGATGGGGAACGAATGTACCATGCCGCCCACGGATGAGGACCCGCAGCCCCGGCCATGCAAGATCGTCGTCGAATACGCATTCTTCGAGCGCAACACGAGGACCATCGGCGACGACGGAGTGAACCGACCCGGCGGGGGCCGCCCCGAAAGCCGCGGCTGGTACTGCCCGCTTAAGCCGCTCGTTTGCGTCCGTATGGTCCCGATAAATGAGGCGCCTGCAGAGGTGCACTCCGGAACAAAAATCCTCCACGGACTGGTGGTCAATCACGCGAGAATGCAGTGGCTCGCGAAAATCAGGCCCAGAGAAGCGGATGTCCGCCTCCCGCGGGACGGAGACCTGCTTCGCATGAGCGCCGAGCTCCTCGGTTTTATGGCGAAGCTCGTCATAGTGCTGATTCTTCACATCGCCATCGTCTTCCCGCTCGTCGCCATGGTGGCGGCGTTCTTCATACGTATTCCGGTCATCTGGGTTTCGATGGCCTTCATGCCGCTTGTCGCGCTTGGATTCGCATTTCCAAAGCTGCGCGAAGGAGAATACGGCAACCTTTTCTGGAAGTGGCAGGAACACTTCCTTCAGGCGGTTTTTCTGCCGGTGCGCGTCGCTATCCCATTCGTCATAGGCCTGATCATGCTCAACGCCGGCGCGCAACTGCCGGTGCCGGATAACTTCGGCAACGTCGCCATAGCCCCGATAATAGTCGGCGTCAGCAACTGGTGGCAGTTCCTTTGGATGGGAATCGCCATGTTCATCATCTGGAAGTACAGCTTCGACGCTCTAAAGGGCGACAAGGCGGGCTTCATGGGCATGTTCACCGAAAAGATACAGTCCATCGGCTCCAGCCTCGGCTCGGTCGCGATGCAGATTCCGACCAGTATTCCGTTGATTCCGATGCCCGGCAGCCAGGTGCACAATCCGCGCACCGGCCAGATGGAAACGGAACGCACCTCGATCGGGCAATGGCTGCGCGGCGCCGATCCGCGCAGGTGGCGCGACGAGCTGCGCACGGGCCGCGTGGACGGAGGAGCTCTGGACAGGATAATGGGGCGTCACGGGGCGCAGGCCGTCAATCAGCAGGCGGTAAACCAGATCACCGCCAATAATCGCGTCGCCATCAACATAAACAGCGGCAATTTTCAACGCGCGCTCGACAACCGCGGCGATAACGCGGCGCGGAAACAATTCATCGCCGACTTCGCGGCGCTGCGAAATGGGTACACGCATCTCGGTTCCATGTCGGAAGAACAGATACTGGCGCAATTGCGCGCAGCCAGCGTGATAAACGACGCCAGGCACAAGGAACTCGAAGATCTTCTTCGCGACATACGCACCAGGCCTCCGACCTGATCGCGCGCCGACGGCATTAACTGATGTTTTCTGAACCACGTTCCCCATGACTCCGCATAGCAACACCTTAGGCAATCGTCCGGAACGCGCACCCAACGCGCCTCCGCCGATCCATGACCCGCACACGGCGCGGCTGGAGCTGGCGGCGGGCATGCCGGAGAGCCCGCAGGCCGCCAGATTGCAGCACTTGCTCGCAGCGGAGACCGCTGGCGAGTGGGCCGCCGGAGCGCGCAAGCGGATCATTGACAGCAGATGCCTGGAAGAGCTGCAGAAGACGGCGGAGTCTCTCCCGGAAGACTGGAAAAAGCTGCTCGCGCGCATGGAGACAGTCGCGACTCCGTCCGGGGACGACCCGCAGAACATGGTATCGAGACCGAATCCGGTGGAAATTCTGTGGCAAGCCGGCATCGCCGAGTCGCAGGCCGCAGAAAAATTAAAACGGACGTTTCCGCCCTCTGAAGAATCCGATAATGCGGCGGCAGCAATAATGGCGGTCTGCCGGTCTTTCAGAAACGCGATAGGCGTTCCGCACAGGGCGGTCGTGACGGCAAATCCGTTCGCGCACCTGGATAATCCGGATGTGCGGGGGCGCGGCGTCGAGCTGCTGCGCACGTTCGGATTCATCGTCGGCGCCGCGGGGGCGATAGCCGCCGGAATCGTAGCGTCGCTTACGAAAAACAACCCCAACTGGACGCCCGCATTGGTATACGCGCTCTTCGCCGGCGCCATGGCGGTTGACCTGAAATTTTTGACCGAGCCGACGGGGCACTGGGAACACCTGCAACGGATATACGGGCTGACCGGCGACGACTGGAGGGCTTTCGCGCAGGCGCTTTACGACAATCACGACAATGACGCGGTGGGAAAAATTCGCGGCGGCCGCAAGAAGCTTGCGGCGGAGGAACAGGCGGCGATTGTGAATTTTGCGCCGGAGGGCATCCGACGCGCCGTCCGCGGAATGTTGCAAAGCGCTCAGGGGGAAGTGACGCACAGCGACCTGCGCTTGTTTCTCGGCCTGCTGAACCGCGCAAGCTCCCGCGAAGACCAGAACCGCGTTCTGGTCTACATCCAGACCGGCGCGACGCGGCAGAGCCTTGGCGCGCTGGCCCGGCGAGGCCAGATCACTCCTCCTTCCGCCTGAGTTCCCGCACGAACGCCTCCAGCCGGTCGCTTTCCTGAACAGGAACGGTGCTCTCTACGCGCATTCCGCACTCCTGCCCTTCCTTAGCTTCTTTGATGTCTTTGTCAACGTGCTTGAGTGACGTAATGCGGCCGGCGCCCATTACGCTGCCATCTCTGATCAGCCGGAACTGCACGCGTTTGATGATGCCGTCGGCCACTTTGCCGCCGATGATCTGCTCGCCTTTCTTTGTGAGGAAAATGCCGCGCACATCCAGGTGTCCCAAAATCTTCTCTTCTTCAATCGGCTCAATCAGACCATGCAGCAGTTTTTCCACTTCATCCAGCAGCTCATAGAGAATTTCGTATTGCCGCACCTGAATCCCTTCCCGTTCCGCGGTGCGCTGCACCTCAATGGGAACCGGCGCGTGGAAGGACAGGACGATGCCTTCGCTGGCGGCAGCCATCATAACGTCGCTTTCCGTGACGGAGCCGATGGCGCCGTGGATGATTTTTGCGCTCACCCCGGAGGACGGGCCGGAGACAGAGAGCTTTTCCAGAGCTGAGGTAATGGCCTCAAGCGATCCCTGGGTATCCACTTTCAGCACGACCTTGAGCTGTTTGATTTTCCCTTCAGTAAGCCGCAAAACCAAATCCGCGAACGACCGCTTCTTAGCCGCCCCGGCATGAGCGGCGAAAGCCTCCTGAAGCGCGCGCGCTTCCTTGTCGGACGGCACGACCTGGAGAATGTCGCCGACGGAAGGCAGCTTTTCAAGTCCTGACATGCGCGCTGCGGCGGATGGCGTCGCTTCGTGCAGCCTCTTGCCGTGGGCGTCAATCAGCGCTTTGACTCGGCCGCCCGTGCTGCCGCAGACGCATATGTCGCCGACACGCAGAGTCCCCGTGTTCACGATGACGGTTGCCAGAGGCCCCATCGAAGTATTTAGGTGGCTCTCGATGACGGTCGCGATGGCGGAGCGGTTGGGATTCGCCATGAGCTTTCGCTCGTCGGCAACCAGGAGAAGATGATCCAGAAGATCGGGAATACCCTGTTTGGTCACCGCCGAGCACGGAACCATCGGAACTTTTCCTCCCCATTCCTCCGGCTGCAGGCCGTGGCCGGCGATGTCGCCCTTTACACGGTCGCTGTCGGCGCGCTCTTTGTCCATTTTAGTAATCGCGACGATGATCGGAACGTCGGCGTCTTTCGCATGAGCGATGGCCTCGACGGTCGTTGCCTTTACACCCTCTTCGGCGGAAACAGCGAGTATGACTATGTCGGTTACTTGCGCGCCGCGCGCGCGCATCGCCGTGAACGCTTCGTGCCCGGGAGTATCGAGGAAAGTGATCTTGCGCCGGCCAAGCAGCGACGATTCGTATTCCATCTGGTAGGCGCCGATGTGTTGTGTGATCCCTCCAGCCTCCTGCGAGACCACGTCAGTGGAACGGATGGCGTCGAGCAGCGCCGTCTTACCGTGGTCAACGTGCCCCATGACCACGACGATCGGCGGACGGGGCACCAGATTCTCCGGCTCGTCCTGAATCAATTCCTTGAGATTACGGCTTATGAGCTGCTCGGCTGTGGCGCTTCGCTCTTCGCGCTCAACCATAACTCCCAGCTCGGCCATTACGATCGCCGCGGTGTCGAAATCAATTGATTGCGTGATCGTCGCCATCACGCCGTTTTTGATCAGAACGGCGATAAGCCTGGGCACCTGAATGCCGCTCTTCTCGGCTAGTTCTTTAACCGTGATTAAATCTGGCAGCGCCACCGGCCCTTCTTTCTTTTTTATCTGCTCCTGGTCGCGTCCGGTCGCCGATGTGCTCTGGCGCAGAGCTTCGGCCGATTTACGCTGCTCGCGCACCTGCTCCTCGCGCTCTTCTTTGCTGAGTTTTTTGAGCGCCTGCTCCTCCCGCGCGATGGCGGCCTTCGGCACGTCTTCGAGTGTGAGCTTGCGCAACACCGTCATCCGTTCGCCAGTGCGCTGTTCCGCCGGCGGCGGACCGGACGGGGGCGCTTGCGCCGGCTGCGAAACGGCGTCCTTGCCAACGCCGTCATCCGCCTCTTCTTTCACTTCTTCTGCGCCTTCATCTTCCATCAGACCTATGGCCTCCAGATCAATCTTCAGTCCTCTCTTTTGCGCGATGAACCGGATAACCCCCTTTGCGAGGGAATCAGGCACCTCGCGATCGGTCGGTTTGACGCCGAAGTTCACCTGCGAGAGATCGTGACGGAGCTCCTGTCCTGTCATGCCCAAGATTTTTGCGACCTGCACGAGGCGCATGGGATACGGGTGGAAGTGATGACCGTGAAGAGTGTAGCAGGAGTTT
Organism: Candidatus Peregrinibacteria bacterium; assembly: GCA_016186175.1. Lineage (GTDB taxonomy): Bacteria > Patescibacteriota > Gracilibacteria > Peribacterales > Peribacteraceae > JABFSS01. The sequence continues at coordinate 12,724 of JACPMB010000038.1, forward strand.
TTCTGCTGAGGAAGGACGAAACATGCTCGAGACACGCTCGAAGGAAATATGCTCGATAATGCGCCGATTCGATAACTCGTCCGGCGAATTCTCGAAGTATCGCATCAATCTTTCCCCGTAATCTCTTCCACAACATCAGTCCCTCCCCCCACTTTTTTTCCATTGCTCAATTTCTCCATTACGTCTTCCTGTTTCAACTCTGAGGCTTTCCGGCTTTTTTTCTTCGACGTCTCCTTTGCGGCGGGCAATTGGCCAGTGCTATTTGAAGCGGAAGCAGTAAAAGAAGCGGGTTTCTGCTCCTCCGACTCGCGCCTCTGCCTCTCCATTCCCTCCTTAAGTTTCTTGATGCACTCGAGGATTTGCAACTGGAAGTTCCCGTAATTCTTCACGCGGAATCCCGACGCGCGCGGATGGCCGCCTCCGCCGTAAGTTTCCCCAGCGAGGCGGCTGCAATCAATTGCGGAGGATGAGCGCAAGCTCGCTTTCAGTCCCCCTTCCTCCACTTCCGCAAAAAGAACGTGCACGTCGGCGTTCGGAATGGTGGAAATCAGCTCGTCCAGAATTCCATGCGTCTCTTTCGACGACGCTTCCATCTCCTGAAGATCCTCGCGACTGACGCCGGACCATACTATCCCGGAAACCGAGTCCATTTGTATCCGGTTGAGCGCGCGACCCCAGATTTTGAGCGTCGAGAGCGGCTTTGTCTTGTAGATGTGCCGGATGATCTCCTGCTGTCGCGCTCCCCTTTCGAGCAATTCAGCTGCGGCTTCCAGCGAGCGTGGCGTTGTATTGGGGTTCTGGAAGCTTCTGGTATCCGTGATGAGTCCGGTGAGGAGCAACGTCGCGACATCCGGCGTGATTCTGTCCCGCCAGTCGGGAACGCGCAGAAACCAGTTATAGAGAACCTCAGTCGCCGACGCCGCCGTCGGGTCAATCAGGTGCGTCTGCCCGTAGCGTGCGTTGCTGATGTGGTGATCCACGTTGAGAACTGGTATTTGCGAGAACAGATCAATATGGTCGGTGTATAACGCGCCCAAAAGCGTGAGATCGGCCGTATCAACCACGACGATCAGGTCATAGCGCCGCTCGCCTTCTGCGAACGTGATCTGCCGCGTGGAAATTTTACCGGTCCTCGGCACCACGATGATATTCACTTTGCGATCCTCGACGGTGTAACGGAGCTTGTCCACTTCCACTCCGTCATCTAGATTGATGGTGATTACGAAGTTCCGGTCCTCGGCGATCCCGCCTTCCAGCTTTTCAAACCCAGGCAAAAAGCGCAAGGACTCCGGCGGCGTATCGGGGCAGATGACAGTCACATCTTTGCCGATGCCGGAAAACATCTGATAGCACGCGAGCGCCGAGCTCAGCGCGTCGGGATCCACGTTTGCATGAGGGATAACGAGCAGGCGCTGATGTCTGCTGATTGCATCCGTCGCGGCCGCTATTTCTGAAGGGGGGAGGCTCATGGAGCTCTGTGGTGAGCGGAGTCGAACTAAGTACTATAACATAATTTAATAAAATATGCAAGTACACGGCGAAAAGGAGAGCATGAAAGCACGAATGTGGCAAAAGCGGAAGTAAAGTTGCCTGCGTCCTGATCGGCATGTTCAGAGCGGTCGGACCATCTTCAGTAGCTTCTCAAACACTTTCGATTCCAGGCCTGCCCGCAGGAGTCGTGCTGCGGACGGAGCCACTTCGGCGTCTTCATCGAAGAGCATTGCACCGCTCATGCGGAACGTGTGCCCGTGCCGCGTCAATGCGATTATATGAAGCATCTGATCCGGACTTCCTTCGACGGCCATAGGCACTATCGCGCGTCTGAATGAAGCCATATCCCCTCGGAACGCGCCGGTGAAGCTGACAATGCGTTTGCGTATGTGCCCGTTGCGCGCCTCGCACAAATACGGCGTCATTCCTGTCATGCGGAAATTGGGGTCTGTGATGTAGAAGCGGCCGTCGCGATCCATGAGAACATCAAAGCCGCCGACTCCGTACCAGCCGCTGCCGCGTACGGCCGGGAGGACCACTTGCAGGAGCAGATCGTTGACGCCGTCAATCTCGGGAATAAGGCGGCCCGGGTCAACTATGCCGCCGATGAATTCGCCCTCTGGCGTCGTGAGCTGCTCGCTGACCCCTATGATCTCCGCTGGAAGCCGGCAGTCATGGGGAACGCCGAACTGAATGCCGAAGTTCCTGACCACTTCGATGTACTCCTGAACAAGAATCGAGGATAGGATCCCGGCATATTCCTTTTGGGCATGCAGCAATTGTCGGAGTGTTCGGCATATCAGGACGCCGTCCCCGGCGGAGGATGACGATACTTTGACGACGCACGGTATGGGGAGCTTTTTCGCATATCTCGCAAAATCGGCGCCGTTTCGGAATACGGCGTAGCGATCGGGCAGATAATCCGCCGGGATCATGTATCGCAGATGCACCTTGTCGTTAAGCCAGATCGTATGATCAGTGGGTAACTGGAAGCGGCTCTCAATGGTTGCATCGTCGTATGGTTGCGCCATGACCAATGCGCCATGATCGGCCAGGCCGCGCAGCGCTTGTGTGACGAGAGTATTCCGTCGCTCTCCTTCGATATTCGGGCCGATGATTGCCGGCAATCGAAGAATGCGATCGTTCTCCACGAGGGAAACGCCGAGTTCGTTGCGGAGCAGCGAGAGGACTTCAGATTCCGCGGCCGCGGAAAAAACAATCGGACGGACCGATGCGCCCGCACATACGAGAGAACGTGCCGAGATGAGTTCCTCGACCGCCGGAGTGACGCGGTTGAAGAAGCGTGAATTCTGCCCGGCGGGATACCCGTAGAAGTATTGCGTGCCTTCGGGAAAATATGTCGAGAGACTGATTGTCTCCATTCCGGTTATGGCAGGGAGCCCGGAGTGGAAAGCGTGCTCGCGCCGGCTCTCAATGAGCGTGGAGATATCCGTGGGAGGCATAGAAGAGAGAAGTGTTTTGAATCTCATCTCTCACTGGATTGCTAAAATACAATAGAAATCCATCTTGTATATGCTACGCATGTTGCCAGGCGATGCAAGAGTCTAAATAGCCAGAATTTGGCAAATCGCGATGATTTTTTGAACATCGCTTGCTGATGAGGTAAGACGGACATCCTATTTGCAAATGCGCCTACAGTCAGCCCAAATTTGAAGACGCTCAAGTCTGACGGTCATCTCGGCGAAGTCTCGGCGAACGAAGTGAGCCGGACGAAGCCGGATGGTCGGAGTGACAGGCCAAGAAGTGAAACGGTATCCATGTTCCAACGGGCCTTCCTGAATATCAAGAACATCATTCAGGAGAAGGACATCGGAAGTCCTATTGAGCATCTGGCTATTGCTTTTTCTTTATAAGATGTTATCATATATATGTGAAAGACACCATCCCTACCTACAAGGAATTCCCTCAGGAAAAGTGGGATGGAAGAGCGATTGAATTTGAAGCGGATATGGAGCGCGGAGAAGGCAAAAAGAAATGCGAAGCGTCTTTTGGAGAAGACGGTAGAGTGATAACGCTTACCGTTCGAGATCAAGTAGGCTCAGTACTCAAAATGTATGAAAATGGCGAGTGGAATAAGAGCTACTTCACACACCCAGACGACCATAATGACTGGGGAGGGGTGATGTTCAAACTCTGGCAACTCTCCAGCACACACCATCCTAATTATCGGCATATTTGGAAGGGAAAGGAGAGGGAAGCCTATGATGCGAAAGTAATCCCCATCACTCACAAAGAACATCCCCTACATGAAACTATAGATTGGGGTAATCCATCCAAGGCCGCATGAGTACCCTCGACAAAGAAAATATATCGGCACAAGAACTGAGTGATTTTTTACAGGAAATTTTTAGACAAGATCAGTCTGATCCAGCGCGTACAAAAGCCTATGACTGCCATGAAAAATTACTCGCCCGACAGGGAGATTTTCTTGGCTCTGAATTAGAAGATGCCTACTGGGATTCCCTGAGTCGGGAGGCACTGCATATTGCACAAATCGAAGCGGCCATGAAGCATGACCATGAATCCGCATTGAAGTATGTGCGCCTCGCTCTCGACTACGCTGGTCGCGTCCAATCGGGCTTCTATACCTTCGACTGGATTAACTACTTGAAGGGAACCGAGGCGTACCTACTTTCTGATGCGGAACGTTTGCAAGCGATAGCTGAGGGGTGTGATGCGAACAGAAACGTTCTGCAAAATCTGCTTCGAGGCTTGCGGCAATCAGGGGCACCCGATTACGCACGAGACTACAGTGCGGTATCCGCTGGGGCATCGTTGCAAGATCTCATGCCTCAGGAAAATATTGAGCACTTGCAACGTCTCTTGAATCTTGAAAACATCGGACGAGCCGATCCGACAGAAGTTGCTTGGCAACTTGCTCTGCATCATTATCCCGAATTGGCTGAGGTTGTTCGAGAAAAAGACACGTCCAGTCGGTTCGATGGAGGCAGTATTGTCTGTCCCCTCAATGAGGATGAACCTGTGGGGATCAAGTATAACAACTTCGATCTTTCCGTTATCGAGGAACTGATGCAGCACAGACCGAAATCCGTTCAACTCGTAGCGGAGCGACTGGGGATACCACGAGAAAGCATGACACCATTGCTCCTCAAAACATTCATTTTTTTGCATGAAGTGGGCCACACCTATGATTACATTACGCGTTTCCTGAGGCCGTTGCGTGAGGGCCAAGATCCTCTCCCAAAGACATATGCTACCGCTGACTGGAGAACACGCTTTCAGGACGAATTGGCAGCACTTCCGATCCCCAACATGGCACCCTCGCAGTTACGCATGTTTTCGATATTCGCTCCTCTGCCTGAGCTTGCAAGGCAGCAAGGTGCCAAAGAAGAAGTTATACGAAGAGCAGAACAGGATGCGGAAGCTGTATTACAGGAACAGGAAGAAGCGTACAAAAGAGGAGAAAGTGAGCAGAGGGCAGACGATTTTGCGACGAAGATTTTACGAGAAGATATATTGAGGAATAACGCCTAAGCCCCCGTCAAAAAGGCCTTCTCCTGATTACCGCCTAACAAAGACCACGACAATTCCCTTCCCACCCAGCGACAAATTCTTCGTGAAGATGCGGCAAAGCGCTGTGTGAACCTCGTAAAAATTTACGAAGAAAAGAAAAGCGCTTTCGGGAAGCAGAACCGAAAAGTCTTCAAAAAAATGATTGAACATCTGCGAAATCCTACTATCAGCGGTGTCGTGTTCCACAAGGTAGACCGGAGCGGACGGAACATGCCCGACTTCTCACTCTTGGAATCCTTTTTTGATACGAAGGATATTCGCGTGATCGAGGGCGAATTCAACACCAAGACCGCACAAGGAAGGTTTTTGTTCCGCACCTTCTGCAACATGGCCGTCTGGTACTTCGAAAACCTATCGGAGGAAGTACGGACGAAGATGCAGCATTGCGTGACGAAGGGCTACTATCCCAGCGTGAGCTACTTCGGGTATCGCAAAGGACGCAAGCCGAACGATGAGACAGGCGAGAAGGGGGACTCCGATCCGTACTTGAAGCATCCCGATCACAATGCCAAGCATGTGCGGTACATCTACGAATTGTACGATACGGGCAAGGATGCACCAGAAGGCAAAGGGGAGCATTCCTTCCGTTCCATTGCGAAGCATTTGAATGAGAAAAAGATTCGCAATGCCAAGGGCGGCAAATTCACCAAAAGGGGATGGTGGAGCGCATTCTATCGAACGAATTTTATGCTAGCTGGATCAACTGGGGCGAAACGAACAGGGCGGGACGCCCCGTATTGCGGAAGAAAGGAAAGCATGAGCCGATCATCTCCGCACCCCTCTTTGAACGGATCAAGGCAAAGCGGGAGGGCCGCACCACGAGCAAGGGCGGCTATGGCAGGCAGATTTATTCCCGCTTGTTCCATTGCGGTTGCGGCGGGCCGCTCTATCCGGAAACAGCCAAGGGCAGGAATGGGACGCGGTACACTTACCTCCGTTGTTCCAATCCTGAATGCAGTTTTACCTCCATTCGGGAGAGTGACTTTGAGGATTTGGTCGTGGACGCCTTGCGCCGCTATCAGATCAAGCCTGAGTTTTTTGAGGAGTACAAATCGGCCATGGGCAACATGAGTACCATGATCTTGGAGGAGAACGAGGCCTTGCTGGAGGGCATGGGGCAGGAGAGTGCCGCCCTGGATGAGGCCTACTTCAAAACGGCGGCGCATTTCCTCGAAACATTCAAAATCATTGCAGACAAGTACAAAACCGCTCCCGCCGAAGTGAAGCGCGAGATATTCCACCTGTTCTTCACGAAACACACCCTGAGTGACAGGAAGCTAATCCTAGAGCCATCTCCCATCATGCAAGAGGTTGCGACTATCGCGAATTTGAGTAATGGTCGGGACGACTGGACTTGAACCAGCGACCTCTTGCACCCCATGCAAGCGCTCTAGCCAACTGAGCTACGTCCCGAACGCATGTGATGCTACACAAGGCAGTGCTAGAATCAATCATGATGAATTCCGTCGAAGAAAAAATTCAGGCACTGATTGAACGCAACCGGCGCGTGGAGATCGACAAGGCATGGGAGACGAGCTTCACGCGGCGGGTATTCATCGCGGTTGTAACTTACAGCGCCGCGGCACTGCTCTTCTGGTCTGCAGGGCTTCCCACCCCCCTCCTCCAGGCACTGATACCGAGTGCCGCTTACTTCATATCGACACTGTCGCTACCGTGGGTGAAGAGGTGGTGGTCGCGTTTCTGAGGAAAACTACCTGCTGCCTTCACAAGTTCCACAGCTGCTGCGAGCCATTCGAGTTTTTGTTCAGGAGAGGCATACTTGCAACGCCGCAAGTACTCACGATCGAAGGTGTACTGCTTCTGCGTTTTCATAGGCCTTTCAATTCTAGCAGAGCAGCGACGTCCTCGGCATCTTGTTTTCGATTGGATTTTTTCTTCATCCCGATGAGATCGTCGATAGAAACAATCGGGACCGCCGTACCCAGTACCTTCAGAATCTGTTGATGCTCCCTATAGTGATCAAAGTTCAACGATTCCCCGACAATGATATCGATGTTGAACTGTGGCTCGGCATCATTGATAAACGCGAACGCGATCAGATTCTTATCTCGTATCAACATGAGGACTTTCTTTTCATCGCCGAGTTCCTCGATGTTCACTGGTACTCTCTGCACGTACCCCATCGTCTTCATGAGCTGAGTCATGTTCTTCAGATTTGGTTCATCGAGTGCCATGAGAATATCAATGTCACCCGTGAATCGTGGATAGCCGAGAAAGTTCATCGCCACCCCGCCGACAACGATGTATTGCACACCCGCTTCGTTTAAAGCTGCGAAGATGCGTCCGTAGGAATTCATTTGAAGGGGGAAACAAATGTTGCATGGTCCCCCAATTCCTCCTCGATCCTGAGCAGCTCATTGTACTTGCAGATGCGATCCGTCCGGCTTAACGACCCAGTCTTGATCTGCCCCGTCTGGAGGCCGACGGCAAGGTGGGAGATGAAGGTGTCTTCGGTTTCGCCGCTGCGGTGGCTGATGATCGCATTCCATTTCATTTTCTGCGTGAGCAGGATCGCATCCACCGTCTCGCTCACGGTGCCGATCTGATTGAGTTTGATGAGGACCGCATTGACGGCCTTCCGGCTGACGGCCGTCTGGATGCGCTTCGTGTTCGTCACAAGGAGGTCGTCACCAACGAGCTGCATGGTCTTGCCCATTTGTTTCTGCATGAGAGCGAATCCGCCCCAGTCATCTTCCGCATGACTGTCTTCGATACTGACGATCGGGTACTTCTCCGCGAGGTGTGCGTAGTAGTCAACAAGCTGCGCGGATGTGAAGCTCTTGCTGTCCGCGGTGTACTTTCCATTCTTGTAGAATTCCGAAGCGGCGCAGTCTATGGCGAGTTTGACTTTCCCGGAATATCCGGCGGCTTCTATCGCGTGCGTCAGGATCGAAAACGCGTGATCGGCGTCGGCCACGTGCGGCGCAAATCCTCCTTCGTCGCCCACCGCTGTGACGTACTGGAATTTCTTCAGCATGTCCTTGAGCGCGTAAAAGACTTCAGCGCCGGCGCGCAGCGCCTCGGAAAACGTGCGCAATCCGGCCGGCACGATCATGAATTCCTGGAAGCTCAAGCCGGAATCGGCGTGCGCCCCGCCGTTCAGCACGTTCATGAGCGGGACGGGAAGCCGCACTTCTTTTTCCATATTGACTTCAAACTGATCCGCCAGAGACTTCCAAAGAGACTGTTTTTCCGAAGCGGCACGCGCACGGCATACGGCCATTGAGACCGCGAGAATCGCGTTCGATCCGAGATTGGATTTGTTCTCCGTCCCGTCGAGATCAATCATGAGCTGATCGATCGTGCGTTGATCGGAGGCGGACTTGCCGACGAGACTCCCGGCGAGAACGGTATTCACGTTGTTCACGGCCTTCTCGACCGACTTGCCCATGTACTTCTTCTTGTCTCCATCCCGCAGCTCCAATGCTTCGTGGCTGCCCGTGGATGCGCCGGAAGGAACCGCCGCGCGACCAAAAGCCTGCCCTGAGCCCGACGAAGGATCGTCCAGCACGCACTCCGCCTCGACGGTGGGGGTGCCGCGGGAGTCCAAGATCTGACGAGCTTTCAAATTCGATATCACTGGCATCAAATTCAGGATAGCACACACAAACGCGAATGAATTCGCTCGCCTCTGACCAGCGTGGATAAATGCGAAATTTATTCCGCCGTCCTCCGCCTGGCTCTAATATGCATCGTTCCAGCGAATCCCGCGAACGCCAGGATGCCAATCGCCTCCGTCCCGATGCCGGATTTGGGGAGCCTCGTCATCGGCTTTTTCGCAATCCGTTTGGTGCCTACAACGGCCCCGGAAAACTGCGGACCAACAAGGCTCAGCGCGGCATCCACTCCCGCGACGGTCCCTGCAACCGATATATCCAAATTCGCTTTTTTCCGCTCAACCGAACGCAACTTCTGCCGCCAGGCTTCTTCCTCCGGAACGGACGACTGCGACAGATTTTTTTCCCCGTGCGAGCTGGCGGAAAGCTCAGGCGTCTGAATTCGATCGTCCAAATAGCCGTCAACCGCGATTCCGGCCGGACCTCTTTCCCAAAGAATCGAGGCGAGCCGGGAGTCCCAGTGTGTCCGTGTTTCACTAATATAGGCCGCAGCGGCGAACGGAGCAAAAAGGAGGACCATAAACGTGATCCTCGACGAGCGGCGTCGTATGACACGGATGCAAAAAGACGCAAGCAGCAGGAATATCGCGGCGACCGGCATAACGCCGAATCCCCATGTAAACATGCCGTTCGCGGTTGCGAAACGGGGCTCTTTAAGAGCGGCGATCTGTATCAGCATCCACGCGATCGTCACGGCAACCGGAGCGAAATGCAGCGCGCGAAACGAGTAATCCGCTCTATTGCGCTTCAGGAGTGGGTACAGAATCGCGGGATACGCGAGGGCCGCCGCGAACACGATCGTCCACGGAGCGAATCCCTCCGGTATCGGTGGCATAACCGAAACTATCGCGCTCGCTGATATTACGATCAATCCGAGCAGCACGACCAGAACGGTCTCCGTGAAATGCTTTAGCGGCATAGGAGAGGTATGATCTTCTACACTTGCCGGACTGTCAATTCGTTATCCTATGCGCTTTTTTCCAGGCAAATACCGGTCCCGAGGATCCAGGTTGTCAACTCTGGGAAGCACCTCGTAGTGCCGCATGCGGAAAATGCGCCATTGCAGAAAGATCAGAAACAGAAGCAGCATCCCCCAGAACGCCCACAGAAATCGCATCGCGATGAATTGGATTTGTTCCACGCGGGAAACAACCAGCAGCAGACCGGAGGCTCCGAACCAGAAGCTGATCGAGGACCACGCGCGGCTGAGCTTCCTGGTTACGGAGTTCTTTAGCCTCCTGCGCCAGTATTTGATGGCAAAGGACAGGATTATGAGCGCCGTGCATGCGCCCAGCACGGCGGCCGCCGAGGGCGACGAGTATGCAAGATGTCCGGGATTTGGATGGAAGAGGTAGGAGAGCAAGGACATGATCAGGAAGCGGAAACGGCGTCTTTTTTAAACGCCTTCTTAAACATTCGCTCCATCTCCCTCTCCCGCACCGTCGTCGCGGGACGAATCAGCAGATACAGGAAAAAACCCAGGATCGGCAGCAGCGCAACAAGAAGTATGCACACGCTCTGATATACGAAAGACCGCGTGCGCAGCAATATGTCACGCGTGGTAAAAAGCACCAGATACACCGCAATAACGGCGGCGGCGATCAGCGATATCTGCAGCGCTCGAATCACTGGATTGTCGGTCAGAAGAAACGGCAGGAACTGCATGTATGCATGATTACGCATGCGGGAGGTTCGCGCAAGGTTCCGGCATGCCAGATAATTCGCCGATTCGTGAATCAGCAAAAATTCAAAAATACGGATGTTTCCTGCGTTCGACAACGACGTAAACTACAGTCACGAGCAGCGCCAGCACGCTCAGCAACTGGCTCGCGCGCAGCTCGAACGTGTCCAGATCGAGCCATGCTCTTGCGAACACGTATATGGCCGTGCCGGCGAGCAGGCATATCTCGTAAACGAGCGACGACCTGGCGGAAATGCGATTCTCTATAAGCGCGAAAACTCCGAGACTCGCAAACAGGAATGTGATGACTCCGAAATCCAGCGCAGTGGCGAAGACTGGAATGCTGAAGTCGCCGCGGAAATATTCGAGCACGAACGCCCCGATGCTTGCGGTGACGATGCCGAAGAGAGTTTCGGCTCCCACGCGCCTCGACCGTTTCCGGATGATAAGAAGTATAAACGTAAGAAGAAAATAGAATAACGCGTAGTACAATTGCACAGGATGAAGCGGGATCGTGTAACGCACGTATGACGTGTCGTAAACAACGCCCCAGAAAGCGTCCGTCGGAGCGCCGTACGCATCGCCTGCGAAAAACGAGCCCATCCAGGAGAAAACCAGTCCGAGAGTCGCCGCTGGCAGAAGCGCGTCGAGCCATTGTAGAAATGTGGTCCGTTGACCGCGCGTGGCGAAGTAGAGCGCCGCACCTATTCCGATCGCGCCGCCGAGGAAACTGAAGTTCCCGTCGTGCAGAAATATGCTGCGCAGTGGATCCTGCAGATACACCTTGTATGATGCGAGCATGGCGGCGATCCGTCCGCCGAGAACGAAAGTGAGCGCGTACTGCCAGCCGTTGTCGCGAAAGTGTTGCAAACTCAAATTTGCGCTCTCGGCGAGCCGCAGAAAGAACCCCGTCGAGAGCCAGATGCCGGCGAGAACGAATAACAGCCGCGTCCAAATCAAAAAGGGACCTAATTCAAAAGCTTGGAACATGCAGGAATGATAGCTTTACCCTATACCAGGTTCCAATTTTCTCTCCACAATGTCATCGGTGGTTTTTCGTATGAATTCATCAACAGGAACCGTAGTTTGTTTTTTTGTTTTCACGTTCCTGACGGTCACGCTTTTGTCGTGCACTTCTTTATCGCCGATTACCGCCAGGTATGGAATCTTCCACATCTCGCCTTCCCTGATCCTCTTGCCGAGTGTTTCCGTGTGATCGAAGAATTGAGTGCGAATTCCGGCGGCGCGGAGCCGTTTTTCCAGATCATGCGCGCTATCTTCGTGCGCGCCGGCCACCGGCAGCAGCCCGACCTGGACCGGAGCCAGCCAGAGCGGAAAGAGACCGGCGAATTGCTCGATTAGAAATCCGATGAGCCGCTCGTGGGTGCTGAGAGGGGCGCGATGTATGCACAAAGGCACCTTTTCAGCTCCATTGCTGTCAATGTACTTGAGCCCCACTTTTCCCGGGACGTCGAAGTCCACTTGATTGGTGGCAAGCGTGAATTCGCGTCCAATCGCGCTCCATATCTGCACGTCTATTTTCGGGCCGTAAAACGCGGCTTCGTCGGGGACTTCCATGAAATGCACGCCATTCTTCTTCATTGCCCTGCGAACCATCTCTTCGGTTTTGATCCACAAGTCCTGCTTAGGGACGTATTTTTTCCCGAGCTCCTTAGGATCGTGCAGCGACAGACGCATTACGTGTTTTTTTATGTCGAAAAGCGCGAAATACTTAAGGTACAGATTGATCACCGCGTTGAATTCGTTCTCGAACTGCTCTTCGGTGCAATAGATGTGAGCGTCGTTCATCGTGAGCGACCGGACCCTCATCAATCCGAACAGAACGCCGCTCTCTTCGTGGCGATAGCAATGTCCGTACTCGGCGAGCCTCATAGGCAGATCGCGGTAGCTGCGGCTTCTGGAGGCGAAAATCTGATGATGATGCGGGCAGTTCATGGGCTTCAGGTAGTATTCGCCTTCTTCGTTCGCGAAGGACATCGGCGGAAACATCGCGGCCTTATAGTGCTCAAGATGCCCCGTCTGCTCGTATAGCTTGCCCTTCGCGATGTGAGGAGTCCGCACGCGCAGATATCCGCCTTCCGCCTCCGTCTCCCTGGCGAGTTTCTCGATCTCGTCCGCGATGACCGTCCCGCGCGCAGTCCACAGCGGCAGTCCCGGCCCGACCATCTCGCTGAAAGTGAAGAGATCGAGTTCCTTCCCGAGCTTGCGATGGTCGCGCTTCCGCGCCTCTTCCATCATCTTCAAATATTCGTCAAGTTCCCGCCCGGACGGAAACGCGGCTACATAAATCCGCGTCAGCTGTTCGCGCTTCTCATCCCCGCGCCAGTAGGCTCCCGCGAGCGTCATGATCTTGAAGGCGTCCGCGGGTATCTCCTTGAGGTTTTCGACGTGGCCGCCGCGGCAAAGATCCGCAAACGTCTCCTCCCCTTTCGGTCCAAGGTTCGCGTAGTGCGTGACCGTCCTCACATTCTCGTTCTTCTCCAGATCTTCAATGAGCTCGACTTTGAAGTTCTGCTTGCGGTCCTTCCAGTATTTCCTCGCGTCCGCGGTATTAAGTTCATCGCAGCGGAACGTTTGCCCTTGATGAATGATCTTTCGCATTTCTTTCTCGATCGCATGGAAGTCATCCTCCGATATTGGCTTGGCGAAAAGAAAATCGTAGTAGCATCCGTAATCAATGGGTGGCCCGATGGCGATCTGCGTCCCCGGCCACAAGTTCAAAACAGCCTGCGCAAGCACGTGCGCCAGCGAGTGTCGAAGCTTGTGGAGATCGTCGGCCACCGGTTCCGGCATGAGCAAAGAGTAGCAGACGCGAAAGACAATGAAACGCGCTAAACGCCTGGACAATAATTTCCTACACCACCCCCACCTCCTGCTCTATGGCACGGACTTCCCGCAGCAGATGGGGGTCGCTGTTGAACTTGGCCTCTATTTTTTCAAGCGCGTTCATTACGGTCGTGTGATCTCGCCCGCCAAAGGCTTCGCCGAGACGCACGAAGCTCATGCCGAGATGCCTTTTGCCGAGGCACATCGCAATCTGGCGCGGCAGCAGAATTTCGCGCACGCGCGAAGCTCCGATCATGTCCTGGACGGAAACGGAGTAGTAGCGACTTACTGCCTCCATGATCTCCTGAAATGTCGGCTTGCGCCTGGGCGCCTGGACGAAGCCGGTTTTTTCCGCGTCTTTTAGGGGATCAGCGCCGAGCTTCTTCATGATCTCGGCGATGGATCGCACAGTGGGCATGCGCTGTTCCAGCTCGTAGACGGCCACGGCCTGCATGAGTATGCCTTCGAGCTCGCGAACGTTGCGCGTAACGTGCTGCGCGATGAATTGAAGCACGGCGCCGTCAATGAAGATTTCGTACGCGGCCGCTTTCTCGGTTAGGATTGCCAGCCGCGTCTCGTAGTCCGGCTGCGAGACGTCGGCGATCATGCCGCGCGCGAACCGCGAGATAAGGCGGTCTTCCAGATGCAACTCCTGCGGCGGCCTGTCGGCCGAGATGATCACCTGCTTGCGTTCCTCGTACAGCGTGTTGAATGTATGGAAGAAAATTTCCTGGGTGCGGTCCTTGTTCGCGATGAACTGTATGTCGTCTATTATAAGAACATCAACGGTGCGGTAACGGCGGTTGAACTGTTCCATTTTTTTGTGAGCGATGGCCTCCACGACATGGTTCGTGAAATCCTCGCTCGTCGTGTATACGACTGCCGCACGCGGGCTGTGTTTGAGTATCGCGTTGCCAGTCGCCTGCAAAAGATGCGTTTTGCCCAATCCCACTCCCCCGTACAGGAAAAGCGGGTTGTACTTGCCGCCTGGTTCCCGCGCCACAGCCATGCACGCCGCGTTCGCCAGGCTGTTGCTGGAGCCGACGACGAAATTCTCGAGCGTGTACGATGGATTAAGGATTTTGCTCACGATCCCTTCGGCGAGCCTGACTTCCTGCCTGCCTGGCAGCTTGCGGCGCCTGTTCTCGGGAAAATGTTCGAGCAAATCCACCGTGCGCGCGGGATCGTCCTTGAGCCCCAGGTCAACTGTATAAATGATCTGGCGTATGCCGGGGTCAATTTCCCGCGCTATTTCCAGAGTCATCGCGCGATAATGTTCCATGTGCCACGTGAGAAACGTGGGGAGCGGCAGACCGACCACAAGATTCCCCTCCTCGAGTCCGAGAGCCGCGGTGTTCTTGAACCACGTGATGAACTGCGCGCGCGGCAGCTTAGAGGAGACACGTCGCAGAATTTCCATCCACAAATCCGCAGCCGCTGCCGGATGAGCTGCATGCGCCGGCGGAACTGTCGCGTTGCCATGCACGACTGATCCGATATGGTCGGATGCGGGATGTTGGCAGACGGTGGCGACGGGGTTCATAGAGCGGTGATGACGCAGGAACTTTCTAAAACAGATGCCATATGTCGTTAAATGTGATCAGAACGATCAGCATGATCAGCGCGAGGAATCCGGCGGTGTTTACGATTAGTTCGAGGCGCCGCGGCGCGGGGCGCTGGCGGATCGCTTCGACAAGCACAAAAACAAGCCGCCCGCCATCGAGCGCCGGGAACGGCAGGATGTTCAGTATCGCAAGACTCAAGCTCAGAACCGCCATCAGGCGCAGATAAGCCATCCACCCTTCCTGGACGGACGAGTGAGTAAGTTGCGCGATGCCTACGATTCCAGTAATTCCCTCCGGCACTGTTCCGCGCCACGCCAGGGACCTAAATAGCTGCGCGATTCCGATAACTGTCTGAATAGTCATGACCCTGGCCTCGCGCAAGGAAAGCATGACCGCTTGCGGAACCGACCTCCGCGGCGAGGCGACAATGGGAGCAAATTCCACCGCTACGCCGGTTTTGCCGTCCCTTACCTGCACTTTAATGGAAATTTCCCGTTCCGGTGCGGCGTCCGTCCTGAGGACGTATGCAACGCTCTGCCTGCCTGCCTGAGCGGCGATCACGTCGGCCGGGATAAAGACCGGATTGCCGTCAACTGACAGAAGAGTTGATGGCGCCGGAACACGCGCCGTCGCCGCCGTGCCTCCGGCCTGTACGGACGCTATGCGCACTCCGGGGCTCAAGATGATCTCGTTGCGCTCCGACGCCGCTTTCATCTGTTCTATCGAAAGATAAGTCGGGATCCATCTCCATACTGTGAATCCGACCGTGAAGATCAGCACTGCGAAAATGAAATTCATAAATACGCCCGCGACGAGGATCAGAACGCGCGAGGGGATGCTGGCGCGCGCGAAACTGCCGTGCGAACCTCCTCCGTCGGCGGATTCGCTCTCCCCCTGCAAACGGACGAAGCCGCCGAAGGGAATCCAGTTGAGCGAGAACCGCGTGCAGCCTTTTTTGAACAGCGTCCTGGCGCGCGGCGGCAGCCCGAATCCGAATTCCTCCACTATCACTCCGGACCACCGCGCGGCGAAGTAATGCCCGGCTTCGTGGATGAGCACGAGAAAACTGAGCAGCAACAGAAACGCCAGCGCGGAAATCAGCACGGTCACGGGAGGGCGATCTTAGCCGCGCTGTGGAAAAGAAAAAAGTTTTCCACACACTTCGTGTTGCCTTCCGCATCGGAAAATATCGCAATGAAATGAACTCAAATATTGCTCATATATTTTTTCCGTCGGCGCCGGAGGTTATCCAAGCGCGATCACTAATCCTGCCACTGATGCCGCGCCTGCATTTTTTAGAGCTTTCGCGCACGCGTCGAGAGTCGCGCCCGTTGTAGAAATGTCATCAATCAGCATCACATTCGACGGCATGCCATTCCATCCTGATGTGCCAGTATTCATGCGCCCGCGTCCGCGCCGGATACGGAACGCATCCATCACTGCGGCCAGCCGCGTTTTCCTACGCCTCCCGACCTGCGACCCCGTCCATTTCACTCTATTTAGCAGATGCTGCACCTCCCATTTCCTGGCTTCCGCAACCGCACGCGCAAGAACCTCCGATTGATTGAAGCCGCGGGAGAATTTCCTGATCCAGTGCAACGGCACGGGACATAGAACAGGTTTCCCCTCTCCCGCTCCGCCGCGAAGCGTCTGGTGCGGGGCGGGAGAGGGCCAGTGAAGTTCACTCACGCCGATGAGCAATTTCCCGAGACGTTCCCCCACGGTTTTCACCCTCTTGTACTTGAATGTATGGATCAACTGATGAAGCTCCGGAACATCATCATACTTCGCGGCGGCAATGATCCGATCTATGAAGTTCAATCCGATATGGCGAAGCTGCGTCGTCT